>CAMYKI010000023.1:0-54967 GCA_947258985.1 uncultured Acidimicrobiaceae bacterium
GAGCGAGAGACGTGTCATTGAGCGTGCCGTCCTGCTTCCAGAAGTTGTCTCGCAGCCGCCAGCTAGCGCGCAGTGCCGAGATCAGGAGCGTGACGGCCGGCGCTTCGACCGGCTTCGGTTCCTCTCCCTGCGCTTTGAGGTGGGCTGCGAAGAGGGACAGTGCGCAGGCGACGTTGTACCGACTGCGAGGGCTCAGCCGAACGGCGCGCCGATTCTCCCCGTAGTGGCCGGCGAGGAAGCTCTGTCCGGTTCCGAGGGCGCGGTCGTCCACAAGGCCGATGGTCGCAACCAGCACTCCGGCGGCGAGGGGTCGGGTCCAATCGGGGAACGAATAGCGTTCCTTCAGGTCGCCCACCCACGTCAGGATGCGAACGAAGAGCAGCCCGGCACCCACCGCAATCAGGCCAAGCACCAGATATAGGAGGAGTTCGCGGGGGTCTTCGAGGCTGCCGCCGGGAGACGACAGGATTTGCTCCTCGCCCAAGAGGGTGTGGGTGGTAACGGCGGCGACCACGGAAGCAACGACGACGGCATTGAGATGCCGGATGGCCAGATTCCCGAGGATCACCTCCATGGCAAAGAGCATTCCGGCGATAGGAGCGTTGAAGGTTGCGCCGATACCGGCGCCGGCTCCTGCGGCAACCAGGCTGCGGATCCGGTCCTCGCTGAATCTGGTGTAGCGAGAGAGCGAGGAACCAATGGCGGCGCCGATCATGACGATCGGGCCCTCTCGTCCACCGCTGCCACCGCCGCCGAGCGTGGCGGCCGTGCTGGCGATCTTGGGGAAGATCGTCCGTGTCGAGAGATATCCGGCCCTGAGCCCGACTGCCGATATGGTCTCGGTGACCCCGCCGCTTTCGATGTTCTTCGAAAACCGATGCGCCAGGAGCCAGGCGATCATGAGTCCGACGGGAACGGTGATGAAGAAGGCGAGGTGCGGGTTGCGCACCGTCTCGTGAACCCACTCCGATGCCCGGGTCGCCCCTTCGACGAGGACGACCAGCAGAACCACCGCCAGCCCGACCAGCACACCGATAACGAGCGCGGCAGCCAGAAACGCCGTGTGGCCCCGCGAGTTGAGGGCCTGCCTCACTTTGGATCGGAGTGTGGTCATTAGGTGGTCAAGTTAGCCGGGGTGAAGGCCCGGGCAGTTGCGGCTTGCCGCGGACATCGTCTTCATGTCCGGGTAGGCGTGTAGTTTCGGGGGATGGATCGGACTACATACACGGTGCCGGAAGTTGCCGCCGTCGTCGGTCAGGCGGTGTCGCGAGCCTTCCCGGACGAGATATGGGTGCAAGGGGAGATACGCGACCTGAGCAGGGCGAGCTCCGGGCATGTCTACTTCACCCTTGTCGATCCGGAGACGGACGACAATGCAACCGCGATGCTTCCGGTGACCCTGTTTCAGTCCGACAAGATCGCAGTCAACCGTGTACTTGCTCGATCCGGCGCCGTCCGCATGACCGACGGGGTGGAGGTTCGTATCCGGGGACGCATCTCGCATTACGCAGCGCGGGGGACGGTACAACTCCGCATGACATGGATCGACACCGACTTCACCGTCGGCAAACTCGCCGCCGAACGGGAACGGTTGATCCGCAGCCTGCAGGCGCGGGGCCTGCTCGAAATGAATTCTGCGATACCGGTGGCACCGGTTCCGCTGCGGGTCGGACTCATCACCAGTGTCGGAAGTGCCGCTCACGCTGACTTCGTCGATGAGTTGGCACGATCCGGCTACGCCTGGGAGGTCGGAGTCGTGGATGCCCGTGTGCAGGGACCGGATGCCGTGGCCGACGTTGTTGGAGCCCTCGGGGTTCTCGGCGGGAGAGTCGTTGATGTCATCGCGCTCGTGCGCGGGGGTGGGGCGCAGACCGACCTGGCGGCCTTCGATGCAGAGGCGATAGCGCTTGCCATTGCGGAGTGTCCTATACCGGTATTGACGGGAATCGGGCATGAGATAGACGTGTCTGTGGCCGATCTGGTTGCTCGCAACTACAAGACGCCCACAGCCTGTGCCGCCGGCCTCGTCGGAGCGGTCGCTAGCTTTGTCGCTGCGCTGGATCGAGTTGCCGCGGCATCGGCGCGGGCCGCCGGATCCAGGTTGGCGCTGGCGTCGGCGCTGCTCGATCACGCGACATCCCGTCTCCAGCGGTCGGCGGCGGCGGCCGGAAGCCAGGCGGTGCGTTCGTTGATACGCACAGAAGAGCGAGTTGGTCGCGCCGGACGGGCGTTGCTTGCGCATCAACGACGGCGTACGGACGACGTGTCGACTCATCTGCACCGTGCCGCTCAGCACCAGCTTTTGGCCGCAACTTCTGAACTGGATAGGTTGACGATGTCAGTACAGTCGTCGGCCGACCGGGCGACGTCGATGGCGACGGCTCGTCTCGAGGACCTGGATCGTCGCCTCAGCTTGCTCGATCCAGCGATGGTTCTCGCCAGGGGGTGGTCCATCACGAGGAACGTCGCAGGCAACTTGGTGACCGATCCCGGCGATGTAGCGGCTGGCTCCGTTCTCCGTACGACGGTCGCAGCCGGAGAGATCACAAGTGTCGTTTCGGCAGACGAGGAGGTAACGAATGGCTGACGAATTGGGCTACGGGGAAGCGCTCGCCGAGCTAGAGGGAATCCTCGCCGCCATAGAACAAGAGCAAGTCGATGTGGACCAGCTCGCCGTGAAGGTCAAGCGTTCAGCAGACCTCATTCGCTTGTGCCGGTCACGCATCGAGGCCGCGGAAATCGCGATAGAGGAAATTGTCGGCCAGACAGATTCAGGAGATGCAAATGACGGATGAACAGAATGTGGAAGATATCGCGGCGAGTTTCGTTCCGGTGGTGCGCGCCGAGGGTGACGTGAACCTGCGCGAATCTGGGGCGCTGGCCGTGGTGGCCGGAGGCAATGCCTCGATGAAGGAGGCCGGGTGCGGCATGCTCGTCGCCGGCGGCGACGTGACTATCAGCGAGGCAGGCGGCGGGAACATGATCGTCGGCGGAAGCCTTTCGGTTGCCAACGGGGCAGTCGGAAACGTCTTCGCCGGGGGTGGGGTTTCGGTGGCCGATTCGCGTATTGGTGTGCTGTTGACGCCTCAGGCCTCACTCGAAAACTCCGAGGTCATCCTGGGCACGCAGCAGGCCGTTGCTCTCGGTGTTGCTGCGGGAGCGACATTGTTCGTCCTGGGCAGGCTGTTTCGCCGCCGCTGACGGGGTAGCCCGGCACCTCCTCGGTACTGAGGAGACGTAAGGTGGTCCCATGAAGCGCGACAATTTCCCCCTCGTCGAAACCGATCCTGACACCGGTGAGCGTTACCTGCCGGTTGCGCAGCGGGGTGCGGCCCTTCTCAAGACATCGTGGCTCAACAAGGGCACCGCCTTTACCCGGGAGGAACGGCAGGACTTCGGCCTGGTGGGGATGCTGCCGGATCACGTTTCACCTATTGAGGAACAGCTCGATCGGGTGGCCAATCAGATTCACTACAAGGTGAGTGAGATGGACAAGAACGTCTATCTCAACGGACTCATGGATCGCAACGAGACTCTCTTCTACCGCTTCCTAATAGAGAACCTCGAAGAGCTGGTTCCCATCATCTACACCCCGACCGTCGCCATGTCGTGCCGGCACTGGAGTCGGATCTTTCGCCGTGCTCGCGGTGTGTACGTGACCCCGCGCGATCGGGGACGCATCGTCGAGGTTCTCAAGTGTCGCCCCAAGGCCGAGAACCCGGTGATCGTCGTCACCGACAACGAGCGCATCCTGGGCATCGGCGATCAGGGTGCCGGTGGCATGGGCATTCCCGTTGGCAAGCTTGCGCTGTATGCAGCCGCGGCCGGCATTCACCCATCGCGCTGCATACCAATTTCGCTGGACGTCGGCACCAACAACCCGGAATTGCTTGCCGACCCCCTCTACGTTGGCTATCGGAAGCGACGGTTGCGCGGAGACGACTACAGCGAGCTGATCGCCGAGTTTGTCGCTGCCGTACAAACCGTCTTCCCCGACGCGTTGTTGCAGTGGGAAGACTTCTCCAACAAGACCAGCTTCGAAAACCTATCCCTCTATCAGGACACCCTTCCATCGTTCAACGATGACATCCAGGGCACGGCGGCCATGGTGGTTGCGGGATTGATGGCGGCCACACGTCATGTCGGGAGCAAGATCTCCGATCAACGAATCGTGATAGTCGGGGCAGGTTCCGCCGGCATCGGCATCAGGGACCAGATCGCCACCGCCATGGTCGATGAGGGGTCGGGTCGTATCGAGGCTGAGGCCCGGATCATGACGCTCGACAGCAAGGGGCTGATCGTTGAGGGCCGTCCCAATTTGCCTGCCTCAAAACGGAATCTGGCGCTGCCACTCGAAGCGGTGAGGGACTGGCAGATCGATGATTACCCCATCGGGTTGCGGGACGTTGTGCGCAACGCCAGGGCGTCCGTCTTGATCGGGGTCAGCGGCGAACCGGGCATATTCTCCGAGGAGATGATCCGCCGGATGGCGCTCCACGCCGAGCGTCCCATCATCATGCCGCTTTCGAACCCCACCAGCCACGCCGAGGTCACCCCCGCAGGGGCAATCGAGTGGACCGACGGGCGTGCGCTGGTAGCCACCGGCAGTCCCTTCCCGGCCGTACGCCGCGACGACCGAACCCACATCATCGGGCAGGCGAATAACGTATTTGTCTTTCCCGGCATGGGTCTCGGTGTGCTGGCGGCCGGGGCGCGCCGGGTGAGCGACAAGATGTTCCTCGCAGCGTCGAAGGCGCTGGCCGAGGCCGTTACTCCGGAGATGGTTGAATCCGGGCAGCTTTACCCGTCGATATCAGACGTCCGGGCAACGTCGGCTCGGGTCGCCAGGGCCGTCGCACATCAGGCGATGGCCGAAGGCCTGGCTCCGGCGATGGATGGGATCGACGAGCGGATAGACCGCGAGATGTGGTTCCCCGAGTATCTCCCATACAGGCCGGTGTGATGTGAGCGTCAGCCCGATCCCGCCGGATAGACGTATCTTTGTCAACCGCACTATCAACCTGCGCTCGATAAAGGCAATCGGCTACGACATGGACTACACGCTGGTCCACTATTTCGTCGATGAGTGGGAGACGCGTGCCTTCGCCCACGCCAAGGCCCATCTCCTCGAGATGGGATTGCCGGTCGAGGATATTGAGTTCGACGCATCTACGGTCATCCGCGGTCTCGCCATCGACCTCGAAGAGGGCAACCTGGTCAAGGCGACCCGTTTCGGGTATGTGATCAGGGCTGCCCACGGCACCACATTTCTCAGCTACGACGAAGCCCGCCGCACATATTCGGGAACGATGGTTGACCTCGGGGAGGACCGTTTCGAGTTCATCAACACACTGTTCTCGCTATCGGAGGCCAGCTTGTTCGCCCAACTCGTGGATCTCCTGGACCAAGGCAAAATCGAGCGAGGTGTCGGCTACCCGGGCCTCTACCAGGCAGTCCTGGCCTCGCTGGACGCCGCCCACAACGACGGAACTCTGAAGAAAGACATACTCGATGACCCCGAGAGGTTCATCGATCCCGACCCCGATGGAGTACTTGCCCTCGTCGATCAGTTTCATGCGGGCAAACGGCTCATGCTGATAACCAACTCGGAGTGGGAGTACACGAAGCGGATCATGGCTTATGCCTTCGATCCGTATTTGCCCTCCGGGATGGGTTGGCGCGACCTCTTCGAGGCGATCATTGTGTCCGCCGACAAGCCGTCCTTCTTCACATTGAGCAAGAGTCTCTACAAGGTTGTCGATGAGGATGCCGCTCTGCTGCGGCCGCATACGGGCGAGATCGAGCCGGGCAGTGTCTTCTTTGGCGGCTGCGCCCGGCAGGTGGAGGACTTCCTGGGGCTATCCGGCGACGAGATCCTCTACGTTGGGGACCATCTGTTTGGTGATGTCCATTTCTCCAAGGCGCTACTGCGATGGAGGACGGCGCTGATCCTCCGCGAGTTGGAGAGCGAAGTCGACGGTCTGCAGCGCTTCCAATCCGACGGAACCGAGTTAGGTCGACTCATGGAGGAGAAGGCATCGTTAGAGGCCGAGGTATCAGCCGTCCGGCTCGGTCTACAGCGCGAACGATTGGGCTATGCGGAACTTCCGGCGGGAGTCACAGCCGACAAGACCCGGCTGGCGGTCCTGCGAACGCAACTCGATGCCCTCGATGACGACATCATGCCGCTCGCCGTCGCCGGATCGCGGCTCCGCAATGAGGCATGGGGCCCATTGATGCGGTCCGGCATCGACAAGAGCCTTTTCGCCCGGCAAGTAGAGAAGTATGCCGATTGTTATACGTCGCGAGTCGCCAACTTTGTCAACGTAAGCCCGTTTGCGTTGCTCCGTGCGGCCCGCGTGGATCTGCCACACGACGCCGCCATCGAGCAGGGCACACCAACCCTGGGTTCGTAGCTTCCCTTTTGACGGTTGCCAACCCTGGGTTCGTAGCTTCCCTTTTGACGGTTGCCAACCCTGGGTTGGAGGCTCGCCCCGAGCTCAGGTCGGAATCGCTAGGCTCCCGATGCGATGAGAACCGATATCGAGATATACGAACAATGGCGCCAGCAGGGCAAAGAAGTGGCAGTCGCCACCGTGGTGGGCGTGAAGGGCTCGGCGCCCCGCCCGGAGGGTTCGAAATTCCTCGTGTCTTCTGCCGGTGAGATGGAGGGATCGGTTTCGGGAGGCTGCGTGGAAAACGATGTCTTCTTCCACGCCAAAGAAGTCCTCGCAACCGGCGAACCCCGACTCGTGACCTACGGCATTGCCGACGACGATGCTTTTGAGGTAGGCCTCACGTGCGGCGGCACGATCAACGTGTTCATCGAGAAGTGGCAATGAGTCACATCGACGCCGTCAAGACGCTGATGAACGATGAGCGGCTGGGAGCGGTGCTCACCGTGGTCGCCGGTCCGGGGCTCGGGGCGAAAGCGGTCGTGGACTTCGATGCCGGAATCGTCTGGGGGGAACTGCCGGAACGGGTCGCCGGGTCAGTACTCGATGATGCCGGTGAGCTCATGTCCAGGGAACAGAGCCGCACCCTGAGCTACGGGGAGACATCGGTGTTCGTGGAGACGGTCGCACCACAGCCGCAGATGCTCATCTTCGGGGCGGGGCACAACGCCCAGCCGCTGACCACGATGGCGAAGGAACTCGGATTCAAGGTCGTTGTCGCCGATGCCCGGCCGATGTGGGCAACCGAAGATCGGTTTCCCAACGCCGACGGCGTAGTCGTCGGGTGGCCCGATGCCGTTTTCGACAGGATTCCGCTCGACCGGCGCACCTATGTGGTGCTACTCAGCCACGACGCCCGCTTTGAGGACCCCGTGTTTGCCGCAGTACACGGCAAGCCGATCAAATACCTGGGCGCAATCGGCAGCCGGCGCACCCACCGTGCCCGGCTCGAGCGGCTGGCGGCGGCGGGCTGGGCTCAGGAGGAACTCGATTCGATCTACGGCCCCGTTGGACTGGACATCGGGGCGGAGACTCCGGCGGAGATGGCAATTTCGGTCCTGGCTGAGGTGGTGCAGGCACGCTATGGCGGAGGTACCGGGTTCTCGCTTCGCGGCGAAACAGGGCGCCTCCACAAGCAACGCGGCCCGGAAGAGGGCACCGAGTAGGCGCCTGCGATCTAGGCACCGTCGGGAGGGGTCATGGTTCGGAGAGCAGGTCTTGGGGCATTCTTGATCACGGCGCTGTCGCTGTCGGCCTGCTCATCCGACGCCGACCCCGTCCCCGTAATAGTGGACTACAGCCCCACCGTCAGCGACGTGGGGGCGCTCATCTATCTGCTCTCTCATCCGGATGTTGACGTGCTCGCCGTTACGTTGCCGGGTACCGGTGAAGCGGGCTGCGATCTCGGGGCAGAGGTGACGCTGGGCATCCTGGCGATGTTCGAGCGGAGCGACATTCCCGTGGCATGCGATCCGGATCTGCCCGATCACGCTTCCCCATGGCCCGATGCCTTCGTCGCCGGTGCCGACGCTCTGGCCCTCACGCTGCCGGCACCGATCTCCGCCCTCGACCCCCGGCCCGCTCATCAACTCATTGCGGAGACGGCCGCCGCATCAGACAGCCCGGTCGTGGTCTATGCCGTAGCCCCGCTGACAAACATTGCCCGCGCCATCGACAAACACCAGGGATTGACCGATGACATTTCTCGTGTCGTGATCATGGGCGGGGCGGTAGCGGTTCCCGGCAATGTTGCCGGAACCGATGCCGAATGGAACCTGTGGATCGACGTGCCCGCCGCCGATGCTGTGATCGGGTCGGGCATGCCCGTCACGCTGGTGCCCCTCGATGCAACCGACGACGTTCCCACTCCCGGTCTGTGGGATATCGACCTGGCCACCAGTGGTGCGAATGAGCCTGCGCGATACCTGAGCTCGATGATCAGGGTATTTCCCCAGACAACCGCCGGCGGCTTCTACCTCTGGGACGAGTTGGCGGCGGCCGTCGCCGCCGGCGAAGACCTTGCGGCTTTCGAGGACATGAACCTCAGAATCGGGTTGGACCCCGGCAGCAGCTTCGGGAGCACCATTACCGACCCTGCCGGCACACCGGCGCAGGTTGCGGTCGCTGTGCCCGATCCGGGTTTGTTCTACAGCAACTTCCTATCGACCGTAGCGGGAGTCGAGGTCGAGCCGAGGCCGGTGAGGAGTTGGACCTCGGGCTCGCCACCACCGGCCGTCAGGCCCGATTCGGCGCCGGACGAGGTGCTCGGGTTTTGGCTCGCCAACGCACTGACAGGCGCCACCGAGGCGGCGGCGTCGGTTGTTGCGCCCGGCGCTCCCTGGGTTGGCCTGGGAGACTCGCCCGACGTCTTTGTGGCGGGCTCGGCGCCCTACGAGGCATACGACACAACACTCTTGTGCTCCGCAGCGGAAACCACTGCAATTTGCACCGCGACATGGAACGACCTGTGGATGGCCCCAAATCCAGATCTGCAATTGGGCTCAATGCGAGTTCGCGCCGTTGTGTCCGATGGGATCATCGTCGAGTTCGAGGAGTTCTCTTTCAGCCCGGAGGTCGCCGCGGCATTCGATAGCCATTTTGAGTGGCTCAATCGCACGTATCCAGGTCGTCTGGCGAGCCAATGCGGCTTGGACGGGGCATCGCCAGAATGCAGCGAACTGCTGGTCGAAACCGCAGAGGAGTGGGTCTCGAGGAGCCCGCTGAACAATGCGAGTTCTGACTCGACGACTGCTCCGTGAGCAGGCACTTCGTTGTTCCGGCGAGCCTTCACCGCCTTTGTTCAACAGTCTCCTGGTCGGTAGTCAACTGCGCACGGGTCTGGCCGCAGTGCAGTCGCCGCTCTAGTTGAGGAGTCTGTGGAAAGCGACGGCCACCTCAGCCGCTACCGATGCGTTGTTCTCCGCCAACGCCAGATTCGTCGGGATGCTCCGTCCCTCGGTGATCTGGGCGATTTGCTCGAGGACATATGGTGTGACCTCGGCTCCTCGCATGTCGCGTGATCGATCGAGTGCGGCGTCGATCGCGCCCTGAATGTCGTGTTCGGGTATCGCGGCACCTTCGGGCACGGGGACGCCGAGCAGCACGCCACCCTGGTCCCAGCGAATCCGGTGAGCGAGGATTGCGGCGACCTCATTGGGGGATTCGACCCGGACGGGGGCGGGCACACCCGATGATCGGGCGTAGAACATCGGGAAGTCGTCGGTCTGATATCCGAGCACCGGAACCGACTCTGTTTCGAGAAACTCCAGAGTCTTGGGAATGTCGAGGAAGGCTTTCGCTCCAGCGCAAACTGTGACAACCGTGTGGAGGGCTATGGCCCCCAGATCAGAACTGACGTCTCCTGTCGTCTCCGAACCGTGGTGAACTCCACCGATGCCTCCCGTGGCAAAGACGACGATGCCGACCTCTGCGCACAATGCCAACGAAGCGGAAACGGTCGTTGCCCCGACCTGCCAGCGTTGCGCGGTAGCAACGGCGATGTCGCGCTCGGCCGTCTTCCGTGCCGGCCCCAGGATCCGGTCGATCTCGTGGTCCTCGAGACCCACCCTCGGGACGCCATCGATCACGGCTGTGATCGCGGGTACGGCGCCCCGAGCCCGGATGGCTGCTGTACAGCGCTCCAGCGCTTCCTGGTTGTTCGGGGAGGGGAGCCCGAGGTGGCTGAAGATGGTGCTCTCCAGGCCGACTACCGGATGCTCGTGATCCAGAGCCTCGTGGACTTCCTCACTTACCTTGATTTCGGGCATCTACTTCTCCTCGGCGGGTGACTTCCCGGTGCGGACCTCAGCACCGGGCTGCTGCAGAAGCCCGGCTGCATGCCGGACACCTGCCTGGGTTGCGGCGACAGGGCCGGCTCCCCCCATTGTGGCAACAAGAAAGCCGGCAGCGAAAGCGTCACCGGCTCCGGTCGTATCGGTTACCTCGCGCACAGGGGGAACGGGGACCCAAGAGGTGCTTCTGGCGGTCACGAGAGCGACGGGCGCGGGCCCGGCCTTTACCACGGCCAGATTCACACCCGGCAGGGTGGACCCGGGTCCGACTCCGAGCAACCCGGCTTCGTCTTCATTGCAGAAAAGGACGTCGGGTCGGAGATGGTGGATGTCGTCGATGAAGTTGGCGACGCCGTACTCGGTGATCACGCCGACCGAGGAACCATCGATGCTGACAGCGCTGCCGCACGAGCGGGCCTCATCGATGAGGGCCCGGCTTGTCGTCCCGAGAGGCTCGACCATGAGTGAGTAACCGGGTACGTGGAGCCAGGTAACGCCGTCGAGAGCATCCGTGGGGACTTCGGCCAGCTGAGTCGCCGCTCCTCGGTCGGGAAGCATGGTCCTTTCGCCGTCGGCCTCTATCAGCACGACGATTGTCCCGGTCCTTCCCTTGCGTATCACGGAGGGTTCGACGCCCGCCGCTGCCAACTCGGCGACGAGGAGATCACCGAGCCGGTCCTCTCCGACCTGGCCGATGAACCTGCTGCGCCCGCCGGCGGCTGCCGCCAGCACGGCTACGTTTGCCGCGCTTCCGCCCCGACGCCGGAAGATGCGGGCCGGGGTATCGGTTCCTCGCCGCGGCGCGGCGGCGGGCCACACGACTACATCTTCGATAAGATCGCCAACACAGCACAGCATGCGGCGACCTTACCGGCGTGGGAGGTAAATGGTCGATCGGCTTATCCTGAAACCGGCCAATCCCGGAGGTTATGTGTCCAAATCCAGAGCAGCAGCGCTTCTCGTTGCAGTCCTTGCCCTTGCTGCATGCAGTGCTGGAGAGGATGGAGGCGGGGATGGGGTGGCTTCGATGGACGACGTGGTCACCACCACCGCCGCGTCGGAATCAGCGGAGACGCCGGCCGGCCCGGCGGACGTAGATGAGGCAGCCGTGCTCGAGTTCGCCGGTTGTATGCGTGAAGGTGGCATTGACTTCCCCGATCCAACCATCGACTCGGAAGGCAATGTCGGCTTTGACTTGGAAGAACTGAGCCGGCTGGCGGATTTGGACGAGGACGAGTTGGAGGCGGCATTCGAGAACTGTTTTTCGCTCCTGGAGGGCGTCTCGTTCGGATTTGAGCGCATCTTCGAGACGGAATTCCAGGATTCGGTTCTCGACTTCGCCGCATGTATGCGCAGCAACGGCTTTGAGATGCCGGATCCCGATTTCTCTCAGCTCACCACGACCGGGCAGATATTCCCCGAGGAACTCGACATCACCGATCCGGACTTCGAGCCGGCCTTCGAGGCTTGTCAGGACGAGTTGCCGGGCATTCCGGGCATTTCGACGGAGTAGCGCTGGCGGGTCGCGGCCTTCTCAGGCCATTCTTAGGACGGTTTCAGATACTGCGGAGGTTGGGCATCGACACTGCACCCAGAACCCGAAAGGCATAGCAACATGAGAACAAGACTGATGCTGTTGCTCGCCGTCGTTGCGATGCTGGTGACGGCATGTTCCGGTAGCGATTCCGATGGCGTGGCTTCCCTCGAGGCAGCAGCCGGCGAGGGCTCCGATGTCGTCGAGCCGGCTCCCGAGGTGGATTCGGAGCAGGCCATGCTCGACCTCGCCGCTTGCCTGCGAGAGAACGGTATCGAGATCGAGGACCCAACCGTCGATGCTGCGGGCAATGTTGAGTTCGGCGGGTTCCGCGGAGCGGCTGCGAACGCCGGTGTGGACAGAGAAACCATGAGAGCGGCCATGGACACATGTGCGCAGAACCTCGAGGGCGTGAGCCTGGGACGGGGCGGCGACGAGTTCGATATCACGGAAATTCAGGACACCATGGTGGAATTCGCAGCCTGTATGCGCAGCAACGGTTACGACATGCCAGACCCCGATCTCTCGGATCTCGGGCCCGGTGCGGGTGGCGGGCAAGGAGAAGGCGGCGGTCCATTCGGGGAGATCGATCCGGCAGATCCCGACTTCATCGCAGCGGAAGCGGAATGTGGTGAGATCATTTCCGGGTTCCGTGGTCCGGGGGCCGGTCGAGGAGGACAGGAATCGTGAGCGTTGATGGCACAATCCAGACAGAGACCGAACCCCAGGAGGTCCCAGTGGCTACAGGATCGCCATCCGGCGACAGCAACCCCGATCGCGAGATCCCCGAAACCGGGCGGCGGTCGCGCTGGCTCTGGATCGTCGGCATTGCGTTGCTTGCCGTTGCGGCGGTGGCGGTGGTTGCCGCGATCGGGGGTTCATCGGATGATGGTGTCGCCGCCACCGTTTCTGCGCCGTCATTCGCCCAAGTCGTTCGGACCGACCTCGTCGAAGAGGAGTCGTACGACGGCGTTCTTGGCACCGAAGCAGGTGACCCCATCAACAGCCCTGTCCAGGGCACGGTCACGAGCACGGCCGAGGTCGGGATGCTCGTCGAGCAGGGTGGCGTCTTTCTGACGGTCGACAATGAGCCGGTCGTGCTCCTCTACGGAGAGTTGCCCGCTTTTCGGGCGCTGCGTCCGACAGAAGACAGCCTTGCGTTGACGGGCCACGCGTCGGGAGTCGTGACCGACGTTGTCGCCTCCGGCGAGACCGTCGAGCAAGGTGACGTCCTCTATCGGGTCGATGGCGAGCCGGTTGTCGTTATGTACGGCGATGTTCCCGCTTACAGGCCGATGCGTGATTTGAGCGAGAACATGACAGGCGATGACGTTGGTCAGCTCGAAGAGGCTCTGGTCGCGCTCGGCTACGACCCCGACGGTGGGGCCACTGTGGACGACGAGTTCACCGACTACACCGAGACCATGGTGGAGCGATGGCAGGAGGATCTCGGGGTGGAGGCCGATGGCGTCGTCGAACTCGGCGACGTGATCTTCATCCCAGAGGAAGCCGACATTCTCAGTGTGGCCATCGAGGTCGGCCAGTCGGTGGGCCCGGGACAACCCATTGCGTCTGTCACGACGGGTGAGCCCCTGGCCGGTGATGATGTCCTCCAGCTGGAGGAAGCGTTGGCGGCGCTCGGCTTTGAGGTTGAGGTCGACGGAGTCTGGGACGCCACAACGAAGACAGCAGTCGTCGCCTGGCAGGAAGAGACGGGTCTCGATCCCGACGGGGTAATCGACCTGGGTGAGGTCGTTTTCCTGCCGTCGATGGTGCGTGTGAACGAGGTGCTTGCTTCGGTTGGATCGTCCGTAGGCCCGGGCGCTCCGGTGCTCGGTGTCTCGTCTGCGGATCAGTTTGTGACTTTTGATCTTCCTGCCGCCGATCAGGGACTTCTTGCCGTCGGTCAGCCGGTCAATATCGAGATGCCCGACGGGTCCGACACTCCGGGTTCCGTTGTATCGGTTGCTTCGGTGGCCACGCCAGGTCAACAGGGCGGAGCGGCCTTCGAGGTGAAGATCGTCCTTGCCGATCCGTCCGTTGCGGTCGGCCTCGATGAGGCTCCCGTCGATGTCGAGATCGTTTCCGATTCCGTCGCCGATGTCATGGCCGTGCCGGTGTCGGCGCTCGTTGCTCTGGCCGAGGGCGGCTATGCCGTTGAGGTGGATGCCGGTAACGGAGCTACTCAGTTGATTGCAGTCGAGCCCGGCTTTTATGCGGAGGGCTTGGTTGAGGTCACCTCCGGTGGCCTCGAGGTGGGCGACCAGGTGGTTGTTCCGTGACCACAACGATGAGTGCGGGTGCTGTGGCTCCCGTTCCCGGGGCGGGTGTTGTGTTGTCGCTTCACGGCGTCACGAAGGAGTATCCGACGACCCCGCCGGTGCGAGCCTTACAGGGTGTAGATTTTGCCGTCACGGAAGGCGAATTGGTCGGCGTTGTCGGCCCATCGGGCAGCGGCAAATCGACACTGCTGCACATCATGGGGACGTTGGATCGTCCGACGGCGGGGGAAGTGACCGTCGCCGGATACAACCTCGCCGATCTGAGCGACAAGGACCTTTCGGCGTTGCGGTCACGCCACATCGGGTTTGTCTTTCAGCAGTTCCATCTGCTCAGCGGATATACCGCTCTCGACAACGTTGCCGACGGCCTGCTCTACACGGGCATGAACGTGGCGACTCGCCGCGGGCTGGCACATCGGGCGCTGGCACGTGTTGGTTTGGAGCATCGGCTCGACCATGTCGCTACGAAGCTCTCAGGCGGCGAGCGGCAGAGAGTTGCTGTTGCCAGGGCGCTCGTCGGGAGCCCTTCGATCGTGCTTGCCGATGAGCCGACCGGCAACCTCGACTCAAAGAACAGCGACGCCATCGTTGATTTGATCCGACAGATCAACGGCGATGGTGTCACGTTTGTCGTGATCACCCATAACAGAGAGATCGCCGAGGCATTCCCGCGAACCATCGGTCTGCGCGACGGGCAGATCGAATACGACTCGGGGGTGCGCTGATGGCGAACGGCCTAGAGCCGTCGCGGCTCCACAGCTCCGACGCATTTCGCACTGCTGCCGTTGGCCTCCAGACAAGGAAGTTGCGCGCCGCACTGTCGGCACTTGGAATCATGATCGGGATCGCCGCAATGGTCGGGGTCCTCGGGCTATCGGAATCCTCGAAGTCGGATCTGTTGGCGCAGCTCGACCGGCTGGGAACAAACCTTCTCACCGTGCAAGCCGGTACGGGGATCGGTCTCGGGAGCGGGGAATTACCAGACGAGGCCGCCGCCATGATCGCCCGGATTGGCCCGGTTGAGACGACCAGCACGGTCAGTTCTGTCAGCGCAAGCGTCTACAGAACTGACTATATCCCTGAGGGGGAGACCGGAGGCATCACGGTACAGGCCGTGGACGTGAACCTGCTCGACACGCTTGCCGGCAGTGTTGCCGACGGCAAGTTCCTGGATGCGGCGACCTCGGCGTATCCGACGGCCGTGTTGGGTTCTGTTGCCGCGGAGAGACTCGGCATAGCCGATGTCACCGGAACCCAACAGATCTGGCTCGGGGAGCAGTGGTTCACAGTGATTGGCGTCTTGAACCAGTTCGAACTCAATCCCGATCTCGACAGAGCCGCGCTGATCGGGTTCGGGTCGGCCGCGGACTATCTGGATCACGACAACGTTGCGACTTCGCTTCTGGTGAGAGCCGACCCCGACTATATCGACGACGTGATGGGGGTGCTCTCGGCGACGGCGAACCCGCAGAATCCTGAAGAAGTGCAGGTAGCTCGCCCATCGGACGCGCTCGAGGCCAAGGAAGCTGCGGACGATGCATTCACCGCACTGTTCCTCGGGCTAGGTGCAGTGGCGCTGCTCGTCGGGGGCGTCGGTATCGCCAACGTCATGGTTATCTCGGTTCTGGAGCGACGCTCGGAGATCGGTCTCAGGCGAGCTCTCGGGGCGACCAAGCGTCACGTGGCTGTGCAGTTTCTCGGCGAGGCTCTGCTGTTGTCGGTTGCGGGTGGGATCGGCGGGGTGGCCCTGGGGTGGCTGGTCACCGGCGTTTACGCCAACATCAAGGGGTGGGCCACTCTGATTCCTCCGTTGGCGATTGGTGGCGGCATCGCCGCGGCATTGCTCATCGGTGCGATCGCCGGGCTCTATCCGGCGATCCGTGCGGCCCGGCTATCTCCCACCGAGGCACTGCGCAGCGCCTAACCCTTCCGCTCTGGCGTACCTGGTGGCGGTATACCGCCACCAGGTACGCCAGACTCCGGGCTTGACCCCAGGTACTAGGTTTGTTATATAATTACTATAACAAGTAGCAACTGGAGACCACCATGGACGACCTGAATCTCGCCGCAATCCTGCCACTCCTCATCCTCGCCCTCGCCTTTGTGGCTTACTGCTGGGTGGACATGTACCGCAACGACGTCAAGGTGGGCCTGGGCGATCATCGCCTTTTTCTCCATACCCATCGGGGGGATCATCTATCTCGTCTTCGGACGCGATCCGAGATGATGATCCGGACGCAGGGGCTCTCCAAGACATACGGCGCCACTGCCGCCCTCGACAGTGTCGATCTCAACGTCGAACCCGGGTCCGTCTATGGGCTCGTCGGCCCCAACGGTGCCGGAAAGACAACGCTGCTGGGGGTTCTTTCCGGCCTCCGTACGGCGACTGCGGGTTCGATGGAGATAGCCACCGACAGTATCGCCGTACTACCCGACACGCCCCTCTTCGATCCCTGGCTGACGGCTCGCGAGGTGGTGGATCTGGCGCGGGTGCTCGGCAACCGTTCCGGCGACGAGTCCCGGGTCGGTGAATTGCTCGAGCTGAGCGGTATCGCCGATGCCGCCGACCGGGCCGTCGGTGGTTTCTCGCGAGGCATGTTGCAGCGGCTCGGCCTCGCCGCCACGCTCGTTGGTGATCCCGATCTCGTTCTTCTCGACGAGCCGTGTTCTGCGCTTGATCCGCTGGGTCGTCGCGAGGTGCTCGATCTGATTGCCCGGCTCCGTGGCGAGGCCACCGTCGTGTTCTCCAGCCACATCCTCGCCGACGTCCAGGAGGTGTGCGATACGGTCGGCATCCTTCGCCAGGGCAAACTCGTATTCGAGGGACCGCTGCAGCAACTACTCGTCGGCGGTGCCGTTCCCCGGTATCTGGTTCGGCTGCGAGTTCCGATCGAGCCGGTTGCGTCGGCGCTGATTCGAAATGACTGGATCCAGGCAGTAGACGTCATTGATCCGGAGCAGCTGCGCATCACCGCAAGCTCGCTGGACACCGCCGAACAGCACCTCGTGGAGGCTCTTGCCGCGGCCGGGGCACGGGTCGTGTCCCTCGCCCCCGAGGCCCCTTCTCTGGAGGATGTGTTTCTGGAGGTGGTCTCATGAGCCTGTGGAAGCTGGAGTGGATACGGCTCTTCCGGACCAAACGCTGGATAGCCCTACTCGGCGTGTACCTGTTCTTCGGCCTGGTCGGTCCGTTGAGCGCCCGCTACATCCGGGAAATCCTCGAGAGCTTTGGGGGCGGTGTCGAAGTGGTGCTGCAGGATCCTGTGGCAGCCGACGGGATCGCCAGCTACGTGTCCAACGCTGCCCAGATCGGGCTGCTCGTATCCATCGGAATTGCTGCAGCCGCACTCGCCTTCGATGCAAAGCCACAAATGGGGATATTCCTGCGTACCAGGGTGTCCCGAATCCGGGAGATCATCGTTCCGCGCTACGCGGTGATGGCCGCAGCCGTCGCTGCTTCCTTCGCCGCGGGTTCTATTGCGGCGTTGTACGAATCGACGGTTCTCATGGGCTCGCTCCCTTTCGGTGGCTGGCTCCTTGGCACCATCCTCGGTTGCGTCTATCTGGCGTTTGCGATTGCGGTGGTGGCTGCGGTAGCGGGCAAATCGCAATCAGTCCTGGTTACTGCCGTGGTTTCCATCGGCGTCCTGTTGCTTCTGCCGCTGATCGGCATCGCACCGCAGATCGGAGAGTGGCTGCCGAGTCATCTGGTCGGCGCCATCGACTCGCTGGTGCGTGGTGGCGGATTCTCCGAGTACTGGCGCGCCCTTGCGGTGACGGTGGCGCTCACCGCTTCGTCGCTGTTGCTTGCCGCACGTTGGGCCGGCCGGCGAGAGCTGTGACACTCGATGAGCCGCTAGTCGGGCAGTGACACCAGGTAGTCGCCGGATTCATCGTCCCAGTTGAGCCCGACCACACCACGAGCACTTGCTGCCTGGACGAAGCGCAGAAATCCGGAGTAACCCAAACGACGTTCGTTGAAGTCGCTCTGCTGCTTGCGGATTTGGTCCTTGAGCCCGGACAGCGCCTGGTTTCCGCCCTTATCGATGACCTTCACCAGGGCAGAGAAGTCCTTGTCGTCACCGTCTGTCTTGGGGAAGTCAACTACCGGGTCGCCCCGCGATCCATCGTCGCTGAGTTCGATGATCGAGTTGCCGGCCAGATGGCGGAGGAGTTCGCCAAAAGCTCTGAAGCCATGATCGGCCTCGCTGAAAGTGGGATCCTTGCGCAGCAACGCTCGCTTCAGAGTCGACGAGCGGACCGGGCCGTCCGATGAGCGCTGGATACCGGCAAGCGTCGTCGTGACGAGCGCGGCGACGTCCTCCGAAGCTCGTGCCGGGGCCGGTTCGACGCTCTCGGCCGGCTTCTTCTTCTTTGGTTTCTTGCGCTGTGGCAGCTCCACACCACCGAGGCGTTCGTAGAAAAGGAACTCGTCGCAGGCCGGTGGGAGCATTGCCGAAGTGGACGCCTGGAGCCCAACGCCGAGGACGCGCTTGTTGAGCTCTCGGAGCTTCTGGACGAGCGGAGTGAAATCGGAATCGCCGGTGCAGATCACGAACGCCGTCACGTAGTCGCGTTCGAAGGCAAGTTCGACGGCGTCGACCGCCATCTTGATATCGGCGGCGTTCTTGCGCACGCGGCCCCGCCGTTGTGGGATCTCGATGAGCTCGACCTGGTTGTCGGCGAGCATCTGGCGATCCTTTTGGAACGATGACCAATCTGCGTAGGCGCGTCTGACGACAACGCGCCCTCGCTCGGCAAGAGCGTCGGCGATAGGTCTGAAGTCAAACTGAATGCCCAGGTCATCCCTGGCACCGATGGCAAGGTTCTCGTAGTCGATGAAAAGGCCGATTCGCTCTTCTTCCATGATGCCGAGGGTAGCCCACGGCGGTCGACGAGCATCGCCAAAGCCCAAGTTTCTCGACATTCTCGTGGAGAGGGTTGCTATCTTTGCCCTAGCCCGGCTGGTGGCCGGGTCATGTTCACGGGAGGGGAGCAGGAGCGAGGGTCACCGAAGGACGCGGTGGCCCTCCTCGAATTTCAGCGCCGCCGCGGACTATGTCGCTGGAGACGAGCACCACAGCCAGCGGCTCGCCGGTAATGTCCTCGAATACGGCGGCAGATCCGTAGGCGATGTCGGTAACCGAGACACCACGATGTGTCACGCAGGCCACCATGGTCTCATCGGGCGACCACGTCGCGCTTTGCCAGCCCTGCATGCATGACGTGCCCCTGACAATCTCGTTGTTGTAGGCGAAGACCGCCTCCCACGAACGGTTGGTCGGATTCATCTCGAGGATGCTGTCGCCGGACGGCGAAAGTCGAAACTGTCGTGACGCAGGACTCTCCAGCGAAGGGGGAAGCCACCGATCGATCTCCGAGCCGGTCTCGAGATCGAGGATGCGGCTATCACACGAGTGAATCGACGAACAGCTATGGAGCAAGGCCGTTGTGTTGTTCCCGGCCAGCGGGACGCCGTCGGCAATGAAACGCCAGTCCCCGTCTTCTGTCAGCCGATAGATGCCACCGCCTGGTGCGGATGAGAGCTCTGGCGTCCCGGCGCCGTGGTCCCAGTACAGGCCTGCGTCCGGCCACTTGATCGTGCGGATGACCTGACCCGTCGTGTCGATCTCTCGCCACGTGGCGGCTTGCTCGGTCCAGATCCATGCGTTGCCCTCTGCGGTCGCAGGCGCGACTCGATCTCCGTTTCCCAGATCTGTGGTAGTGCCGGTGCCCAGGTCGATCGACCACGTTGCCCGTCCGCTAGGAACGAGGAGGGATTGTCCTTGTAGCAGGAGATGGCGTCCGACGGCAACGGTGCTCGGCTCGATCTCGCCATCAAGCGGATAGCTCATACGCTGATTGGTATCGAGGTCGATAGCGGTCAGCCCATCGACGGTGAGGACGATCGCGGTCGTGTCGGTAGCTCTTCCCAGGGTTTCAAAGCGGGCTGAGGACTGTTCCGATAGCGTCACAGGCTCTGAAGAATCCACTTCGGGTGCCTGTGCAGAATCCAGGCCTTGCTCAGACGCCCCCGAAAGCACAAGAAATCCTGCAACGATCAGCGTTAGGGCAGCGAGTGCGGTCCAGGGTCGTAGCCGGCGTTCCTGGTCGGTCGTCGGGGACTCCACGCTGATCCGGGCTGCGACCTCAGCACCACAATCGCCGCAGAAAGGGCTGGCGGCGCGAGTTCTCGCTGAGCATTTCCAACAGGTGGCCATTGCGATCCTTCCTGCTCATAGGTTCGGAACCAGCCGTCAACCCAGATGCCGGTCCGTCACTGCGTGAGGTCGCCGACCCAAATCTCGATCTCGACCGGCCGGGTGGGGCGTGGTCGGTCGACGGAGAATGCGACGAGTCGATCGTTGAGCACTGAGAGGGTGGGATAGGGGGCGAGGCCGGGAATATCGATGTCGGTCCAGGAGATCCCGTCGCGAGAGAAGTGCCCGGCGTCGTATTGGAATGAGTTGGCGTACGCAACAAACCCGGCGGCACCACCGACAGTGAAACTGGCGTCGAGCCGATCGGGCAAGATCTCCCACTCGGACTCGGGATCCCGGACACACTGCGTGCCGTCCTCCCCAACGAGGTGAATGCGATCACCGCTGACGGAGAGCCGAGCAGGAGGGCATTCCGGCGGTGGCTGACTGTCATCGATCCGCCAGGCACGCCCCGTCACCGAGGTCAGCAGAAGCCCTTGGTCGTCGATTGCCGAATCCTCCGACTCATACGCAGCAGCAACGAAACCTCCGTCCCACGGCTGGGGGAGGAGGAGGACTTGGGGGAGAGCATCCGGGCCGGTTATCTTCAGGAATTCGTTGCCGTCACCTGACCGCCAGGCCTGCGCCAGAGGGATCCTGGTGAGGCTGAAGTCCGAGCCGACCGGATAGACGCCGTCCGGCAAGGGAAGAGTCTGCAACACCTCTTCACCGTCGAGGCCAACGAGACGGACCCAGACGGTGTCCCTTGCTACGACCACCTCGGGAGTTTCGGCGAGCAGGGGGATCACCTCGGCGCTGTCCACGCCGTCGATCGTCGAGGTCAGGATGAGAGCGCCATCTTCACGGAACACGTATCGAGCATCATCGAGATCTACTTCGGGCGGCAGCAGGGGCTCGATTGCCTCTCGCCAGATGTCCATCTGTCCAATCGAGTAGACAAGGATGTTGCCTTCATCCGACACGACCGTGGCACCGAATCTCGGCGTGATCACGCCTGCGCCTGGCAGCGAAGCGGGTGACCAGGACGATCCTCCGATCGACCGGCCGGGAACCGAGCGCAGGAGGACCGTTCCCGTTGCCGAACCAGCCGTAACCAGCAGGGAGTTGCCAGACTTGGTGATATGGAGCCCGGTGACCGACTGCCCGACATCGAACTGCTCAGCAGTCCAGTCAATCCCATCCTCCGACTGCCATAGCTGGCTGGTGGTCTCGCCACCGAACTCATTCCGGAAGTTGACGATGGTGAAGATCGACCCGTTGAACTCGATCAGGTTGGATGTACCTGCATACTCGAGGCCTGGCGGCGTGGTCGGCACCGTTGTGGCGCGAGTCCAGATAACCATCGGCGGTGGTCGCGGGTCCCGGGGAACGATCTCGTTGGTTTCCGAGACCTCGACAGTTGCGGCGACGGTTGTTGTTGATGCGGCGGTGGATCCGTCTCCCAGTGATGCGATGGCCCAACCGACGAGACCTCCAATGACCAGCAGCGCCACCCCCAATCCAACCTGTGGAGGACGGGAGTCACCGGAATCAACCCCTGGGTTTAGGTGTCGTACCGCTTGATGCGAAGAGCCGTCTGCCATGCCGTGAGGGTACCGGGGCCCGATCGGTGTCGATGGCGCCGAGTTGCGCAGGTCCAGGGACCTTCGCCGAGCGCACCCTCACGGCAAGGGCGCCGGCTCTCCCACCCACACCGTCCACGGGTTGGGGGACGTGCGGGTTCCGGTGCGATTCGCGGCAACCAACCGACCGCCGGCTAGTAATTCGCTCCCACCGGACATCCCGTCAGCTTGACTGACCTTTTCCCAGGTGACGCCGTCGCGTGACACAAGTACGGCGCGCTCGTTGGCGTTGAAAGCGATCGCAAGGAACCGGCTTTCGTTCCCGTCGAACCACACAAAGGTACCTCGGGCTACGGCCGTCTCCGGAACCTCCTCGATTTGCCACCGTGTGCCGTCGCGGGAGGTGCACGTGTGGTCGAAGGTCTCGCTTGCCAGGAGCAAGCCCGCCGGGCCAACAGCCACGGGTCTCGGATGTCCACACTCGTATGGTGGCTGGATGGGGGAACGGTCCCAAGTCGCGCCGTCGGCGGAGAGCAGGAGCGTGTAACGATCATCTCCCCAACCTGGAACAGAGGCCACAAATCTGTCTCCGAGGGCGCGAACGACTGGAACCCCGTGCGAACCGTCAACGGCCGACGGGTAGAAGGTGTTCCCGTCGGCTGAATGCCAACTGGACCAGGTCTGGATTTCGATCACGTCGGTCCCGGCCACTCCAGACACCGGTTTGGTGGCGAAAGAATCAGGAATCTCGATCGCCCTCGCGTGCACCGCGCCCGAGCCGTCGATAGTCTTCGTCCAGATAGAGGATCCGGTCACCACCATTTCCGGGCGCTCCATGTAATCCGATCCGCCGGCCACTACATCGGGATCGACAGCGTGCTGCATCGAGGCCACCACCGAGATTTCATCAGCACCGTTCACTTCAGTCGTCACCCTGGAAAACACCCGCTGCAGCTCGCCCAGCGGGAATGAGGCGGATGGGAGTGACGTGAGTGACCAGTCGACCTTTGCCCCTTCGCCGACGGTTTCGGCGTGCCAGATCGCCGGCCTATCCCCAAGCCACCCCGAAATCATCAATCGGCCGCGATAGATGTCGAGGTCTGTAGCAACGGCGTCGTCGCCGAGGTCGAGGGTCATCTGCTCCCAGGTGGCACCGTTGTCAGACTTCCAAAGCGCCCGACTGATCCGATTTCGGATGTCGTCGACGATGAGCAGGTAGATGGCACCTTCGAATTCAACCGCCTGGTAGATCGCCCAGAGGTTCGGATTGCGTTCGGGCGGTATCTGTCTGGTCCACTCATATTCGGCAATTCCCAGGCCGGGAGCACCTGCTCCGACTGGGGGAGCCGTGGTGGAGGTAGGAGTCGTCGGCGCATCGGCCGCGGTGCTCTCTCCGGTGAGGCCGAGCAAGTATCCGGCTGCCGCCCCGAGAGTAAAGAGCGCAAGAGAGATGACCGGAAGACGGCGTCGCGTCGGAGACGGCCGCTCGGGCTTTCCAAGCGGACGTACCGCAGTCTCGGTCGGGCGTCTTGCCATCAACCGAGCGTACCCCTCCTCAGGTCATGTCGATGACGTCGCCGGGCGTCCTCGGCTACTTCACCAACTGATAACGTCCGATAAACCGTCGCAAGGAAACTCATGAGTCTCAGCTTTGGCCTGACATTCGACTACCTCTGCCCGTTCGCCAGAAACATCAACGAATCAGTTGTGGAAGGATTGGCAGGCGGTGCTCCGTGGGACGCACGGTTCCTGCCGTTCTCGTTGGCACAGACAAAGGTCGAGGACGACCAGGTCGACGTATGGGATAGGCCGCAGGGCGCAAAGGGAACCCGGGGTGTCCTTGCTTTGCAGTGGGGGTTGGCCGTGCGAGACCGGTGGCCCGACCGGTTCCCCGACTTCCATTTGGGGTTGTTTGCCGCCCGCCATGATCAGGGGGCGGACATCGGCGATCCGGCCGTCCTCAGTGAGGTTGCAGCCGGATTCGGCCTGAAGGCAACCGAGATCTCCGCCGAGGTCGAATCCGGCCGGCCGCTGGGCACCCTGCAGACGGAGCATCAAGAACTAGTGTCTCAATGGGAAGTGTTCGGGGTCCCCACTTTGATCGTCGGAGAGGAGGCTGTGTTTGTGCGAAGCATGGAACGGCATCGGCCCGACGAGATCGACAAGCTGGCTCACTTGATAGCCTGGACCAACCTGAACGAATTCAAGCGAACGCGGATCCCGCGCTAGCCGTCCCGTGTCGGCTCATCCGGGTTCCCGTTTCGGCCCGGACAAATGGAGATGAAGAATCTGATCAGCGAAGTACCCGCAGGCCGAGTTCGTGCGACCAACGACCGTCCGGTGCGGAGAGATGCCAAATACGTCTTGTACTGGATGACGGCGTACCGGCGCACCAGGTCGAATTTCGCTCTGCAGCGTGCCGCCGATTGGGCCCGTCATCTACGGCTGCCGTTGGTTGTGCTCTCGGCCCTTCGGCTGGATTACAGGTGGGCCAGCGACCGAACCCACTCGTTCATCCTCGACTCCATGGACGATGTGGCTGCCAATCTGGCGAATCGCGATGCAGTCCACTTCGGCTATGCCGAGCAATCCCCGCGGGGAGGGAGCGGTCTCCTGGCGGCACTCAGCGAAGAAGCGGCGGTGGTGGTCGGTGATGATGCCCCCGTCTTCTTCCTTCCTGCGATGACCCGCTCCGCCGCTTCGCAGATGAGGGTGCTCATGGAGGTGGTAGACCACAACGGCCTGCTGCCGCTCGCGGCAACGGATCGGGTTTTTCTGCGAGCCTACGATCTCCGTCGCTATCTACAGCAGAATTTGCCCACTCATCTCGGCGACAAGCCCGCCGTCGACCCGATTGGGAACCTGCCGGTCGCCCCACCGGGGCTGCTCGATGAGACAAGCAAGCGCTGGCCTTCGCTCCCGCCATCGAGGAAGCTCGTATCGAGTCTCCCGCTCGATCATTCGGTCCCAGCCACGGGCCGACGGGGCGGGGAGACCGAGGCTGCACGATTGCTGGCAACATTCGTGTCCGACCGCCTGGCGGGATACGAGGAGCGCAACCACCCTGATGAAGACGTCGTCAGCGGGCTATCCCCATATCTGCACTTCGGGAGCATCTCCACTCACCAGGTGTTCGATGCCATTGTCCGGGATCAAGGCTGGTCACGGGATCGCTTGTCCGAAGACAAATCGGGAAAGCGTCAGGGATGGTGGGGGATGAGTCCTGCCGCAGAAGGTTTTCTCGACCAGGTGGTGACCTGGCGCGAGCTCGGATATCAGGCCGCCGCGAAGGTCCCCGACAACGACCGGTACGCAGCGATTCCGGCCTGGGCCCGGGCCACTTTGGCTGATCACGCCGCAGATCCCCGGGAGTACATCTACACCCTCGATCAGTTCGGCAAGGCAGAAACTCATGACGAGATCTGGAATGCGGCACAGAATCAGCTTCGAACCGAGGGAGTCATCCACAACTACCTGCGGATGTTGTGGGGCAAAAAGATTCTCGAGTGGACCCGTAGCCCGGAAGACGCTCACGACATCATGTTCGAGCTGAACAATCGGTATGCGCTTGATGGTCGCGACCCCAACTCGGTTTCGGGCATCCACTGGGTACTCGGCCGATACGACCGTCCCTGGGGGCCGGAGCGGTCGGTCTTCGGAAAGGTCCGGTACATGTCTTCCGACTCGGCACGACGCAAGCTGCGGATGAAGCGATACCTGGAGCGCGAGGCGAGCCTGTTCTAGGAGCTGATTCAGGGCTCGATGCTGCTCGATACGAAGTTGATGTCGGGGTTGGAGCCCTCGCTCATCGTGAAGTATCCGAAACCGGTAGCGGCAAACGAGATTGCTTCGCCCTGCACTTCGGCCGTCGACGGAGTGCGGCATGGCTCGCTTGCGAACGTCTCAATGAACCCGAGATCGGTTCTCGACCACATCCAGACCTCGTTGTAGCCGCGGAAGACGATCGCGGCTCCGCTCCGGTCGATGTCTGCCGCAGTAACAAAGGTGCCCGACTCCAGTTCGAAGATGCCGATCTGCTCGAGGTCCGTCGTCTGTCCAACCGATAAGTCGTTGCCCGATGCACGGAAGATCAGAGAAGGTTCACCGGATGCTCCCTTGGTAATGATCAAAATGTCGCCGGTGATTGGATCTACCAGCATCGCTTCGGCGTCGGGTCCCGGCTCCGGGTAGCGGAGATTGAAGCTCTCAACCGCAGTGATCGGTCCACCATCCGCGCCGAGATCCGGCTCGGGTATGCGATGGACGGTGATCACCGGGCGAAAGTGCAGGTTGTCTCCGATGTCGCCCAGGTAGAGGTAGTCCCGTCCCGGGTCGGGTCCGGGCCCGATGGCCATGTCCTCCCAATCGAATGCAAGTGCATCGATCTCGAAGGTGCCGAGGCTGCTGCCATCCGTGGCGGCCGCATAGACAATGGCGTCATCACCCGAGTCATTGTGCATCCAGATCGCACCCGGGTACCGGCTGCTGGCGGCGATGCCTGAGGCCTCCGTCACGTTCTCATCGACGACGGTGCCGACGATCGCAGCATCCTCGACGTACGAGTCGCAGAGACCAGCAGGCGGCTCCGGCAGCGGTCGGGGTGGCTCGGGGGCAACGGTGCTTGGGGCCACAGTGCTGGTCGATGCGGGAGGGAGGCTGGTGAGCGGCGGAGATTCGGACGTCGCGGTTGTCTCCATCAGTGAGCAGGCACTGAGTAACAGGACAAGCGCAATGAGCAGATGTAGCGGTGGATGCCTCACGAAACCCAGCCTAAGCACAAAGAACCTGCTCAACCGGCGAGTAGTCGGAGAGCTATCGCCTCGGCGAGCATCCCGTTGCGCAACTCGGCGATGTCCTGGCTCTCATTGGGACCGTGCGCCCGGCTGCCCGGATCGGCAACCCCGGTGAGCAGGATGCTCGCCTCGGGGAATCGAGCGGCGAGGTCGGCGACAAACGGAATCGATCCGCCGATACCCATCTCGGATGTGGGACTGCCCCACGCCTCGGCAAAGGCCTCCCGAAACGCATCGTATGCGGGTCCGGTGGTGGCGCCGGCAAAGGCTTCTCCCGTTGCCCCGGGGACGACCGTGACTTCTGCTCCCCACGCGATGTTGTCTTCAAGGTGACGCCGCAAAGCCTCCATGCCTCGCTGCGGGTCATCGCCCGGTGCGATGCGCATGCTGACCTTGGCACGTGCTGTGGGAACGAGTTGGTTGATGGCCTCGGATATTGGAGGGGCGTCGATGGCAACCACCGAGATGGCGGGCTTGGTCCAGAGGCGGGAGGTGATGGAGCCTGTGCCGATCAACTCGATTCCGGGGACCGGCTCGGCCTGCCGGCGCAGCTCCTCGTCACTGAGGTGGAGGCTGGTTTTGTCGGCGGCAACCAGACCGGCAACTGCCACCTCTCCGTTCGCATCGTGGAGCGTGCTCAGCAGCCTGGCAAGAGTTGTGATCGCATCGGGAACGGCTCCCCCAAAACCGCCACTATGAACCGCATATTGCAGCGTGCGTACCTCGACGACACAGTCGACCAACCCGCGCAGTGACGTCGTGAGCGTGGGAATTCCCACTGCCCAGGTTCCCGCGTCGGCGATGACGATGACATCCGCCTCGAGCAGATCCTCGTAGGTTTCGAGGAACTGGCCGAGGTGGGCCGACCCGATCTCTTCTTCACCCTCAATGAGCACCTTCACACCTACCGGCAAGCTGCCGGCGAACGATCGAAGGGCGCCGACGTGGACGATGATGTTCGCCTTGTCGTCACTCGAGCCCCTGCCGTAGATCCTTCCATCCCGTTCGGTCGGCTCAAAGGCGGGGGTGTCCCACTCTTCGTTGGGTCCTGGTGGCTGAACGTCGTGGTGCGCATAAAGGAGAACGGTAGGGGCTCCTTCCGGTGCCGGTGAGGAGGCGTAGACGGCGGGATGGGCCCCTTCAACCTCGAGCAGATGAGCGTCATCGAGGCCTGATTCGACCAGCAGCCGGAGGGTCATCTCGGCCGATCTGCGGACTTCGGCAGGGTCGTATCGCGGGGCGCTCACCGAGGGAATGCGGATCAGCTCGCCGAAGTCCTCGAGCATTTGCGGCATCATCCGGTCGATATTCGTGCGCAGATCTTCGTGCATGCGACGAGATTAGGCCGGAGAGAGAGCGCTAAAGCCAAGGACACGCCCGATCGACGTTTACTACGGTAGGTGCGAGGAGGTGACATCTGTGGGTTGGTTATCCGAGGTCGTTGTCGGGAGCCTTCTGGTGACGCTGGGGTGGTTCTTCTTCACCCAGGTTCTGCCGAAGTGGATGGCGGGCCGTGCTGCCAAGCCTCCCGAGCAGAAGCTCACGACGCTTCCCGGGGTGGAGAACCAACCGACGATTCCGATCGATGCTGAGGCGTCGATCGATGCCAACCGGATGACGCACGATGCTTTTGTGGGGGAGGCTTCAGATCTGGTGCTGCAATCACGGACCGGCGGGATGTTTGCCGCCGATCTACTGGCCGAGGCAGCCGACAAGGTCAACGATGCCATCAAGCTTCGTCCCGGTAGCTTCGATGCCAACATGCTGGCCGGCGAGATAGGCGTGAAACGTGCGCTGCTCGCCGACGACGCCGAGGCGATACCGCTTCTCGAGGGTGCCGCCGTGCGGTTCGCAACTGCGACCGAGACCAAGAAGGGCGTGATCGACGCTTACGTTGGACGGGCCTGGTCCCATCTGGAAAGGGCCTACCGGCTGGACGAGGATGCGGCGGCGCCGGCCTACCTCGATGCCGCCGAAGTGTTTCTCAAGGGTTTCCGGGTCAGCCCGCAGAACCTGTTCATCCTCAAAGGCTGGGGGCTTTCGATCGACGGGCTGGCGCGGATCCTCGGGGAAACGGCGGCACCGGTGCGAGCGGCAGAGGACGGCTACGGCCTGGCCCTAGCCGAGCATCGGGGCGGTGACCACGAGCTGCACGAGTGGTACCGCAGTGTTCGTGCGGCCGATGTTCCGGTCCGCATACCAATGCCGGCGGTCCGAGACCTCTACTGACCGTCACTAGCCCTTGTGAGCTCCACTGGTTGGACCTACCGCGAATCCGGTCCGATGAGGTATCGTCAGGTTGGTAGGAACACTCGCAAAGAGGAGAACGGATGGCACGCCGACGTTCACGCGGTCATAGCGGAGATCACCGCACCAAGGGCTTTGCCGACCGGATCGCCACGGCTACCAAGCCGGAGCCATCCGGGTCGAGCGAGGGTGAAGCGGCGACTGTCATCGCCCCGGGTCTCACCAGGTACCAGCGGCGGACTGCCAATCTTCCTGCCGGCGCGAAGACGCTGACCGCTGAGGAGGTCACGAGTATCGTCGTCGATCTGCGACCGGACGACGAGGATCCCGAGGGCTAGACCGGCCCGCGCGGGCTCGTTGTCACTTCACCCCGGATAGGTCCGGTTGCCCATTCGATAGGCGTATGCCTGCCTTCGGGTCCCCAGGTGGCGGCCGGGTATGCGAGGACGGGATGACCCGAGGTCGCGGCCTCTATCACCGGGTCGAACAATCGCCATGACTCTTCTACTTCGTCGGCTCTCACGAAGAGGGTCTGATCACCGTTCATCACGTCCGATATGAGGGTCTGGTAGGCGTCGGGGATCGTCTCAAAGCGGTCCGCATATGTGAAACGCAGCTGTTCTCCGACGAGGTTGAGCGACTCTCCGGGTGACTTGACGTCGAAGTGCAGCTCAAAACCTTCGTTGGGCTGCAAAATCAGCTTGATGACGTTCTGGTGGGCAACACACTCGTCAAGTTCGCCGTGGAAGAGGCAAGTCGGCGGTGGCCGGAAGCGGACCGCAACATGCGAGTTCTTCTCAGGAAGCCGTTTACCCGTGCGAAGGTAGAAGGGGACTCCCTGCCAACGCCAGTTATCGACATCGATGCGCAAGCTTATGTATGTAGGCGTTTTCGATCCGGCGGGCACACCAGGTTCGTCGCGATAGCCCGGCAGGTCGGTCCCGGTGGACTCGCCCGGGCCGTATTGACCAAGAGTCATTTCTTCCAGATCAATCTTGCGCACCGACCGCAGCAGCTGAACCTTCTCGTCTCTGATGGCGTCTGCATCAAACGAGTGCGGTGCCTCCATAGCGATCAGAGCAAGCAACTGGGTGAGGTGATTTTGCAGCATGTCGCGGACCACCCCGGCGTTGTCGTAGTAGGCAGCCCGACTCCCGATACCGAGTGATTCCGCAACGGTGATCTCAACCGCGTCGATCCGGTCGCGGTTCCAGCTCGTTTCGAAGAGCAGATTGGCGAAGCGGAAGGCGAGCAAATTGCGGACGGTCTCCTTGCCAAGGTAGTGGTCGATCCGATAGACCTGGGTCTCGTCGAAGTGGTCGTGTACGAGGTCGTTGAGGTCCCTTGCGGACTGCAGGTCTCTGCCGAAGGGCTTCTCGATGACGAGCCGGGTCCATCCCGGTCCGCTGTTGAGCCCGGCCGAGCTGATGCTCGAGATAACGGGCGGGAACGCCGCCGGGGGGAGGGCGAGATAGAAGATCCGGTTGCCGGGAAGCTCGTGCTCGGATTCGATAGCCTCGATCCTGGCCGCCAGCTGGTTCAGCGTCGGCTCGCCACGTTCGATCTGGTGAAAGTGAACTCTGTCGTCGCACCAGGCCCCGGCATCCTCGAACCCGGCGGCGATCAGAGATTCCCTGGCGAATCTGCGGTATGCCTCATCGCCGACGGGGGATGACGCCAGCCCGAGCACGACCGACTTCTGTTCGATACCTGCGTCCACCATGATGCGGTACATCGACGGCAGCAGCTTGCGCCGTGCCAGATCCCCGGTTCCTCCGAAGATTATGAACAGATGAGGTTCTGCCATGGCCGTGTCCTGTCGTCGTGTCCTCACCGTAGCCGCCGGTCGGTGCCGGCTGGACGATCAATAGATGAAGTATTCGATGACCCGGGACACTCGTGATTTGCGCGCCGACACGTTGGCGTACACAACCAGGGCGGGTGCATCCATCATCTCGGTGATGCGGTCTGCGAGATCGCTGAACAGGCGGAAGCGGCTTGCGGTCGCCCCCAGGACAACGAGGTTTGCTCCGCGGGACAGTCTCGCCAGCGTGTCTACCAACTCCTCTGCTGGCTCGATTCTGCTTTCGGTCGGCAGGTCGATCATGGTGTGCAGGTGGTCGTGGTAGTCCTTGATCGAGGTCAGCTGAGCCTCGGTCGCTTCCTCGTTGACCACATGTACGAAGCGGATGGAAGCCTGCTCGCGCTGGGCAATGCGGTCTGCCAGGCTGATCTTGAGGACGTCGTATGGGCCACCCGATCCCATGATGACGATCGAATCAATCTGTTCGAGCCCGCGATTGCGGAACAGGATCGTGTCACATTCGGCGTTGTCGCGAAGCCAGCGGAGATCGCGCACGAATGGCTTGTTGGCCCTGATGTCATTTGGCATCTCGGCGAGGAGGAGGTCGATGCCCTGCTCATTGATGCGTTGCTGGTGGTCTTCACGGATCGCGCAGGGGATTATCTCGTTGAGTTCGACGCCGACCTTCCTGGCGATAGCCTCGATCTCGAGCGCCCAGGCTTGCTCCTCTCTGGCATCGCCCGGTCCGTTTCGGTCGACCCGGCTGATATCGATGATCCCGCCTGCCTGGGTGAGGTCCGCGGCGATCTGAAGAATTTCTCTGAGGCGGCGACGCTTCATTCCTCGCCAGCTCAGGACCAGAACGTGGGCGGCACCGGGCTTGGCCAGAGCCTCCTCGGTCATCGCAATCAGCCGTCCTGTGTCGCGGATGCGGAGAGCGTCGAGCGAAGCGCTCTCTCGCGATGCCCGGGAACGACCGAAGGCCCGGTACCAGAGGATGCCGCCGCCGACTATCAGGATGGCTCCGATCATCGGGATTACACCCATCTGGGTGAGCAGGATCAGCGACCCGGCAATGCCGAACAACTGGGTCCAGGGATAGAGCGGGGATCGGAAGGCCGGTTGATACCAGTCGAGGTCGCTTTCGCGGAAGGCGATTACCGCCAGGTTGACCAGCGAGAACACGATCAGCTGGAAGGCCGAAGCCAGCTTGGCCAATTCGACAAGAGGGACAAGAGCGATGAGCACCAGGAGAACGCCTCCGGTGAGCAGGATCGAAGCGACCGGTGTGTTTCTGCTGCTGATTCGTGACAGGAAGGGTGGAGCAAGCGCATGCCGGGCCATCGCAAACGGGTAGCGGGATGAGGCGAGGATTCCGGCGTTCGCCATTGAAATCAGCGCCACGATCGCTACCACCGTCACGATGTCGACACCGAGGGAACCCATGAACTGCTCTGCGGACGTGCTCACCGGCGTAACCGTCTCAGCCAGGGCGTCGACCCCGGTAGTCCCCACCATGACCCAGGTGACGAGCGGGTAAAGAACGATCATGAGGCCGATGGAAAGCAAGATGCCCGCAGGGACGTTCCTGCCCGGGTTGCGCACTTCCTCGGCGATCGATGCCACCTTGGTGACCCCGATGAAGGACACGAAGACCAGGCCGGTTGCGGAAAGCAGGCCTTTGACGCCTTGAGGCAGGAAGGGATCGAATTCTGCCGCGTCGACCGATCCCGATCCTTGCAGCACAAAGATCGCAAGTACTGCGAGCACCAGTGCGATCAGCACCGACTGGAACCGCGATGAAGTCCTGGTCCCGGCGATATTGATCACGATTATCACCGACGCCAGGGCCAGCGCGACCGGTCGTTCCGGGAGGTGCTCCAACAATTTCAGGTAGGCGCCGAGTCCGACCAGGGCGAAAGCCGACTTGAAGATGATCGAGAACCAGACGCCGAAGCCGGCGATGGTTCCCATGAGAGGGCCCATCGCGCGATCGATGTAGAGATATGTGCCACCCGATTCCGGCATGGCGGTGGCCATCTCGGCCTTGGAGAGTCCCGCCGGGATCACGATCAACCCGGCCAGGAAGTAGGCCAGCACCACTCCGGGTCCGGCTAGCTTCGCCGCCAGCCCGGGGAGGACGAAGATGCCGCTTCCGATCATCGCCCCAACGCTCACGGCAAACACGCCGTAGAGCCCGAGCTTTGCTTCCAGCCGATCGGTCACCTGAGTTCCTCAGATCCTCTCGTCGTCGCTGATGGTCTGTAGCGGTTCGGAGCCCGCCACATTCTTATCGAAACCTGATTTCTCGCTTAGGGACATCAAGATTTGTGCCGACGATAGTGGAGACATGAGAAGTGACACCATAAAGGGTCGGTCGATTCGACCCCGTTCGCGTCGTCCCAAGCAGTACTCCGACGACCGGGTGTGCGCCGCTGAGGATTGTGACACTCAGCTATCGCGCTACAACTCCAAAGAGTATTGCCACAACCACGCTCCGAAGCGTTACCCCAGGGTGCGCGGACGCATCATCGAGACATCCTGAGGACGCCGCGACGTCCCTAACACCCGGGTGAAGACGCCATCGCGCGCCTTTCGGCCGGGACCGAATCGGGCACGGATCGCACGTCCGCAGACGGCGCGACGGCTGCCAGACGGTCTTCGAGGCAGGCGCAACTAACCAGCCTTCTTGAGAGTTTCTTAACCAGAAGAGGACCTGGATCACGCTTTGCCTTGCGTCGACATCTCATGCGGCTTTCATGTGCACGTGCTAAATCTGTCGGCTGAGACAGCCGGGACAAGGAGATGCGGTGCCCGAACAGCCGAAAAATCGGATTCTCGTCGTTGAGGACGATGGTGCGGTGCGCCGCGCGGTAGAGCGGGCGTTGACCTTTGAAGGCTACGACGTCGTCACCGCACGCGATGGAGCTGAAGCTCTCGCCATTGTGCTCAACGACAGTATTGAGGCCATCGTCCTCGACGTAATGATGCCGATCGTTGATGGTCTCGAGGCCTGCCGTCGCATCCGAGCCCGCGGTGATACAACTCCGATACTCATCCTCACCGCACGCACGGAAGTCAGCGACAGAGTGGCCGGCCTGGATGCCGGCGCCGACGACTACCTGGTCAAGCCGTTCGCCCTCGAAGAATTGCTCGCCCGGCTACGGGCTCTGTTGCGTCGCTCGTCGGGGGCCGTTGCCGAGATCATGAAGATCGGCGACCTCGTCATGGACACAGGCTCGCGCCGGGTCCACCGCGGTGATGCAGTTGTCGATCTGACGAAGACCGAGTTCGATCTGCTCGAACTGCTGATGAGCAACGCGGGAATCGTCATCGACCGGGACACCATCTACGACCGTATCTGGGGCTATGACTTCGAGACTTCCTCGAACTCGCTCGATGTCTATGTCGGCTACCTGAGGAGAAAGACAGAGGAGGGCGGTCGACCTCGCCTCATCCAGACCGTCCGCGGAGTCGGATACGTGATTCGAGAGAACTGATGAGCTTTCGAGTCCGGATTGCCCTCATTTCGGCTGCCGCTGTCGCCATTGCGTTCACGGTGGCGGCATGGATCACGTACAGCGCGACCCAACGGGAACTCCTCGCCGAGGTCGACACCAGCCTGCGTCAGAGAATCGAACAGATAGAGCAGACAACCAACCCGCTCGAACTGATCGCGGTGCTGGGCGCCTTCGACGAGAGAGTGGCGCGGGGGCCGTTCGAAAGAGGGGTGCGCGGTTTCGACGCCATCTTCTGGCAGTTCGTTCCGAGGTTCTCGGGTCCGGCGATCACCGACTTTCCCGGCGAAGGAGGCCTGCCGTACGGACCGGGAGAACAGCAGGTGATCGACGGTGAGATCACCTCGATCGTACGAACGGTCGATGTGGGGGACGACAATCTGCGGGTCCTCACTTCTTCCCTGCCGACCGGTGCAATCCAGGTAGCGAGGTCGCTGGAGGAGGTGGACAACAGCCTCGAAGGTCTGGGTGCGATCCTCCGCTTCTCCGCGATAATCGGCGTTCTCCTTGCCGGTGTCGTCGGCTATCTCGTTGCCCGCGACGCCGCCCGACCCATCGGGCAGCTTGCAGGGGCTGCGGAACATGTCGCCGAAACCCAGGAGCTGGCGTCACGGATCAATGTGGACCGGACCGACGAGGTCGGCCGTCTCGCCAACAGCTTCAACGCCATGCTGGCGGCACTCGAGGGATCCCGGCAACAACAACGCCGGCTCGTGCGTGATGCCGGTCATGAGCTGCGCACTCCGCTGACCGCCCTGAGGACGAATGTCGAGCTGCTTGCCAAGGTCGAGGACCTCCCGGAGGAGGAGCGGGTGCAGATGATCTCCGATATCGATTCGGAGATCCAGGAACTGACCCGTCTGGTCTCAGAGCTGGTCGAGCTTGCTGCCGAGTCGCCTGTCGACAACACCGAGATGGAGGGAGTTGACCTCGGCGATGTCGCCGAGCGAGTGGCAGAGAAGTACCGCAGACGTACCGGTCGAGTTATCAATGTCTCGGTGGACGATTCCCTGGTGAACGGCAGGTTCTCGCAACTGGAGAGAGCCGTCAGCAACCTGGTCGACAATGCGGCAAAGTGGAGTCCAGAGGGTTCTCCCATCGACGTTGCCGTCGCAGAAGGCCGAGTGTCGGTTGCCGACCGCGGTCCCGGGATCGACGAGTCAGATCGACCATTTGTCTTTGATCGGTTCTACCGGGCAACTGGAGCGCGTTCCACCCCTGGCTCTGGTCTCGGGCTTTCGATAGTCGCCAAGATCGCCGGCGACCACGATGGATCGGTCTTCGTGGGCGAGTCGGGCGCCGGAGCAGTTGTCGGGTTCGAGGTTCCGGTAATCCAATCCGGCACCTGAGGTCTTAGAAGCTTCTTAGATCCGGCAAACAGGTCCATAACGGGTGTGTCGCATCGTGGTGTTGTGAAGCAGACAACCTGCTTCCGGATGTGAAGCAGAAGACGTGCTTCTAGAAAGGAAGCGATGATGAGGAAGAAGATCATTGCGGGGCTGGCGACCGTCGGACTCGTTGCCGGTGCCGGTGTGACTACGGCAGTGGTGTCGACTCCCGGTCTTGCCGTTGCCCAGGAGGCAGGCGATGAGGCGCCCGAAGTGCCGGGTCCCGAGAATCGCGGCGGCGGGCCGCTTGCCGGGCTAGTCGAAACCGGAGTACTCGACGAAGAAGAGGTTGCCGCCATCCACGACGTGTTGCGCGAGCTCCGTGAGGCGGCTCGCGAGGAAGCCGGCGAAGACGAAGCAAGACCGCACCGGCGTCATCCGGTGCGCGCCGGGTTCAGGCTTCATGAGTTGCTCGAAGACGGTGTGATCGACGCCGACGAGATCGCCGGCTTGCCAGAAGACAGTCCGGTCCTCGATCCCGAGGGCCCGTTTGCCCCGTACCTGGAAGATGGTGAGCTCACCCAGGAGGAGCTGGAGGAACTCAAGGCGACCAGGCAAGCCGAGATGGAGGAGCGTCGTGCGGAGCGAATCGCCGCAGTCACCTCAGCCCTTCAGGCATTGGTTGACGACGGCACCCTCACTGCGGATCAACTAACCGCGGTTGTGGAGGCGCTCGAAGCGGCGGCTGAGGAGCGTCCCCGACCGATCCGTCGTGGCATGCGGGCCGGGTGGCAGATTGCCGAGCTGCTCGAAGATGGTGTCATCGATGCCGATGAGCTGGCCGGGCTTCCCGACGGCCACCCGCTGGCCGATCCCGATGGACCGGCAGCCGAGTACCTCGATGACGGGATCCTGACCCAGGACGAGCTTGCAGAGCTGCGAGCATCGCACCGTCCGCCTCGTGCCGGGTCCGAAATCGACGACGCCTGACCTACCCGAGCGACGGACGAATCGGGGTCCCCGCTGCGGCGGGGACCCCGCTTGTTAGCGTGGGCTCGTGGATGATGCACTCGTAGCCGACTCGACCACCACCCTCATCGACGTCCTTGCCGCAAAGCACGACGCCGTTGAACGAGTTGGTCAGGTAGAGATGGTGGAGGCCGTCGCCGCAGCCCTGAGCATGAGGCACCACCTCGTTGTCGAAGCCGGAACCGGCACCGGGAAGTCGCTCGCCTACCTGATACCCGCCGTCCTGTCGGGGGAGCGGATCGCCATTGCCACCGCGACCAAGTCGCTGCAGAACCAGCTCGCTGATGTCGAGCTTCCGTTCTTGGACTCCCAGCTGCCGTTTCCCGTCACCTGGTCGGTCGTGAAGGGCCGCCAGTCGTACGTGTGTATGGCAAAGCTGGTCGAACGATTTGGGGCGAACCTCGATGGGGGGGGAGTCGCGGAGCTGTTCCTCGATCCGGATGAGACTCTCGATGTGGTTGTCGAGTGGATCAGGGAAGGAGGGAGCGGCGATCGTGACGATCTCCCTGCTGCGGTCGAAGACGACGTCTGGCGTCAGGTTTCGGTGTCCGGGATGGAGTGCCCGGGGAAGGCAGGCTGTCCCCAGGGTGAGGGGTGCTTCGCAGAAGCTGCCTTGGAGGAGGCGCAGGAATCTCAGCTGACCATCACCAATCATCACCTTTATGCACTGCACCTTGCCGCCGGGAGGCGGATCCTCCCCGAACATGATGCGGTGATCTTTGATGAGGCACACAAGCTCGAGGCCGCTTCCTCCGCCGCGTTCGGTGTGGACGTGAGCGGAGGTCGGGTGACCGCATTCGCCAACAACATCCAGCGGCTGCTTCCCCCGACAGATCGAGAGTCGCTGGTTGGCGAACTCCGGGCCAGTGCCGACCGGCTTGGCGCGCTGTTTCGGGCTCTCCCCGAAGCCCGGCTCGATCCTGCTGAGGGGGAACCGGGCGATGCGATTCTCGGAGCGATCCGTGCCGTATCTCGCGCCGAAAAGGCGCTGCCCAAGGTTGACGAGGATGACGCCCGCAGTGGTGCGATCGCCAGGGTGCGCAACCAGGGCGGTCACCTCCAGGGCGATTTTGGGCTGGCGCTCGATCTTCCGGATGGGTACGTCGCCTGGGCGGAACCTCCGCGAGCTGTGGTCAGGGTCGCGCCGGTGGCGGTCGATGCATCCATTGCCATCAACCTCCTCGTGCACAATCCGACGATCTTGACGAGCGCCACGCTCACGACCGGTGGTTCGTTTGCCCCGCTGGCAACCCGGCTCGGCCTGTCATCACGCCCCATCGTCGATGATCCGGCGGCTATCGATGTCGAGGAACCTCTTCCACGGACATACGACGAGTTGCGGGTCGAGGGGAGCTTCGACTTCGCCCGGCAGGGACTGCTCTACACCGCCACGGATCTGCCGGATCCGCGTGAGGAAGATTGGAGGAGGGCAGCCGTCGCCGAAGCTCGACTGCTCGTAGAGGCCTCCGGCGGGAGGGCGCTGGTGCTGACGACCAGCTTCCGCATGATGAATCTCATGGCCGCAGGGCTCGAGGGGGTTCCATTCGAGGTGCTGGTTCAGGGAGAGCTTCCCAAGAGACAGGTACTGGCTCGTTTCGCAGCCGCCGAGACTTCGGTACTCGTGGCGACGATGGGCTACTGGGAAGGCATCGATGTACCCGGACCGACCCTCTCGCTGGTGGTGATAGATCGGATCCCGTTTCCCCGACCGGACGACCCGCTGATGCAAGCAAGGCGGGACGCGGTGCAGACGAGGGGCGGCAGCCCGTTCGACGAGGTCGACTTGCCGCATGCGACTGTGCTGCTCGCTCAGGGCTCAGGACGACTCATCCGAAACGAGAGCGATCGCGGAGTGGTGGCCGTCCTCGATCGGCGTCTCGCCACGATGCGATACGGACAGCGGATTCTCCGCTCAATGCCACGGCTGCTGCGGACGTCCGACCGGGTGCGTGCGGTCCGATTTCTTGAAGAAGTGGCCGCCCGCCGGGACGGGGACTCGTCGTCGTGAAACGGAGCGAGGCCCATGAACTGTTGACCGGCTGCTTCCTGGCAGGGGTGGGAGCGGTAGACCCGCAGCGAGCCGTCGCCGACCACCTCGATCCGCTGCTGTTTCCGTCAACACCAACCGTGTTGGCCCTGGGAAAGGCAGCGCCGGCGATGGCCCGTGGCGCCGCCGATGCTCTTGGTGTAAATCACCTCGACGGCGTAGTGGTGAGCAACCATGTGGCTGCAATCCCCGACGGGCTACGCCTGGTCGTCGGCAATCATCCTGTGCCGGGAAGGCAGAGCCTCGAGGCCGGCGCTGCTCTGTTCGACGCGGCGCACCGGCTGGGGAAAGGCGACACCGCTGTTGTCCTCATTTCCGGTGGTGGGTCGGCTCTTGCCGAAGTGCCGGTGCCGGGTATTGGCCTCGACGAGATTGCTCGCACCAATGAGGTTCTGCTCACTTGCGGGGCGGATATTGAGCAAACGAACACCATCCGCCGCCGGCTGTCGGCATTCAAAGGAGGTGGTCTCGCCGCCGCGGCGTCTCCGGCCCGGCTGATCACCCTTGTCGTGTCGGACGTCGTCGGTGACCCCCTCGACACTATTGCGTCCGGTCCGACTGTGGCCTCCGTCGGTGCGGTCTCGGCGGTGGACGTAGTTGCCGATCTCGGTATCGCCCATCTGTTGCCGGACACAGTGATAGGCGCACTTTCGCAGCCTCCGGTCGTGTCGTCGCCCGTCCCCGACCAGGAGATCGCAGTGATTGCCAACGGCTCGGCCGCGGCGCACGCCGCCGCCGCAGCCGCTGAACGAAAGGGATTCCCGACCACCGTTGTCGACACCAGATTGATCGGCGAGGCCTCTGTAGCCGCCGGCGAGGCACTGGAACGGGCTCGGGGAAGTGTTTCGGTCTATGCCGGGGAGACGACCGTCAATGTGGTCGGGTCCGGTACCGGAGGGCGGAACCAGGAGGCGGCGCTGGCGGCAGCGATCATCCTGGAGGGCCGGCCCGATGCCTTCTTTCTCGCTGCAGGTACCGACGGCATCGACGGCAGCACCAATGCCGCCGGCGCCATCGCAGATGGCACCACTCTCCATCGGGCGCGGGCACTGGGACTGGACCCGGGAGGCATGCTCGATGCCAACGATTCGGGCAGCTTCTTCGCTGCTCTCGGTGACCAGATCTCCATCGGACCGACTGGAACGAATGTCGGCGACCTGTGGTTGGTTCTGCATGTGCCGTAGCCGGGCCGTACTATCGCCGCCATGAATCTGAGTGAAGACGAAGTCCGGGTCCTGGGTTGTCTCATCGAAAAGGAGATGACCACGCCCGACTACTACCCGATGACGGTCAACTCGCTGCAAGCGGCGTGCAATCAGAAGTCGAACCGGGCTCCGGTGGTCGACTACAGCGAGAGCGACGTGGTCAACGCGCTCGACGCTCTCCGCGACAAGGGCCTGGCAAGAACTGTTCACGGCAAAGGTGATCGGGCGCTCAAGTACAAGCACGTTGCGACGGAGATTCTTGAGCTGAGCTCCCAACAGGCCGCGTTGCTTGCGGTCCTTCTGCTGCGCGGATCGCAGACAGTCGGTGAGTTGCGCACTCGAACCGGTCGCTACACGGACTTTGCCAACCTCGATCAGGTTGCGGCTGAGCTGCAATCGATGGAAATCGCCGAGGAGCCCCTCGTGGAGATGATGGTGCGCCGACCGGGAGAGAAGGAATCGCGTTACCGACACCTGGTGGGGCAGTTGGTATACACGGACGATTTTGTTGCGGTGCAAGTCGACGACAAGGACGACGACCGGGTGGCAACTCTCGAATCCGAACTGGCGACGTTGCGGGAACGTGTAGCGCGGATGGAACGTGAGCTCGGGCTCGACGACTGAGCCGTCCGCTAGGTCGGATTGATTCCGATTGATTGCAGATAGGCGATGTCTGTATCGAACGCCAGCGGCGGGAGGGAATCCGGCGCAAAGAACCGAGCTTCCTCGGCGTCGTCGCCTGCTTGCAGGATCCCGCCGACAACTGACCCGGCGAACCAGATGCCCACTGTCAGCTTGGCGGGGTCGTGGAAGTTCGATGCGACCCAGACGGCCTCGCCGATGTCGGCCACGAGGCCGGTCTCTTCGACGAGCTCGCGGGCGGCAGCAGCGCGCACATCCTCGCCGTAGTCAACGTACCCTGCCGGTATCGACCACATGCCGGATCTGGTGGCCCCGGGTGCCCGCTTCACCAACAGGAGCCGACCCGCGCCATCCCAGATGACGACAGCGGCACCTACGCCCGGATTGCGGAAATGGACAAATCCGCATTGCGGGCACTTATTGCGACGTGCCCCGGCAATGATCTCCTGCGCCAGCGGCGTCGCACAGTGCGGGCAGTACTCAAACTCTCCAGGCCATTCATGTTGGTGCACCGGGCAAGTGTCCCAGGCAGCCGGGGGGCGGGCAACTACATCAGTTGATCCCCCGGCATCGGTAGGGTGCACGCAACTGGAAGGGGTATTGCAGTGAGTGGTGGTTACGCATCAGTTCCTTACAAAACCGAGCGCAGATCGTTCGACGAGATGACCGACCGGAGTCGTTCGTTCCTGGACCTCATGAACGATCGTCGCAGTATCCGCGACTTCTCGCCGGACCCCGTGCCCCGCTCGCTCATCGAAGCGGCGATCAGCACCGCAGCGACCGCACCCTCGGGCGCCCACCGCCAGCCATGGACGTTCGTGGTGGTCGGCGACCCGTCCCTCAAGGCCCGGATCCGGACGGCCGCTGAGGAAGAGGAGCAGCAGAACTATGAAGGTGGAAGGCTTCCCCCCGAATGGAGAGATGCCCTTGCCCCACTCGGCACCGATTGGCAGAAGCCCTACCTCGAAACGGCACCCTGGCTCGTCGTGCTTTTCGAGCAGCGCTACACAGTCAAGCCGGACGGGGAGACGCTGAAGAACTACTACGTGAAAGAGAGCGTTGGCATCGCCGCCGGTCTGTTTGTCGCCGCACTACACAACATGGGTCTCGCCACGCTGACCCACACCCCCAGCCCCATGGCATTCCTCACACGGATTCTCGAACGTCCTGAGAATGAGCGGCCATCTGTGCTTTTCCCCATCGGCTTTCCGGCCGAGGGCTGTCGGGTGCCTGATCTGCAAAGGAAGTCCCTGGATGAGGTGATGGTCGTTCGTGACGACAGCGATTGAACGCAGCGACCACTGACTTCTACAGGGATGCAACATCCCTTTGGTCCGGAGGCCTGCGTGCCGATGACTAACGGGAAACCAGCAATACCCAAAACGGTGAACCGTGCATCAGGCCGAAGTGTCTCAGGACAGGCGTCTCCCCACGCTCTTCCATTCCTTCTTCAACCACGCCCATATTCCCCTCCTCGTCGTTGACGAAGACGGGGTCGTGGTTGAGGCAAACGCAGCCGCTACTGAGGCCCTCGCCGTCACCGCCGACGGCGAGAACGGGATTCTGGATGGCTTCTGGCGCGTGAGTGCTAATGCCGTCATGCGAATGCTCGAAGCGGTGCGCCGTCAGGTACCGGTGACGCCCGTTATGGCTCGTACGGTGCTCGACCGCCTGGTGGAAGTAGACGGCTTCATCGTCGACAAGGATGGCCCACCTCTCGTCGGCGTACTCGTCACGGACCGGTCCAGCGTTGATGATGCCCAGCGCCGCCTCAAAGATCAAGAAGAGCGCTATCGCTCGCTCTTTGAGTGGTCACCGGTCGCGATGAGAGAGGAAGACTTCACTGCAGTTGGGGTGTGGTTGGAAAGGCTCCGCAGCGAGGGGGTCACCGATTTCACCGCCTATCTGGACGAGCATCCTGATGAGGTCAAGCGGGCGATCATGGGCATTCGCACCACCCGGGTCAACGCGGCCACCGTCGGTCTGCTCAAGGCCCCTTCCGTGCTTGCGATTCTGCGTGGTTTCCGGGATGACGAACTCACCCCAGACGTTCTTGGCGCCTTTCGCGCGCAATTCGAGGTGCTGTGGGAGGGCGGTTCCTCGTATCAATCCGACTTTGTCGGAGTCAACTTCCTCAACCAGCCTTTCGAGTGCAGGCTGCGGTGGAGGGTGCCGCACAGCAATGGCGCTCTCGATCTCTCCCGGATTGCCGTCTCGCTCCTCGACATGACCCAGCTACGGGCGACCCAGCGCCGTCTCGAGCGCCTCGTTGCCGACAAGGACCGGTTTATCGCAAGCGTCAGCCATGAGTTGCGTACGCCGCTGTCTGCCGTTCTCGGGTTATCCGAGGAGCTGGCGCAGCGGTGGGATCGTTTTGATGAGGATGAGACAAAGGAACTCATCGGTCTGGTCGCTGCTCAGTCGTCTGACCTTGCCTTGTTGGTAGAGGACCTGCTGGTTGCAGCCAACCTCGAACAGGGCCGGGTCACAATCGAGCGGCAGATCATCGATCTGGCCGCAGTCGCCGAAGCAGCGGTTGCGGACTGCCGCCGCACCTACCCGGACTTTGCGATCGGGGACGTCACCGGTGCAATGACCGGCGCCAACGCAGACCCCGTTCGGGTAAGGCAGGTCGTCCGCAATCTCATCACCAATGCCATCCGCTACGGAGGGCCCGATATCAAGATCGACGTCGGGCTCGACGACACGCCGTACCTGACCGTCGCCGACAACGGAAAGGGTGTCCCATTGGAGCAGCGCGAGGCCATCTTCGTTCCCTACTTTCAGTCGACAGGATCTGCCCGGGTGCTCGGCTCGCTCGGTCTCGGGCTGGCGATCTCGCGAGAACTGGCCAGGAGAATGGACGGCGACCTCACCTACACCTTCCGGGACGGCGAGAGCATCTTCCGGTTGGAGCTCCCGGGCGCCTAGCCCAAACCCGGCCCCGCTACCATCGCGCCGTCATCTGATTGGGAGCCAAATCGTGTTTGATCTTGCCCAAGCCGCGGTGGAGGGAGCTCTCGCCGCCGGCGCTCAGTACGCCGACGCCAGGGTTGTGGTCTCCAAGAACCAGTCGATCGCGGTACAGAACCAGGAGCCGCAATCGATAGACCAAGCGGAACGGGCCGGGGTCGGCGTCAGGGCCCTGACCGGATCGGCGTGGGGCTTCTATGCAACCTCGGACATGAGCAAAGCAGCGGCGCGGGCCGCAGGCAAGAAGAGCGCCGCAATCTCCCGCGCTTCCGCAAGCGTTCCGGGCCCGGCCATGCCCCTTGCCGATGTCCCCGTTGTGGAGGACAGCTACGAAACGCCGTTTGACGAAGACCCGTTTGCGGTGCCCGTCAGTGACAAGGTCGACATGCTGATCGAGGTGACCAAGATCGCCCAATCCGTCGACGGTATCGCCCTGGCAACGGGCAACCTGTCGTTCTGGGACACCAACAAATGGTTCGTGTCGTCACAAGGGCACCGGATTCATCAGCACCTCGTTGAATCGGGCGGCGGGTTCGACGCATCTGCAGTCGGCGAGAGCGAAATCCAGCGCCGCTCCTATCCGCAGTCCTTCGGGCAATTCGAAACCGGTGGCTATGAGACGGTACGCAGGTGGGACTACCCGGGTAACGCCGGTCGGATCGCCGAAGAAGCCGTCGCTTTGCTGTCTGCACCGGAGCTGGAGGAGGGCGAGAAGTCGCTGATTCTGGAAGGATCGCAACTTGCCTTGCAGATCCACGAGTCGGTCGGCCATGCCATCGAACTCGATCGCATTCTGGGTTGGGAAGCGGCTTTCGCCGGGACCTCGCATCTGGATCTGGAAAGGCTGAGAACCCACCGGTACGGGTCGCCGCTCATGAACATCACTGCCGACGCCACGCTCCCGGGTGCCCTGGGCACCTTCGGCTACGACGACGAAGGGACAAAGGCGCAACGTGTCGACATTGTCAAGGACGGCCTCTGGGTGGGGGTGCTCTCCGGGCGGGACTCCGCCTCGATAGCGGGACTCGCTCCGGGCGGGATGGTGCGCGCCGACGGCTACAACCGGCTGCCGATGGTGAGGATGACCAACGTCGGCATGCTGCCCGGCGACTCCAATCTTGCCGAGATCATCGCCGATACCAAGGACGGGGTCTATATGTCGACGAATCGGTCCTGGTCGATCGACGACCGGCGGCTCAACTTCCAGTTCGGCTGCGAAATCGCCTGGGAGGTCAAGGACGGCAAGCTTGGGCGGATGGTCAAGAATCCGACGTATACGGGCATCACTCCACAATTCTGGGCCCAACTCGACAAGCTCGCTGGGGGTGACGAGTGGGTGCACTGGGGGACCCCCAACTGTGGGAAGGGCCAGCCGATGCAAGTGGCTCACACGGGTCACTCTGCGGCACCCGGCCGGTTCGCTGAGGTTCGAGTAGGGGTACGGGCATGAGCAGGACTATCGAAATAGCAGGTCAGATACTCGACCACATCGGTGACCGCGCCGACGCCGAAGTAGTTGTCAGCGGAGGTGAGTCGGCCCTGACGCGCTTTGCCAACTCGTTCATCCATCAGAACGTCGCCGAGGAGGGCCACGAGGTCCTCCTCCGGGTCGCCGTGGACGGTCGGGTCAACTCGGCGGCGACCACCAACCTGGAAGGTATCGAGGACTTCGTCGATGACACCATCGGCATCGCCTCCCTGCAGCGGGTCGATGAAAGTTGGCCGGGTGTGACCGAGCCGATGGATATCGTCGACCCCCATCATTTCGACGACGCCACGGCCGAAGCAAACCCGGATGAGAGGGCCCGGGTGGTGGCGGGGTTCGTATCCGCCGCTCCCGACCTGCTCGCTGCCGGCTATTGCGAGACGATGGGTCATGATGTCGCGTTCGTGAATACCGAAGGTCACCGCGCCTTCGGTCACTACACGAGAGCGACCGTCGATGGAATTCACCAGGCAAGCGGTACCGCCGGGTCGGGCCACGGAACCTCGCCACGTCTCGGCGATCTCGACGGGTCGGATATCGGCGCGCTTGCCGCCGACCGCGCCCGGCGTGGGCTCGATGCGTTCGATCTCAAACCAGGGGAATACCAGGTCGTGCTGGCACCGGAGGCCGTCGCTACGATCGCGATGTTCCTCTCCTTCTACGGCTTCAACGGCAAGTCGCATGCGGAGGGGCAGTCGTTTGCCGAACTTGGCGAGAAGCAGTTCGACGCATCCATCAACCTCTACGACGACGTGCACGACCCGCGGGCACTCGGTATCGGTTTTGATGCGGAGGGTACGCCGCACCGCCGTCTCGATCTCATCACTGCCGGTGTGACCAAGGCCGTGGCGCACGACCGGCGGACGGCGAAGAAGGCCGGGGTCGCCTCGACCGGGCACGGGTCACCCGGTTCCGAGGTCTACGGACCGTTGCCGACGAACGTCTTCTTGGAGGAGGGTTCGACGGCCGTCGACGACATGATTGCCGGGGTGGATCGAGGCTTGTACGTCGCAACCTTCAACTACTGCCGGGTACTCGATCCGAAGGCGTTGACCGTCACCGGCCTCACTAGGAACGGCACGTTCATCATCGAGAACGGGAAGATCACCGGCGGTGTGACCAATCTCCGCTTTACCCAGTCATTTGTAGAGGCGCTTGCCCAGGGTCGGGTGAGCGCCATAGGCAATGATGCTCGGTTCGCCGATTCCGAGTTCGGCCCCGGGATGATGCATGTACCTTCGCTCCAGCTGGACGCATGGAACTTCACCGGCGGGGCGGCCGGTTAGCCGTGGCGCGCAAAGACAAACTCGTACCTATCGCCGAGTTCGTCGATCGGGCTGTCGCGGAACAAGCGTGGGGCCTGCTCGAAGACGCCGAGATACCGGCCAACGTCCTCACCGACCCGGGCACATTCGGCACGCCGGTCGTGCACCGGGTCGAGGTTGAGCGACCCAACGTCGCGTCCGCCCAAGCGCTGATAGCGCACCTGGTGGTGGGGGAGTTCTCCGATTAGCTCCTGCGGGGAGCGGCTCCGGCTTCTGCCTCAGTGGCTGTGGTCGTGTTCCCCGTCGTGATCGTGGTCCTGCCCTTCAGCTTCCTGCTGCTCGGCGATCTCACGGCGAATAACCTCCATGTCGAGACCCTTGGTTTGCTCGATCAGGTCCTCGAGGGCAGCTTCGGGGAGTGCTCCCGGCTGCGAGAAGATGCCGATCTGATCACGGAAGATCATCAGTGTAGGGATAGAGCGGATCTGGAAGTAGGAGGCGAGTTCCTGCTCGGCCTCGGTGTCGACCTTGGCAAAAACGACGCCTTCGTGGTTGGCGGACACCTTCTCGTAGGTGGGGGCAAAAGACTTGCACGGCCCGCACCATTCGGCCCAGAAGTCGACGAGGACGATGTCGTTTTTGACGATCGTGTCCTCGAAGGTGTCTTTGGTGAGGTTGACTGTTGACATTGGTCCACTCCGGTTGGTTGATTTGTCGATAGGTCCGCAGGGTAACGTATAAGATTCTGCGAATATTCCGAGCTTCTCAATCGGTTCTGCCCGCCGATCCCGGACTACGTAGACTGCGCGCACTGTGTCGGAATCCCTCATTGAATTCAAAGGTGTCGCCGCCCGCATCGGGGTTACAACGATCTTGCGCGATATCGACATGACCGTCGGGCCCGGCGAGTCCCTCGGGCTGTTTGGTGCCAATGGGGCCGGGAAGACGACCCTTCTCCGGGTGTTGGCAACCCTATTGCGCCCCAGCGCCGGTTCGGCCAGCGTCCTCGGGGCCGATCTCAACGAGCAGGAGCGCTACGACATTCGCCGGCGGATCGGGTTGATCGGTCACAGCCCGGCGCTGTATCCCGAGCTGAGCCTGTTGGGCAATCTCGAATTCTCAGCGCGTATCGCTGGTGCGCCTCTGCAGGCCGCAGTCCAGGCTCTTCAGGATGTCGGGCTGGGGGGTGCTGCTTCGAGGCTGGCCGGAGAGTCGTCCCACGGGATGCAGCGTCGTGCGGAATTCGCCAGAGAGATCATGCTTGCCCCCGACCTGCTGCTGCTCGACGAGCCCCACTCTGCGCTCGATCCCAGCGCCATCGAACTCGTGGAGCACATCGTCGCCGGAGTGCTCGAACGAGACGGTGCGGTGGTGCTGGTTTCCCATGACGTGGACAGGGTCGCACCGATGGTGACCAGGGCTGCAGAACTGACAGCGGGAACAGTGCGATGAGCGACCGCTTCTGGCCGCAGGCCTTCGCCATCGCCCGTCGGGACCTCGACCGGGAACGACGCGCCGGCGAGGTTGCGTGGGTGACGATCCCGTTCGGGGCGATTGCTCTGCTGCTGGTTCCGCTTGCGGTTGGCATCAACCAGGACGTTCTCGCTCGCATCGGCACCGGGATGCTGTTCGTCGTTGTCATGTTGTTCGGGGTACTCACCGCAGTCCGGCGAACCAGTGCCGAGACTCCGGAGCAACGTGATGCCATTGCGCTCCTCGGGATCGACCCGGCGGCCGAATTTGTCGGCAGGACCATGGCCGGATCGTTGCTCCTCCTCGTTTTCCAGATCGTCATGGCTGCGGTCGCCGTCGTTCTCTACGGACTCGACATTTCTGGATGGGCATGGATGGTTGTGGTGATGCCGCTTACTGCGTTGGGGCTCGCGGAGTTGGGCACCATTTCGAGTTCGATCGCTTCGAGTACTAACGCCGGACCGGCACTCGTGCCTCTCCTGGTAACACCGTTGGCGATTCCGCTGTTGCTGGGCGCAACCCAAACCGTCGAAGCTATAGATCGGGACGGGGGTAATCTGGCGTGGCCGGTGCTGATGACGATCGTTGTGCTTGCTCTTGCGATTGTCGGTGTAGCCACCGCAAGACCCCTACAGGAGACTCGATGAGCGACGCAACCCGGACCCGTATCGGCCCGCTCGACGTCGTGGCCGCGGTCTCTGTTCTGTTCGCCTTGGGGTTTGCTCTCGCCAGTCCCCGGATCGAGTCACAAGGCGAAGCGGCCCGTATGCTCTTCGTTCATGTTCCGACCATCTGGCTCGCCTATCTCGCGTTCGCAGTCACCTTTGTCGCCAGCATTTCCTACCTCGTCACCCGCAAGCTCCGCTGGGACCACGTTGCCGGGGCCTCTGCAGAGATCGGAGTGGTCTTCACCACCGCCGCCATCATCGGCGGAATGATCTGGGGCAAGGCGACCTGGAACGTGTACTGGACCTGGGACGCACGCCTGACGTTGACGGCCATCATGCTGTTCGTATACATCGGCTACCTGGCATTGCGCCGCGTCATCGTCGACCCCGAAGCCCGCGCCCGACGCTCCGCCATCCTCGGCATCGTCGGTCTGGTGCAGCTCATTCCGGTCCACTTCTCGGTTACCTGGTGGCGAACGCTGCACCAGACCAACACGTTTCGTCCCCGTGACATCCAGATGGACGGGCCGATCCTGGCCGCTCTGCTCGTTTCGGTTGCCGCATTCACCATCGTCTACGCAGCCATGATGCGCCACCGGGTCCGCCTCGAAGAACTCGAGCTTCTGGCGCACACCGCGGCGATCGCTCCGGCCGGGCCTGTGGCGGGAGACGCGGTATCGGCTCCAAATGTCGGCAACTCGGGGACTCAACCATGAGGTACGCCGTCGTCGGGTACATCCTCACCTACGGGACTCTGATCGGCTACATCGCCCTGTTGTTTGCCAGGCTTCGTTCCGCCGAAAAACGAGCGAGCGAGGCAGAATGATCCGGCGATACTGGAAGTTCTTCGTTCCCGCAGTCCTGGTCCTCGGGGTCCTGATCGTCCTACTGATCAACCTATCTGCCAACCTCGTCTACTTCCGCACACCTACCGAGTTGCTCACCGAGATCGAGCCTTCCGCCGAGCGCCTCCGTCTCGGTGGCCAGGTGGTGGAGGGCACTGTGTCCACGCAAGGCGAGACACTGCTGCTCATCGTCACGGACGGACGGGAATCGATGACGGTGAGCCACGATGGTGTCGTGCCCCAGCTCTTTGCCGAGGGTCAGGGCGTGATCGTGGAGGGAACCTGGGACGGGGCCATGTTCCACTCCGACACAATGCTCATCCGGCACGATGAGCAATACCGCACCGAGGACAACGTGATCTACGACTCGATAGAGCATGAGCTAGAGGACACGTGATCGCCACAGCCGGCCTCCTCGGGATTCTTGTCGCCCTCGTCGCGTCTGTCCTACTGACGACGAGAGCGTGGGCGGCTTCCCGCAGCAAGGACGCAACGCCGAAGTCGATAGGGGTGCCCGTCCTCATGCTGCTTCTGGGTTCTGTGGTGGCGTTCCTGGCGCTCGAGGCCGGAATCCTCTCGCACGACTTCTCCATCGAATACGTTGCCGACAACTCCAGTAGGAGCACGCCCTTCATATTCCTGCTTGCCGGAGCCTGGGCGGCCCTGGAGGGGAGCGTTGTTCTCTGGGGCCTGGTTCTCGCCGCTTTCACGTTTCTGGTGGCGCGCACGGTCTTTACCGGGGACCGGCTGGGGCTCACTGCGTTGGCGATCTTCGGGCTGATCGCCATCTTCTGGTTCGGCCTGATGGCCACGGTGGCGAATCCGTTCCGGGTCTGCACCGAGGTCGTCGGCAACGTCTGCGCGACGTCGAGTTGGTTTCCGCTCGCCTCCTCAGTCGCTCCTGCCGACGGTGTCGGGGCCAATCCGCTTCTGCAGAATCACATCCTCATGGCGGTTCACCCGCCGATGCTCTACGTCGGATACGTAGGTTTCACCGCACCGTTTGCCTTCGCCATCGCGGCCATGATCCGCGGTGAGCAGGGCAGCGTCTGGTTGGAGCGAACGCATCGCTGGTCGGTCATCGCCTGGGCCTTCCTCGGGTTTGGGATGCTGCTTGGTGCGTGGTGGTCCTACGAGGTTCTGGGTTGGGGCGGGTATTGGGCCTGGGACCCGGTAGAGAACGCCGCGTTCTTGCCGTGGCTGGTTGCCACCGCCTTCATCCACTCTGCGGTCGTGCAGCGGAGACGCGGCATGCTCCAAGCCTGGAACCTGATTCTCGTCATCGCTACCTTCTCGCTGACCATTCTGGGGACCTTTCTTACCCGATCTGGGACCATCATCTCGGTGCATTCGTTCACCCAGAGCGGGGTGGGGCCGGCGCTGCTCGGGTTTCTCCTGGTCGTCGTCATCGGATCGCTCGCCCTATTCGCCTGGAGGTCGCAGCTTCTGAGTTCTGCGCCGAGGCTGGATTCTCTGGCGAGCCGCGAAGGTGTCTTCCTGTTCAACAATCTGATACTCACGGTGTTCGCCCTTGCGGTCCTACTTGGAACTCTCTATCCGATCTTCCTCGAGGCATTCGGGGGGGACCGGGTTTCGGTGGGAACTCCATACTTCAATCGAGTAACCATTCCCGTTGCAGCGTTGCTGTTGCTGGGGATGGGGATAGGACCGGTGACCCCGTATCGCTATGCCCGGCCCGAGGTCGTCTGGCGCCGGATAGCGGCACCCCTCATCGTGTCGTTGGTCGCCGGCGCCATTGCGGTCCTCGTCGGAGTCGAGTCCGTCCCGGTAGTCATCGTCATCGTTGCCGGTACCTTCGTAGTAGCGAGCGCCGTGCATGAGTTCGTTCGTCAGGTCGGGAAGGTCGACGGGAAGCGTCTTGCGGCGACATCCCGGGTGCTGCGCCGTGCCCCGGGGTACTGGGGTGGTCAGGTGGCGCACATCGGCATTGCTCTACTTGCGGTCGGCATCGCTGCCTCGAGTGGATTGGCATCACGGGACCAGGTCCGCATTGCAGAGGGAGAGGTGGCGCGGGTCGATGGCTATTGCCTCGTCTACGAAGGACCAACAACCCGGCTGGAACCCAATCGACGCGTCGACGGGGCAATGCTCAGTCTGCGAGACGGTTCCTGCTCGGACGAGATCACCGGCATGGAACCGGTGTTCAACCAGTACGCCCGTCCCCCCGCGGTGGCGACGCCGGCGGTGCACGCCGGCTTTGTCGAGGATGTCTTCGTTGCGCTTGCTGCGGTGCCCGGCGACGACGTGGTTCTGGATGTATACGTATTTCCGTTGATGTGGATGGTCTGGTTGGGCGGGCTGGTCGCTGTTGGGGGCGGCCTGTGGGCGGTGCTAGCCAGGAAAGCCGGGCGAACCGTTCCGGTGGTGCGCACCGGGGAGCCCGAGCATGTCTGACCGGGTACGCCGCGGTTTCGGCTGGATGGTTGCCATAGCGGCCCTTGCCGTCATCGTGGTCGGGTTATGGCCGGAGGCGGCAACAGCGGACCCCGACGCCCGCCAACAGCAGCTGTCCCAGCGGATAGCGTGCCCCTGGTGTCAAGGGCAATCGCTTGCCGAATCCGACTCCGAGGTCGCTCAGGACCTGGTTGTGATCCTCCGGGAGAAGATCGATGCCGGGTGGAGCGATGACGAGATCTACGACTACTTCGCCTCCAGCTACGGAGACCAGGTTCTGCTCGATCCGCCCCTGACCGGTTGGGGAGTGGTTCTCTGGTCGCTGCCGGTACTCGCACTGGTGGGCGGCGGTTGGGCCATATGGACCCGGCAGCGGGGGGCGGCATGAACCTGCAAACCGGCCGCATCCGGGAACGCATCTCCCAGGCCGAGCGCGACATCGCAGAGCTCGACCAACAGGTTGAGCTTGGGGAGATCGACGAAACAACCGCAGAGAGGCTGCGTACCCGCTATCTCGCCGAAAAGGAGGGGCTGCTCCGGAAGCTCACAGAAGAGAGCGAGGAAACGGAACAGAACGCTCCCCAGTCGCTGATTACCGGACGGCGGCTTGCAGGTGCCGGCATTCTTGTGATCGCTGCCGCGGTGCTCACGTTTGCCGTCATCAATACCGTCGGTGGCACTGCGGGAGTGGAGGGTGTTGCTTCCGATGTTGCGACGGGTTCCGGGGTCAACCTCGACGACATCAGCAACGAGGAAATGGAAGCGGTGGTTGCCGCAAACCCGGATATCGCCCCCATGCGGCTGGCTCTTGCCGACCGGTATTTCGCCGCAGGCGAATTCAGCGATGCGCTGACCCATTACATGTACGTGCTCGACACTCTCGATGTCCAGGATCCGTCGGCGCTCGCAAACGTCGGATGGATGACCTACCGGTCCGGCGTACCGGACGTGGCGGAGTCTTTCGTAATTCGCAGCCTCGATATCCAGCCGGACGGTGGGGTGGCGTTCTGGTACCTCGCCAATATCCGGTTCTTCGGGCTCAGCGACGCCGCCGGTGCGGTTGAGCCGCTGCGCAAGCTTCTCGACTATGACAACCTGCCTGCGGAACTCAGGGATGAGGCGGAACGGCTGCTGACGGAAGTCGAGGCGACTTCGTGACCGCGTCCGAGAAACGCTCCTCGAGCCTGCTGTTCTGGGGTGTCGTTCTTGCGGCGATCGCCGTCATGGTGACCGGCATCATCTTCACGGGCCGCTTCGACACCGACATCAGTCTCAGCCCATCGCCTCTCATCGACGAAACCGTGCCCGATGTCGAGATTCGCTATCTCGATTCCACCGATCGGTTCCGCCTCACCGACTTCACCGGCGATATCGTCATCGTCAACTTCTGGGCATCGTGGTGCGGAAACTGTCGCGTTGAACACGAGGCGCTCAACTCGGCGGCGGCAACGTACGCCGATCTCGGTGTCACCTTCGTCGGCATCGCCTACCAGGATCGCGATTCGGCCAGCAAGGACTTCCTCGACGAACTCGGCCGGGGCAAACCGTATGTCTACGGAGTGGACGATGGTTCCCGTGTCGCAGTCGAGTTTGGCGTCCTCGGTCTACCCGAGACGTTCTTCGTGGACCGGGAAGGGATCATCCGCGGCAAAGTCAGCGGCCCGGTGAGTGCCGACTTTCTCAGCCGGACGATCGAGGCGATGGCCCTCGGCGAGGCAATCGACCCTCAGACCACCACCGATGAAGTTGAGAACCGCTGAATCTGGGGGACTAAGGCCGGGCCCCTCGGATAACCAGCCCATCGAGCAGTGTCTGTGATGCCGTGGTGATTTCGGCGACCGCCCGATCGAAGACCTCAGCGTTGTGATTGGCCGGTCTGGCGAATCCGCTGATCTTGCGAACGAACTGACGCGCCGCGGCCTCGATGTCCTCGTCCGATGCTGGAACGGCCCCGTCCCGGAGCCTCTTGATGCGTCTGCACATAAGATGACCCTACATGGCGGAAAACGAACGAGACCACTGGAACACGCGCTACGTCACGGAAGGGGCGCGCTCGACCGATCCCGCGGCCTTTCTCGTCGAGGTCGCGGCCCATTTCCCCGCAGGGTCGACGATCCTCGACGTCGGCGGTGGCAGCGGCCGCAACGCCATCTGGCTGGCGCAGCGAGGGCACAGTGTCACCATTGCCGACATTTCCGCGGAGGGATTGAAACTGGCAACGGCAGCCGCTACCGAAGCCGGGGTACATGTCGCCACCGTGCTCATGGACTTCGACACAGATCCGTTTCCCGCGGGGCCATGGGACGTGATCGTCGATTTTCATTTCATCAAACGCCATCTGTTCGAGTCGTTCAGGGCGGAGCTGCGACCGGACGGCTTGCTCGTCTTCTGTCGGGCGACGGTGAAGAACCTCGAGCGCAACGAGCGGCCGCCGCGGCCTTATCTGCTACAACAAGGTGAGGGATGGGACTTGCTGGCCGGTTTCGAGCTGATCGTGGCCCGGGAAGGCTGGTCGGTGGAGGGCAGGCACGAGTTCGAAGCGCTGGCCAAGCTGCGGGTCGACGCCGAGCAGACCTCCTGATCCATAGTTGTGAGTGTATGGATTCGGGCACGCGAGCGGGATCTAGCATCGTGGTGAATCAGCAGAAACTAGGAGCGCGCTTGTGACCATAGAGGCCGAATATCGCCTTCCCCGAACGGTCATCCCTACCCGCTACGAACTCACGCTTGCCCCCGATCTTGGCGCCGCGTCATTCGTCGGCCATGCGGCCGTCGCTGTCGATGTGGTCGAGACCGTTACCGAGATTTCGTTGAACGCCGCCGAATTGCAGATCAGCGACGTGGAAATGGTGGGTGGCCCGGACCAGCAAAGAGTGCCGGCGAGCGCCGTCCGATACGACGTCGCCAGGGAGCGGGCCACCTTCATCTTCGATGAGGAGCTGCGAACCGGATCGTGGAAACTGCTGACGAGCTTCGAGGGAATCCTCAACGATGACCTACGCGGCTTCTACCGCTCGACCTATAAGGACGAAAACGGCCTCGAGCGGGTGATAGCGACGACACAATTCGAGGCGACGGACGCTCGCCGGGCCTTCCCTTGCTGGGATGAGCCGGATCTGAAAGCAACCTTCTCCGTCAGCCTCGAGGTCGACGCCGATCTCGTAGCTGTTTCGAACGGCGCCGAAATCGGTACCGCTCCGGGTACCGGGAGCAGGATCATTCATCAGTTCGCCGACACGATGAAGATGTCCACTTACCTGGTCGCCTTCATCGTGGGCGACTTCGAAGTGCGGGGCCCGGTCGATGCCGGTGGCGTCCCGCTGCGAGTCATCCATACGCCGGGAAAGGGGAGTTTGGCGGACTTCGCCCTCGAAGTCGGCGCCT
>CAMYKI010000023.1:54997-83856 GCA_947258985.1 uncultured Acidimicrobiaceae bacterium
ACTTCGCCCTCGAAGTCGGCGCCTTCGCCCTGCAGTATTTCGCCGACTACTACGAGATTCCCTATCCGGGGGACAAGCTCGACATGATCGCCGTGCCCGATTTCGCCGCCGGTGCCATGGAGAATCTCGGTGCGGTCACTTACAGGGAAACGGCTCTGCTCGTCGACAAGGAGCGGGCGACTCGCGGTGAGTTGACCAGGGTTGCCGATGTGATCGCCCACGAACTGGCCCACATGTGGTTCGGGGACCTCGTGACCATGAAGTGGTGGACCGGGATCTGGCTCAATGAGGCTTTTGCCACGTTCATGGAACTGAAGTGCATCGACGCCTTCCGCCCCGATTGGAATCGCTGGCTCAGCTTTGCCCACTATCGGGCCCAATCCATGGATGTCGACGGTCTCGTCGCGACTCGCCCCGTTGAGTACCCGGTGGCCTCGCCGGCAGATGCAGAGGCGATGTTCGACACCCTGACCTACGGCAAGGGCTCAGCCGTGCTTCGCATGCTCGAGCAGTATCTGGGTGAAGAGACATTCCGGCGCGGCATCGTCACCTACCTGAAGCGGCATGCGTACTCCAACACCGATACCGACGATCTCTGGGCGGCCCTGGAGGGCGAATCCGGCGAACCCGTCGGTGAGATCATGAGCGGATGGATCTATCAGGGGGGCTACCCACAGCTCGACGTTTCTGTCGCCGACGGTGGGTACCTGATCGAGCAGCGCCACTTTCGCTTCCTCGGCGACGGCGGTCAGAGTTGGCAGGTCCCCGTCCTCTACCGAACCGGGGAGCAGAGTGGTCGGATCGTGGTCGGGGATGGTGAATTCGTGCCGTCTGCGGAAGGTTCCATTCTTGTCAACGACGGTGGCGACGGCTTCTACCGGGTCAACTACCCGACCGGCGTTCGTGCACGTCTTGCCGACGAGTTTGCCGATCTGGCCCCGGCCGAGCGTTACGCGCTGCTTGCAGACACGTGGGCGAATGTGCTTGCCGGCCGGACTGCGGCTGGGGAGTTCATCTCCCTGGTCGGTGCCCTCGACGAAGAGCACGAACCGGATGTTTGGGGCGTGGCCGTCGGTGGCCTGGCCGAACTCGACAGAGTCATCTCATCCGACGATCGGCCCGCAATGCAGCAGATGGTGCGCGACCTCGTGAGGGACCACGTGTCCGAACTCGGTTGGGTTCCCGATGAAGGCGAGACCGACCAGAAGCGCCGTTTGCGGGCGTTGCTACTGAGAACCGCGGGCACGTTGGGTGATGACGTTGCGGTCCAGGAGGCGGCACGTGACGTCTTCGAAGTCTTCCAGACCGATCCGGCATCGACCGGCGGCGATGTGGCTGATGCTGCCGTGGGGATCGTCGCTGCCAACGGAAGTGTCGCTGAGTTCGAGCGCCTTCTCGAGATGAGGGATCAGGCGACCAGTCCCCAGGATGAGGTGCGCTATCTCCGGGCCGCGGCCGCCGTTCCCGATCGTGTTACTGCGGAACGCCTTGTCGATATGGTCCTCGCCGGTGAGGTGAGATCGCAGGACAGCAACTGGCTGCTGGCTCGGCTTCTTGGTCACCGCGAGACCGGCCCGGCGGTGTGGGAGATGGTCAAGGAGAATTGGGACGACTTACTTGCGGCAATGCCCGCCCAGCACAAGCGACGGATGCTCGACATGATCATGTATCGCTCCGAGCCGGATATCGCAGCGGACATCGAATCATGGCTGACCAGCCATCCCTTCCCCGCATCCGAGCAGTTCACCGCCCAGCAGCTGGAACGCCTCCGGGTGCGAGTTGGGTTGCGCAAAAGGGAATCATCTCGGCTCGGCGGCGCGATCGGGTAGGCGATCAGAGCACTGCGACGAGCATGCCGGCTGCGGCTAGGCGTCTGCCATCCGATTCATGCCGAGGTAAAGAAGGAATAGGGACGGTAGAAACAGGGCGAGACCGACGATTGCGGGGAGCAATGACCCCGTCATGAACAAGCCGACAATTCCGAGGAGGAGCCCGAGTTCTGCGATGGCGACCCGGACGATGAAGCCGTTCTGCACGGCGGCGGGCTGACGCTGTCGCTCACCGGCGCCCGAGTACCAAAGAGCCGCTATCAGCAGGCCCACCAGTCCGACCACTCCGGCCGCCAGGGTGGCTCCGTCGGCGAGGTCGGGGTCGGCGGGCTCGCCGACGTCGATCGACGCCACAATGACCACAAGGATGATCGGACCGATCGCAAAGCCGGTGGTGACCATGCGCAGGGTTCTCCTCACAGCTTCCATGTCATACACGCCCGGGAGGGTAGCCGGGGCTCGCCGCGACGGTTCGATAGCTGCTGCCCGCCGGGGCGGCGTGCATACAATGCTGGCTCTCAATGAGCAGGAGTTGAAGACATGGGACTGATGGATACCGTCAAGGGTTGGTTTGCCTCGGCGAAGGACACTGCAGGCGACGTTGGCGTCAAAGCCAAAGATGTTGCGGGCAAAACCGGCGGCAAGGCCGGTGATGCCTGGGACAAGGCGAAGGACACTGCAGGCGACGTTGGCGTCAAAGCCAAAGATGTTGCGGGCAAAACCGGCGGCAAGGCCGGTGATGCCTGGGACAAGACCAAAGACGTTGCAGGCGACGTGGCCGAAAAGACCGGCGGTGTTGCGGAAGGCGCCTGGGAGAAGACCAAGGGTGTAGCCGGCGATGTCAAGGGCAAATTCGATGGCGATGACGCCAAAGAAGCAGTCACCGATGCCGGGGCCGATGCCGAAGCTGCGGTGGAGTCGGCCGTCGACGAGACACCGAAGCCGCCCGCAGAGGGCTAATACCCTCCGGAACTTGTCGAGAAGACCGCCGGAATCCGGCGGTCTTCTCTATTGCCGATCCGCGACGGTGAGGGTGACCGTGCGATCTTCAGTAGCGAGCAGGTAGTCGACCCTGGTCCACGCACCCTCAGGGTTCATCGCTGCGGGACGCCACTCCACGATCTCCAGGCCGTCGACCCAGACCGTGCCGGAGCGGGACTCCGGTGGCGCCAAGCCAACCCCGACCAGGGCAGCGTTACCGTCCTCGGGCGGTTCGGGCAGGTCGATCCAGATCTCATGCCAGGTGTCGTTGTTGACGAGGGGAAGCGGAAGATCCACGGTCTCCAGGGCGGTTGATTGCGGCTTCCGGGTCGGATCGGTGTCATCGAACTCGTAGAAGCTGACGCGGACGAAGGGTATGCCCGCCCCGACCCGTTTTGCCCAGACTCGCACCGAGTAGCCGGCCTCCCCGTCAACGGGTGCCCCCTCTTCGTCAAACCAGCGATGGCGGGGCAACGGAATGCGAGCGGCAGTCCTGGCATAGACGTCGTCGAGGTGCTGCGAGGTTCGGTCGAGGCGAATGACCCACGGGCCCGAGGGGCTCCTGTCGTCGACTTCCAGAGAATCTCCGGGCAACACCCACTCGAGACCACCGCGACCGCGGTCGTCGGCCTGGACGTCCTCCAAATCCCCGAATCCAAACAGGTCGCGGCCGATCTGGACTCCGCGCAGATCTCCGCCAAGACTTGCCAACGAAGCGGCGGGAGCAACGGGAATACCGGCCACCAGGTCCATGGACTGCTCCACGGTGCTGCCGATCGGCACGATCATCCCCTGCCCTGCGGTTTTGACGACCTCGGCCGTCGGCTCGATAGGGGTCGAAGCGGAGCCGATCCGTCGGTCCGGGAAACGGAGGGAATGGGCGCTTTGTAGAGAAGCCTCGTTCGCCTTGTCGAGGATCATGTCGGCAATGGAACCCCCGACCGGGACGGGCCGGTAGCTGTCGATCATGATCGGGTACAGCTTGGCCTCGACAAGATCTGCTCCTTCGAAGACGGTCCGAAGAACCACCGACGGATGGGTGACCAGGAAGTCCTGATCGAACACGAAATTCGCCAGACTGTGGGCGATGAGCGTGTCGTCGTAGTACTCGAAGCCCTGCAATACATGAGGGTGGTGGCCGATCACCAGATCTGCGCCGGCGTCGACGGAAATCCGGGCAGCGGTGCGGAAGTACTCGGAGCCGACCTTGGCGAAGGGAAGGCCCCCGTGAATCTGAACGACAACCAGATCTGCTCCATCGGAACGCGCCGCGGAGATACTCGCCTGTACCGCCTCGCGGCTGAAGTGGGCGGCTCCACCATGGCCACGCCGGGCCACCGTGTCCTGCAGCTCGGGATAGACCCGCGCGATCTCCATCCAGATATCGGCGGCATCTCCCGCCGACAGCCGCTCCTCGAGTTCGCTGAATACCGACCACATCTCTCCCGGTCGTCTATCGGCAACCGGGATGTGTCCGTCATCGCCCTCTGCGCCAAATCCGAACCGGCGCGCCTCGTACTGCCACCGGTTCTCCTCCGCAAGCGAGGCCGGGGCCGGGGCGGTAGATCCGGGCAGGCTGTCGTTGACGTAGTCGCCGCTTGTCGTGGTCATGGAGACCACTCCGACTCGGGCGAAACCGGTGTCGATGATCGCCGGCTGGATAGCCTCCTCCGCCGTCGTTCCTCCACCGGTAAGGGCGATCCCCGCCGCATCCAGATTGCGGATCGTTGAAACCACTCCCGCTTCAAGCCAGTCGATGATGTGGTTGTTGCCAAGGGTGGCGACGTCGACCCCCAACTCCTCGAGCGCCGCCAACGTCTCGGGAGGGCTTTGCAGCAGGTACTTCTTGCCCGGGTAGGCGTCGTCTGGCGACAGCGTGCCGGCGACACTCTCGTAGTTGACGGACACCAGGTCGGCGAGTTCGAATAGGGGAGCGACATCTGCGACGACGGCCCGAGCCGACGCCTCGTCGGTCACCACGGGGGTGCGGTCGCTGCTCGGTTCCAGGTAGCGGCGCCCCATCATGAAGTCACCGCCGAAGTGCATAACGGTCCGGTCACCACCGGGCCCGTGGCGGGAGAGGAGGGTGAGGGTGATGTGAGGGGTCTGCAGTGAGCCGAGAACCACGGCGTCGGGGATCATCCCGTCGGCGGTTGCCACATAGAGGGCCGGTGAGCTCAATTCGGCTGATATTGTCCCGGTTTCGTCAGGCGTCCACTCGCGGTCTCCCGAGACGATCGTCGCGGACGTGATCGGAGCTCCCGACTCGTCGATGATGCTCAATGTATAGACCGCACCGGGAGGCGTGGTGGTTGCTTCGGCATCGATCCGCCAGGCAACGGCGAGCGTTACCAACAGCACGAGAGCCAGTGCTGTCAGGGCCGCGGTGCGGCCATCCATCTTCTTGGGGAGCGTTGCCATCTGTTGTCCGCCGGGAGCTACTCGATAATCTCTTCGGCCTGTATGGCAGTCGTAGTGAGCGATCCGTCGGGAACGACCGCCTATGACTGAGTAGCCTGAGGGTGTCGACAACTGAGGAGGGTCGAGTGTCTGGACCGCGTTTGGTGAGAGCACCGCACGGTACGCAGCTCCGCACTAAGGGCTGGCTACAGGAAGCCGCCCTGCGATGTCTGATGAACAATCTCGACCCAGAGGTTGCCGAGAACCCGGACGAACTCGTTGTATACGGGGGTCGGGGAAAGGCCGCCCGCACCTGGGATGCCTTCGATGCCATCGTCCGTAATCTGGAGACTCTCGACAACGACGAGACGCTTCTCGTGCAGTCCGGGAAACCGGTCGGCCGATTCCGCACCCACGACATGGCGCCCCGGGTGCTGATCGCCAACAGCAACCTGGTGCCCGATTGGGGCACCTGGGACCACTTCTGGGAGTTGGAGGCCGCCGGGCTCATGATGTACGGCCAGATGACGGCCGGATCCTGGATCTACATCGGCACGCAAGGCATCCTCCAGGGCACCTATCAGACTTTTGTCGCCCTGGCAGAGAAGCTCTACGACGGGAGCCTGCGGGGAACTATCACTCTGACTGCAGGCCTCGGCGGCATGGGCGGTGCCCAACCCCTCGCCATAACTATGTGCGACGGCGTCGCGATCTGTGTCGAAGTCGATCCGCAGCGAATCGAGCGTCGTATTGAGCATCGCTATCTGGATCACTTCGCCCGGAGCCTCGACGAAGCGTTAGGCCTCGCTGAGGACGCCAAACGGGCAGGCCGGGCCCTGTCTATTGGAGTTGTCGGCAATGCCGCAGAGGTCTTCCCCGAGCTACTTCGACGTGGGGCCAACATCGACATCGTGACCGATCAGACTTCGGCCCACGACCCGCTCAACGGATACATCCCCGCCGGCTATTCGCTCGATGAGGCCGCCGAGTTGCGGTCTTCCGATCCTCAGGCGTACATAAAGGCAGCCCGCGAGTCGATGGCGGTGCACTGCGAGTCGATGGTTGGTTTCCAGCGGGCCGGTGCCGAGGTGTTCGATTACGGAAACAACCTGCGCGGCGAAGCGGTGACCGGGGGGTTCGCTGATGCCTTTGCCTACCCCGGGTTCGTGCCCGCATACATCAGGCCGCTCTTCTGCGAGGGACTGGGACCCTTCCGCTGGGTGGCCCTCTCCGGCGACCCGGCCGATATTGCCGCAACGGACGCCGCGGTATCCCAACTGTTTCCGGAGAATCGCGCCCTGGGCCGCTGGCTCGAGATGGCGGCGGAGAGGGTCCACTTTCAGGGTTTGCCGGCGCGGATCTGTTGGCTGGGCTACGGCGAACGCCACCGGGCCGGGCTTGAATTCAACGAACTCGTCGCTTCCGGCGAGATCTCGGCACCCATCGTCATCGGACGTGATCATCTGGATTCTGGTTCGGTTGCGTCCCCATACCGGGAAACCGAGGCAATGCGCGATGGGTCCGATGCGGTGGCCGACTGGCCGATTCTCAACGCTCTCCTCAATACTGCATCCGGGGCGGCCTGGGTGGCCGTGCACCACGGCGGTGGCGTGGGCATCGGCAAGTCGATACACGCCGGGGCGCAAGTAGTCGCTGATGGCACCGAGCAGGGCGCGTTGCGGTTGGAACGGGTCCTCACCAACGACCCGGGAACCGGTGTCATGCGTCACGTCGACGCCGGCTACGCCGAAGCGGAGAAGGCGGCGGCCGAACGAGGCGTCGTGATCCCGATGAAGGACTGACTCATGCCCGATGACAATCTGCTGCTCGTCAATATCGGCCAACTGGTCACCAACGATCCGGCCGGCGACGACCTGCTCGGAGTAATCGACGATGCTGCAGTTGCCGTTGCCGACGGCCATATCGCCTGGGCTGGGCCCGGGTCGGATCTGCCAGACGAATGGGCCGAGCTATCCCGAATCGACTGCAGGGGTTGCGCAGTTCTTCCCGGATTTGTCGACTCTCATACACATCTCGCATTTGCCGGTGATCGGGCCGATGAGTTCGGGCGGCGTCTACGCGGTGAAACCTACGAGGAGATCATGGCGGCGGGGGGCGGGATCAGGTCGACTGTCGCTGCCACCAGGGCGGCTTCCACCTCCGACCTTCTTGGTCACATGGTGCCCAGGGCACGGCGCATGCTGCGGGCCGGAACCACGACAGTCGAGGTGAAGTCCGGCTACGGGCTGGAGACGTCGACTGAACTGCGTCTTCTTGGTGCCATCGCTGCGGTGGACGACACCCTGGCAATCGATGTCGTGCCCACCTTCCTCGGCGCCCATGCCGTTCCTCCCGAGTTCTCCGGTGATGCCGATGGCTACATCGAGCAAGTGATCACAGAGATGCTCCCGGCGTGTGCCCCCCACGCCGCATTCTGCGATGTGTTCTGTGATGACGGTGTCTTCACCGTCGACCAGGCACGAGCAGTACTGCGCTCAGGTCTCGAGTACGGGCTGAAGCCTCGCCTCCATGCCAACCAGCTTGCCCCTTCGGGTGGAGCGGGCCTTGCCGCCGAGGTGGGCGCGTTGAGCGCTGACCACCTCGATCACGTGACGGACGATGAAATCGAGGCTCTGAGCCTTGCCGGAACCGTTGCAGTGCTTCTGCCGGGGGTCTCCCTGTCGCTTCAACTACCGCAGGCGCGCGGCAACGATCTCTGGGACGCCGGGGTAACGGTGGCTCTTGCAACGGACTGCAACCCGGGCACGTCGAACATCGAGACTATGCCTTTTGTTGTTGCGCTTGCCTGTCTCGAGATGGGGCTATCCCCGGAGCGGGCCGTGTGGAGCGCCACCCGGGGTGGCGCTCTGGCCCTCGGGCTGCACGACCGCGGTCACGTCGTGCCGGGTGCGCTCGGCGACCTGGTGTTGCTCACCCATCCCACCTATCTGCACCTTGCTTACCGACCGGACGCCCCAGCTGCGCAAGCAGTGGTCAAGCGCGGCGAGTTTGTGAGCTGATGGACGACGTCCTCGTCTGAGGTGCCAAACTGCGGGCTGTGTCAGTTCCCTATCTCGATGCCGAGTACCCGCTGAGGTTCGCCCACCGCGGCAGCCGTGTGCTGTGGCCGGAAAACACTGCTGAGGCATTCCAGGGTGCCGTCGACCTCGGCTACACCTACATCGAGACCGACGTCCGAATTACCGGTGACGGGGTGGTGGTGGTCTTCCACGACGCCACCCTGGAGCGAACTACTAATGGGGCGGGCGCGGTGAATATGTGGGACTTCGCAGATCTGCAACGGCTCGATGCCGCCTGGTGGTTCAACGAGCCCGATGATTACCCGCTCCGTGGAAGCGGTGTGCGGATCAGGTCTCTCGACGAGGTTTTTGCTACCTGGCCGGAGGCTCGCTTCAACATCGATCTCAAGGGCCCGGGGATGGAGTGGGAGGTTGCGGACGTCATCAAGCGGCACGGGCGTGAGGAGACAACCCTCATCGCTTCGTTCGTGGATCGCCGGATTGCCCGTTTCCGCAGGATCACCGGAGGTGCGGTCGCAGTATCGGCCGGGCCGTCCGCTGCGGCTGCAATGTACTCGGCGTCTCGCGTTGGCCGCACCGTGCGGCGCCGCGTGGCCGCCTACCAGATTCCCTTCGACTATCGGTCGTATCCGGTCGACAAGAAGCTGGTCGATGCCGTCCATCGGGCGGGTGCCCAGGTGCATACCTGGACGGTGAACGACCCGGCGGACATGCACCGGATGCTCGATCTGGGGGTGGACGGGATAGTCTCGGATCGCCCGGATCTACTAAATGAGGTCATGCGCGAGAGGGGTCATGATGTCTGACAACGGCCAGATCGGAGAGGTGGCCCTACTTCAGATCCATCGCGATCTGCTGGTCCCCGGAGATAGTTTCGACCCGGCTCCGCTGTTGCAGGTCGAGGCGATGAGCATTGATGCCGCCGGTGTTCTCGGCTGGAGCGGCGAAGGATGGGTCGTTGATGTCCACCATCGCTCGTGGCCGGGTCGCGGGGGAAGACGGCCGGTCTCGATGGGGTTCACGAGCCACTACGACAAGATGCAGGAACGGTTTCGCGAGATCGCTCTCGGTACTGCGGGTGAGAACGTCATCGTGACCGCCTCCACACCAGTAGCTCTGGGAGACCTGGGCGATGTCGTCATCAGGGGAATCGATGGCCGCGAAGTATTGCTCACGAAACCGATCGTGGCGCGACCTTGTCGACAGTTCACATCATTCATGCTCGAGCTTCCCTACAAAGCGGAGGCGGCGGACATCGCCGACGAGTTGGCGTTTCTCGACGGCGGAACCCGCGGGTTCATCTTTGCCGTCGACCACCTAACCGAGGCCGTGGTGATTCGCCCCGGCGACGGTGTCTACAGGACCTGACTACTCACCCGGCGGGGTGAACGGCATGCCCTGCAACTGGATCAAGCGGTGAATAACGGCGTCGCGTGCCTTCAGGAAGTCGACACCCTTGAGGACGTAGAAGTCCTCACCCTTCTCCTGCAGAAAGACCCGGAATGTGTCATGGTCGCGCAATATGTAGAGACCGTCCCTTGGTCCGACGATGTTGCGGCCTAACGCCATCATCGAATTCTCATCCGGGATCTCGGAGATGAGGTCTACCCATTCGAGGTTGAACGCCTCCTCGAAGTCGGCGACACCGCTGGCTCGCCGGCCGAGGATCCGTGATGCCATATGTTGCGCTTTTTGCGTAAGGATGGCCTGGGCCTGCTCTTGTCTCGTGGGGCGTTCCATGGGGCAGCGACGATAGCGGCCCTACCCGGTCTGGCGTACGTGAGCGCCTTATAAGGCGCTCACGTACGCCAGACGCGAGAGACATTGTGCTGCGAAGGGTCTTTTGGCCCTGTGGATTTGGCGGCGGCGATCGATACGATCGAAGGGTTGTGAAGGGGCATGCCACAACCGTGCTCTCCCGGCTAGTCGTGTCGGGCCTCGCCTTCATTCTGGCCGCACCCCCGGCGGTTGCGGCTACCGACATCGACCAGGACACGCTGGCGGACTTCGAGGCCGACATGGAGAGTGTGCGGTCGGCGCTCGGCATACCCGGTATGGCGGCGGCCGTGGTGGCTGATGGGCAGGTGATCTGGGCTCAGGGGTTCGGGTACGCCGACATCGAGAACGATATCGAGACGACGCCGCACACTCCGTTTGGGCTTGCATCCGTTACCAAGCCGATCGCGGCAACGCTGATCATGCAGCTTGTCGAAGAGGGCCTCATTGATCTCGACGCTCCGGTAGCCGAATACGGTGTCACCATGCCCGACACCACTGGTGTGACCGTCCGGCATCTGCTCAACCACACCTCCGAAGGTACTCCGGGAGCCATCCATGACTACAACGGCAATCGCTACGGCTACCTCGGTGGTGTGATGAAGGGAGCAACGGACCGTTCATTCTCGGAGCTTCTCGTCGAGAGAATCTCGTCGCCCCTCGAGATGAACGACACGGCCGTGAATCCGTTCGACTCCTGGAGCAGCGACGGCATCAGCGGATTGGACGGTTTTGCAAAGGTTCTCGGACGGGGCGGCGTGTATGCCCACTTCCCGGATGTCTACAGCCGGCTGGCAGCGCCATATCAGTTCGGTGATGACTACGAACCAGTACCCGGGATGTACCACCTGACGCACAGTCCGGCCGCCGGAGGGCTGTCGAGTGTTGCGGATCTTGCTCGTTTCGACATTGCGCTGGACGCAGGAGAGCTGCTTGGTGCCGTAGCCGCCGAGGAGATGTTTGGCGCTTCCGTTCCGACTGTTGCCGGGCGGACCGATCTCACGTATGCCCTCGGCTGGTACGTACAGGACTTCGAAGGCCTCGAACTCGTCTGGCACACCGGTCGGTGGCCCCCGTCGACCTCGGCGCTCTATATGAAGCTGCCCGAGCTGCGGCAGACTTTCATCGTGCTCGCCAATACGGACAACCTGACGGTGCCGTTCCCTGGGATCGGCAACGGGGATCTGTCCAGGTCTCTGCCGGCACTCACGTTCATGCATCACTTCGTCTTCCCGGCGCAGCATGGCTACGCACTGCCGAGTATCGACTGGGCCGGCGACGAGGACGTTCTGGTGGCAGACCTGACGGCCGTCGAATCGGAGGCGGGCCGGACGCTACTCGAACGGGAGCTGTGGTCCCGGCGCCAAGCGGTGGGGAGTTCCGGCGACTTCAAACGCGCTGACGAATTGGTCTCCGTCGCCATGACCGCATTCCCCGGGTCCCGAATGAGGCTCGATGATGACACCACAGCAATCGTTGGGAAGATGCCTTACATTGCCCCGGCTACCAGTGCGGGCGCATTGGCGCTTCACACCAAGATCGTGTTCGGTTGGCTAGTGACCGTGGCAGCGTCGATGATCGCCATGGCCTTCAGCCTGTGGCGGGTCCGGGAGGAATCGGCCTGGGCGACGGGCATGTGGCTGGTCGTGACTCTTGTGGTGGGGCCGCTTGCCCTGATGGCACGTTACCGGGAGCACCACCGTCACGGCGCCGGCGAGGCCGTGATTTGCGGGAGCCTCTTTTCCGTGGCCGCCTACTCGGTGGGCTGGGCCGCGGCTCTTGGGCTCCTACTACGGGCAAGCCGCGATCCGAGTCCGCTGCTCCTCCTGGGGTCGATAGTTTCCATCCCGGTTGCCGTCGACCTCTTGGCGGTGCGTCTTCCCATGCTGCGGAGGGCGGGTTCGGAGCACCCTGTTCGGCGAGGCGCCTTGATGGAGGCGTTCTCATGGCCGCTCGGTTTGATTGTCTTCTTTGCGGTCACGTTTTTTGTGGACGACCGGTGGCTGTCGACGTTGCCTGCGCCGACTAGTCCCTACTTCGGGGCGATGATCTCGGTAGCCGCCTTGCTGGCCTTGATCCTTCTGGTCCCGCTAAACCTTCTATTGCGGCGGCGTTCCTACCCGGTCTGGCGTACGTGAGCGCCTTATAAGGCGCTCACGTACGCCAGACGCCTACAGGCTTGGCTTGTGAGCGGGGCGGCTTGATTCGAAGCCGTCGATGGCCGCGACGTGCTCCAGGGTCAGCGCGATGTTGTCGAGGCCGTTGGCTAGGCGATGCTTGACGAACGGCGCCATATCGAAGTGGGCTTCGAAACCGATCGTCGTCACCGTCTGGTCGGCGAGATCAATCGTGACGAGGTTGTCCGGATCCTCCGCAATCTGGGTGAGCGCGGCCACTTCTGCTTCGGTCAGCTCGACGGGGAGCAGGCCGATGTTTATGCAGTTGTTGTAGAAGATGTCCGCAAACGATGGGGCGATCACGGCTCGGAAGCCGCGGTCCTCGATCGACCACGGTGCGTGCTCGCGGGATGAGCCCGACCCGAAGTTGGGTCCACTGACAAGCACCGAGGCTTCCTGGTATGCAGGCTGGTTGAGGATGAAATCGGCGATGATTTCGCCCTCTTCGTCGTAGGCCCACTCGTAGAACAGGAACGGTCCAAATCCGGACCGCTCGACCCTCTTGAGGTACTGCTTGGGGATGATGGCATCCGTGTCCACGTTTGCCCTGGGCAGCGGTGCCATCTGGCCGGTAATGACTGAGATCGGTTCCATCACACCCACTCCCTAACGTCCACAAACTGGCCGGATACGGCCGCAGCGACCGCCATCTCCGGGCTGACCAGATGGGTTCTTCCATTCCGGCCCTGGCGACCCTCGAAGTTGCGGTTCGATGTGGAGGCGCAACGTTCTCCCGGCATGAGGATGTCGGGGTTCATACCGAGGCACATCGAACAGCCGGGTTCTCTCCAATCGAATCCGGCTTCCTTGAACACACGATCGAGGCCCTCGTCCTCCGCCTGCAGCTTCACCAGCCCCGACCCGGGGACCACCATTGCATGTACCTCCGGATGAACCTGTCTGCCATCGATTACTCCGGCGGCGGCGCGCAGATCTTCGATTCGGCCGTTTGTGCACGAGCCCAGGAAGACGCGGTCGATGTGGATGTCCTTCATCGCCGTACCCGGCTCGAGGTCCATGTACACAAGAGCCCGCTCGGCGGCATCGCGCTCGAGCGGATCAGAGAATTCTGCTGGGTCGGGGACGGAGCCGGTCACCGGAACAGTCTGCGCCGGGTTGGTACCCCATGACACGTAGGGCTCCAGGTCGGTCGCTGAAATGTCAACCTCGCGATCGAAGCTCGCTCCCGGATCGCTTCGCAAGGTGCTCCAGTACTCGACTGCCTTGTCCCACGCTTCGCCCTTCGGGGCGTAGTTGCGATCGCGCAGGTATTCGAAGGTTGTCTCATCGGGGGCGATCATGCCGGCCCGGGCTCCTCCCTCGATCGTCATGTTGCAGATGGTCATCCGGCCCGACATGGGCAGAGCCTCGATCGTCGAGCCCCGGTATTCAATGACATAACCCGTGCCGCCGGCCACGCCGAACGTCCTTGGCCGTCACTCCGACGGGCAGTTCGCCGTCTACGTTGATTGCCATTGACCTTGGCCGGGACTGAGGAAGGGTCTGGGTTGCCAGGACGTGTTCGACCTCGGACGTTCCGATGCCGAACGCCAGCGCACCGAAGGCCCCGTGAGTCGATGTGTGCGAATCGCCGCACACGATCGTCATCCCGGGCTGGGTAATGCCCTGCTCCGGTCCGATGACGTGGACGATTCCCTGCCGGATGTCGCTGATGTCGTAGAGCTCGATGCCGTGCTTCTGGCAGTTGGCGACGAGAGTGTCTATCTGCTTCTTGGACAGCGGGTCCTTGATGCCGAGGGCACGGCCTTCGGTGGGCACGCCGTGGTCGACGGTGGCCAGCGTCAGGTCCGGACGGCGCACCTTCCGGTTGGTCAGATCGAGTGATTCGAACGCCTGTGGCGACGTGACCTCGTGTACGAGATGGAGGTCGATGTACAGCAGATCCGGCTCGCCGTCGGCCCCGTTCCGGACGACGTGGTCTGCCCAGATCTTCTCGTACATGCTTCGTGGTGCGCTCACCTGGTTCTCCTCTATGTGACCGGGAACTGTAGTTGGCTCCCGGCGATGCAGCTGCCCCGGTCCTTGCGGTTACGCTCCCGCTCTCGTGGAAAAGACACACAACTACCGGACCGGAGTGGCGCTGGCTCTTGCTGCCGCGTTCCTGTGGGGCGTGAGCGGTGCAGTGGCGGCAGACGCCTTCGCCGATGTTTCCCCCGCCCGCGTGGCACAGGTGAGGGCTTTTCTCGCCGCGGTAATCCTGATGCCATACGCCTGGCTCCGTGGCATGTTGCGGGTCCCCGGTCACGCCGGGTGGCTGATGCTCCTCGGTGTCAATCTGGCGGCCGTCAATGTGACTTTCTACTGGGCGATCGATCGCCTTGGGGTGGGACCGGGGGCGACGATTCAGTTTCTCGGGCCGATCCTCGTGCTGGGTTGGATGGCGTTCGTTCAGGGCCGGGACGTCAGCCGGGTGGCCTGGGCGGCCGCAGTCACCGCCGTTGTGGGTGTGGGGTTGGTGAGCCGGGCCTGGGACACCGCAGGTGTCGACTGGATCGGAGTGGCTGCCGGGCTGGCGTCGGCGATCCTCTTCGGGTCGTACCTGCTGATCGCTGAGTTCCTTGGCAAGCAGATGCGGGCAGTGACGGTTATGTCGTGGGGATTTCTCGTGGCAACCGTGTTCTGGGCCGTGGTGCAACCGGTGTGGAGCTTTCCCACCGATCTTGGTACCGAGGTGTGGGTAAAGCTGGCCTGGGTGGGAATTGCCGGTACGGCGGTGCCGTTCCTTGTCGAGTTTGCTGCCCTGCGACGGGCGCCTGCCGGCCTTGTAGGGGTAGTCGCTACTGCAGAGCCGGTCATCGGTGCGGCGGCCGCATGGGTCATGCTCGACCAGCAGCTCGATACGGCCCAGATCATCGGTGGCCTGATGGTCGTGATCGCGGTTGCCTCGATCCAGCGTTGGGGCCTTCCCGAGGCTCCTTACGACGCCGCAAGGTAGGCCTCGCTACTTCTCGACGATTCGCCGGACGATCGCAAACGACACCACACCCCACACGAATCCGGCCAGCGTGCCGGCAATGACGTCTGCCGGTGTGTGCACCCCGAGAAGCGGCCGGCTCCACACCACCCCGATTGCCCATATCGGTATCGCATAGAGGCCGACGATTCGGCGCCATCCCCCCAACCAGCGCAGTGCGGCGGCGGCCATGAGGATCGCAAATGTGACCGACGCTGTGGCGTGACCGGATGGGAAGGAGTACCCGGTTTCGTGTATCCAGTGCGCCCGCACTGTCGGTGACAGGTAGGGCGTTGTTTCCGCCGTGAGTCGCTCTTCGAGCACGTCACGTCTGGCTTGCTTGTCCCCGACGGCATAGAACGTCTCGGCGTCGGGTATGTCGGGTCCCAGCACGCCATCGTTGGCCAGGGTGACGATGTTGGGTCGGGAGACTCCGAATGCCGGCTTGACCACGTTCTCGTTCAACAAAGCGTTGCCGGCCAGAGCAATCGGCAATGTCAACGTGAGCACGACGGCCTCCAATACCCGACGTCTCGTGTCGTGCTCGGGGCGCAGCGCTAGTACCAGCACCACGACAACGGTGAAGGGTGCCATCAGCGGCCAAGTACCGGTATCGGTCAGACGCACCACTGCATCGGCGAATCCGGTGTCCAGTGCGATGTCGGGAAGCAGCAGGGTGAGCAGGGAGGCAAGGAAGACGAACACAGCGACGTGCCAGATTCGGATCCGGTTGGTTGCGGCGGCGGCAGGTCTGTTCGGGGGGGCCATTGTGAGGACGATACCCTGGCTCGACGGTGTCTACTCGGCGGCGAACACTCCGGGTGCGGCTTCGATCAATTGGTGGGCGAATGTGGCAGCGAGCAGCCGGGCATAGGTCGCGGTGAGGTGATGTGTGTCTCGCCACACCAGCACGTCGTCGGTGACGGCAGGGCAGACTTCGGTGAGGCATATCTGGTCGGTCAGGTCAACGAGATCGATCCCGATAGCGGCGGCTGCGTCCTTGTGCGGTGTGTTCCCACTGGTGACCGCAGCCCGGTCGAGGGCGCACTGCCCTAGATCATCTCGATGCTCCGACACGCATTCCGCCACATCGACTTCCGGGTACGGCACATCGCGTACCGCCACCACCTCGAGGTCGGCATCGTCTAGACGTTGCCAGGTTTCGATGAGCCCGGCGGTCAGGGCAGTTGTTGCCGCGGAGCCTTCGAGAAGACCGTCGTCGGTGATCACGGTCGGCCAGAACCTGCCGGCGACGAGGACCAGGCTGGGCTGAGTGGCAATCAACTCCTCAATCGCCGCTTCGGTCCAGTCCACACATTCTGTGTACGGGCTCTGCTGGGGGCCATTGGCAAACACCACGCCGGCGAGCTGACAGTTCGACTTGGTCATGGTGCGCAGTGCCCAACCCTGTTCATCTGCGATAACGCGCAGTGTGGGAACCCACATGGCGGCATGGGAGTCGCCGACGACGACTACCTCGATATCCGATTCCTCCGCTCCGTAGTAGCAGGACGTGACGGCCGTTTCGGCCTGGACCTGGTGGCAGCCGTCTCCATACACCGCGGGAAGGTCGGCGCGTGCGTCGAGGGGATCGGGGTCCAAAACGTCGGCGGTGAGCTGGAGTTCCGTGTCGGGCTGGATAGGTCCAACAACCGTCGTGGTGGTCGGCTCGGGTGCCGCGGTTGTGCTGGTGGTTGTGGTCGGTGTCGCGGTACTGGTGGTCACCGCGGATGTGGGAGGCGGCGTCGGTTCGGGTGCCGCGGTCGGCGGCGGCGCTTCTTCTGCAGCCGCCACGGGCCGATCCGGAATCGCGATGGTCAGCGCCGATGCCGCCAGCAGTCCAACGGCCGTCAACCCGGCGCCGTAGACCAGCCCACGCCGCGGTGGTGTGATGAAAGCCTCTGAGTAGCGGGCCCTCCGCTCGACCAAGTGGTACGAGGCAAGCGCCGGAAGTACCGATACCACGACGGCGGCGGTCCCCTGCCAGGGTGTAAGCGGTCCCCATCTGGCGACGGCGACGACCACAAACGGCCAGTGCCACAGGTACAACGAATAGGAGAGGGCACCGATGTGTTGCAGCGGACGCCAACCGAGGCCTCGGCTGATCAGGCCAGGTGCTGCCGTGCCGGCGGCAATCAGTGCGGCCGTTGCCAGCACCGGTAGCGCCGCCGCGATTCCGGGGAAGACGGTGCGGGCGTCGAACAGCAGAGCGGCCCCAAGAATCCCGGCTGTGCCTGTGGCGGCCAGGGCGTTTGCGGAGCGCCGCGACAGACGAGCAATTGCGGGGGAGAGGATGGCCAAGCAACCACCAGCAGCCAGTTCCCAGATCCGGGTCGTTGAGACGAAGAAGGCCCGCCCCGGCTCCGCCCCCGTCAGGTAGATGGACCAGATGAGCGAAGGGATACTGAGAACGGCAAGTCCCGCGACGAGCGTCGCCCGCAATGGATAGCGGCGCCGGGCGGCGAGGCTTCCGACGCTCAGGAGAACGAGAGGCCACACGAGGTAGAAATGCTCTTCGACCGCAAGCGACCAGAAGTGCTGCAGAGGACTGGCGGCTTCTTGTGCCGCCAGATAGTCGCTTGCCTGGGCGGCGAAGCGCCAGTTGACCGAATAGAGCGCGCTCCAGCGGATGTCGGCGGCGATGCCTGCCCAACGCAACGTCGGCAGGGCGATGATGGTCAGAGCGGCAACGGAAACGAGGACGATGGCCGCCGCCGGAAGCAGCCTTCTTACCCTGCGCGCATAAAAACGACCGCGATTGATGGTTCCCGAATCCTCGAGCTCGCGCAATAGCAGCCCGGTTATCAGGAACCCGGAGATGACGAAGAACACGTCGACGCCGATGTAGCCGCCGGGGATCGCCGGTATCCCGGCGTGGTAGAGGAGGATGAGGAGAACGGCGACGGCTCGCAATCCCTCAATGTCCGGCCGGAAACTGCCAGACCCGATGGCTTTGGCGAGATCCGAGTCGGCGGGGGCAGATCCAATCATCGGGCGGAGGCTAACCGTCACGTTCCGCCTATTGCGGTCGCCCCGGCTTGTTGCCGGATTGAGCGCCGCGGGGATGGGTCGGCCGGTACTCTGCAACGATGCTCTCAGTTATCGCAGCTCTGTTTCTCCTGCTGCCGCTCAGTTCTCCGTTCGTCGAGGCGACCGCAACCGCGGCGTCGGTCGACGATGGGATGCGGCTGGAGGTCTTTGTGGATGTGGAGGGCACGCCGACGGCCGTCCTGGTTCGCGGTCTGGGCGCAGGGAACCTCGAGTTGCCGCCGGTTGCCCTGGCGGATCGTGGTGAAGGTCGTTGGGAGGGGATTGTCGATGTTCCGATCGTGGAGAACATCAGGCTCGGGTTCGAGTTCATCCCAATCCAGGGAGAAGCACTGGTTTCCGACCTGTACACCCTCACCGACCTTGGGGTGGATCGTGCCATATTCGCCGGCGACCCTCCTTCGAGGGATGATGATGACGCCGAGGATCCGCCGGGAACGCCGCAGGGGCGTCGCTGGGGCTGGCTGGGCCTGGCCGCCGGTGCAGCTGCTCTCACGCTGATCGCACTGTGGACCATCCTCGGGATTCGGCGCAGCGGAGACGAAGAAGAGGCGACTGAGACAGCATCCGATGCCGATCTGGGGACCTCACCGGACGTCGATTGACAAATGGGCGAATTTCCTCGACAATTCGACAAATGTCGACCCAACCCCACTCAGAACAACCGTCCACAGGCCTCGATTATGCAGCCGACGAGTTTGTCCATACCGAAACATCCGATCAGCTGAAGGCTCTCGGTAGTGAGATCCGGATGACCATTCTCGACCTTCTCAACGAGAGGGCTGCATCCGTCACCGAACTGGCTGCTGCGCTGGACAGGCCGAAGGGCACTGTTGGCTACCACGTCAAGGTCCTCGAAGAGACCGGCTTCATCCGGGTGGTACGCACTCGCAAGGTGAGGGCGATGACGGAGAAGTTCTACGGCCGGGTGGCTCACACGGTTGTCCTTCACGGCATGCCTGATACCTCGAGCAAGATGTTCATGGTTCAGCAAGCTCTGGCCGAGGCGGTCGTCGAAGAGGGCTCCGCTTTGCCGGCGACGACGTTGCGGCACGTGCGGATGAGCGAGGAGCAGGCCGCCGAGTTCTGGGAACTCGTGATGGAACTCGCCGTTGAGTTCGCCAAGTCGCCTCGAGGCGGCGACCGCGTCTACGGATTCCTTGGCGCGATATACCCGACTGATCTGCCGGTCCTGCCCGACCCTGCGTCAGATTCCCCCGATGGAGGGGAAACGTGAGCGAGCGGAGCGAGACCCAGACACCCGAGTCCAAGCCCAAGATTCATCTTGGTGGCCGATATTGGCGTTTGTGGACCGCCAGCGTCATCTCCAACCTCGGTGACGGCGTTGCTCAGATCGCCTATCCCTGGCTTGCCTCTGCGGTCACTCGCAACGGCTTGCTGATCGCGCTCATCGCGGTCGCCCAGCGGTTGCCCTGGCTCATCTTCACACTCCCGGCAGGTGTCATTACCGACAGGGTCGATCGTCGAAAGATCATGGTTGCGATGGACACGCTGCGGACGCTCATCACGCTGTTTGTGGCGTTGTTCGTGCTTGCCCGGGAAGGGGTGCTACCGGCCCCGGACGAAATCGCAGCAGGGCTCGAGGTTGCCACGGAGCCGGTCCTCTACACGGTGTTGCTGATTGCCTCGCTCATGTTCGGTTTCGCCGAGGTGCTGCGTGACAATTCGGCGCAGACGATCTTGCCGGCCATCGTCGAGCCGGAGGGGCTGGAGAAGGCCAATGCCCAGATGTGGGGCGTCGAGATGGTGGCCAACAGCTTCGTCGGGCCCCCGCTGGGGTCTCTGCTCATCGGTGTCGGCTTCGCCTTCCCGTTCTTCTTCGATGCCGGCACATTTGCAGTTGCCGCCGGCTTGGTATTCATGATTTCCGGGAACTTCCGATCGCATGAGCCAGGGGAGTTGCCAGAGAAGATCGATTGGTGGGGTGAGATCAAAGAAGGTTGGGACTGGCTGTGGCACCACCCGCTGCTGCGACCCATGGCCATCATTTTGGGTCTGATGAACGGGCTCTTCTCTGTGACGATGGCCACGTTCGTTCTGTTTGCTCAAGAAGTTCTGGGTGTCAGCGCATTCACCTTTGCCATCCTTGGCACCGGTGGCGCCATCGGTGGATTGGCGGCGACCTTCTTCGCCAGCAAGGTCTCAGAACGTTTGGGGAGTGGGACCTCGTTGTACCTGACCCTGATCTTTGGCGCCGTGACGACTCTGGTCACCGGCATCGCCTCCCACTGGTCGATTGCATGGGTGATGTTCATCCTGGGGACGTTCACCGCCGTGTTGTGGAACGTCATCACGGTCTCACTCCGCCAGACGATCATTCCCGACAGGCTGCTCGGTCGGGTCAACAGCGTGTACCGGTTCTTTGCATGGGGCATGATGCCGATCGGTTTGGCTATCGGCGGCCTGCTTGTAACCGGGTCGGAGGCGGCGATGAGCAGAGAGCTTTCCCTGCGAATGCCGTGGCTCGTGTCCTCGGCGGTGTGGGTCGCGTTGTTCTTCTACGCCGCTCCGAAGCTGACAACCGAGAAGCTCGAGGCTGCCCGCGACGAGGGTATTGCCGCCAAGAAGGAGGCGGGCGAATTGCCCGCCGATGGGGAAACAGCCAGCGAAGCGATCAGTGAGGCCGGTATCGCCGGTGCACCGCCTCCGATCGATGAAGATCCAGACCAGTAACAGTTGGCGCTTGCCGGTAATCTGGCGGCATGATCGTTGCCGCGATAGCGCTTGTGATTGGGGGCCTGGTCGTTGCCTGGGTCGGCTGGCTTGGTCTGCAAGACCGCCTTCCCCGTCAGCACTGGGCAGGGATGCGCACCAGGACGACCCTGGCTACGGATGACAGCTGGGTTGCCGCCCATCGGGCATCGGGCCGAGCGACTCTAACCGGAGGTGTGGTGATGGCGCTTGGTGGAATCGCCGCGATTCTCTCGAACTCTGACGAGGAAACAGCGGCCGGCATCCTCATGGGAGCGCTCGCGGTGGCGGGCGTGGCCATTGTTGTCGGGGTCGTTCGCGGCCAACGTGCTGCACGGGAAGTGCTGGGGACGGACGCAGAGGGTTAGGCGTCGTCGAGAGACGGCAGTGTGACGTCCGGCATCAGGGTCATCACGTCGAGAGGCGACATCGCGGCGCCCTCGTTCCAGGCCGCTTCGAAGGCTTCTTCACCAAGCGTTTCCCTGAGTTCCGCACGGGCTTCCTGAAACAGTCGCTCATGACGCGGGCGCCGGACGAGCTTGTCCTTTTCGAAGGCAGCTGCATGGAGGCCGAGCAGGTGTGATGCGTTCGCCGGATCGTCATTGCGGACTTCGAGGCCGTAGCCGAGGGCGGACATGGCGAGGGTGCGCGTGTCCTTCCACCTCAGCGCCGTCGTGAGTAGCTGGGACAGGGATTCGGCAAATGCGGCCGAATCGCGCTCGTCAGCAGCGAGATCGATGCGGGCAATCAAACCCACCCAGTCGATCGAAGCCGCGCCGCTTTCGGCGCCGGCCACTTCGGCTGTTCGTAGTAGTTCGCGAGCTCGCCCGTACTCGCCCTCAATTCTGGCCACGTCGGCAAGTCCGACGTATGCCCAACCTTCCAAGAGGCGGTTGCCGGCCTCGAGCGAATGCTCCAAGGCGTGCTGGTATACAGCCCGCATGCGATCGGCATCGTCCAGTACGGCGGCAAGGTCCCCTTCAACGACTGCGGCCCAGGCTCGAATCTCCGGGTTGTCCAGCCGATCTGCAAACGAGTAGAGATCCGCAATCAGGCTGCCGGCGGTATCGACGTCGCCTTGCCAGGTTGCCACCATGGCGCGGTTGACCATGGGCACATGGGCGTAGTTGTCCCCACGCTCTATGAAGAATGAGATGACCTCGTCGTAGATCCGGCGCGCTTGCTCGACACGCCCCGACGCAAGGAACGTATTGGCCAGCGAGTTCCTTTCACGCATAGCCCCCACTTCATCGCCGAGTTCCTCGAACATGGCGACTGCTGCGTTGCTCGTCTCTTCCGATCGCGAGTAGTCGCCCATGTGGAGGGCGATGCCGGCAATCCACCCGAGTGCAGTAGCCATGTCTTCCGCTCGATCATCGGAACACGCCGCGGCGGTGCGCTCCAGCCACTCGCGCCCCTCCCAGAAGTGGGCTCGAAAGAACCAGAAGCGCCCCAACCCGGCGGCAGTACGAAGAGCGAGGCGGGCGTGGCCATGCTCCAGTGCCCAGGTCATCGATGCCCGGTAGTTGTCGTGGTCGGCATCGATCTCGGCGACGAACCTCCGATACTCACCGCCGAGGAGACGGTCGTTGACTTCGTCGGCCTGCGTCGCAAAGTACTGAGCGTGGCGGAGCCGGGCCTCATCCGATTCGCCCGCTTCGACGAGCTTGTTCAACCCGTATTGGCGCACGGTCTCGAGCACCCTGTATCGGATCTGATCGTCCTCGTCGGCAATGACCAGCGAGTGATCCACGAGTCGGGCGAGCAGGTCGAGGATCTCGTACTCGGGCAGTTGATCATCCGAGCACACCTCTTCGGCCGCGGCGAACGTGAAGCCTCCCAGGAATACGGCCAGCCGCCGCAACAAGGCTTGCTCCAGATCGGAGAGCAGGTCATAGCTCCAGTCCATGGTCGCCTGCAGCGTGCGTTGGCGTTCCATTGCGGTGCGGCTGCCACCGGTGAGCAGACGGAACCGATCGTCGAGTCGCTCAGCGATTTGCGCCGGTGAGAAGACCTTCAACCGAGCCGTGGCGAGTTCGATGGCGAGAGGGATCCCGTCGAGACGGTCACAAATCTTGGCGACCGCTTCCTCTGTGGCCGGGTCAAGGGCGAATCCGGGTCGCACCATTCGGGCTCGCTCGACAAACAGCTGCACGGCATCGGAGATGGCACCGTCGGAAGCCCGCAGTGATGGCACCTGCCACAGCCGCTCTCCTCCAATCGCCAGACCCTCGCGACTCGTAGCGACGATGTGGACACCCGGAGCGGTCCGCAGGATCTGATCGCACAACTTGGCCGCGTCGTTGATGACGTGCTCACAGTTGTCGAGGACGACAAGCAGGTCGCGCTCCGCAAAGTGATCGAGCATCGTCTCCAGGAGCGGCCGGGTGGGCTGTTCGTTTACTCCGACCGACTCGGCCACCGTCCGCATGACCAGCGAGGGGTCCTCGATGGCGGCGAGTTCGACGAGGAAGACGCCGTCCGGGTAGTCCTCCACTGACTCGGCGGCGGCCTGGATCGCCAGCCTGGTCTTGCCGACACCACCGACACCGGTGAGCGTGACGAGCCGGTTCTCGGCGATGAGCTCGATGACGTCGGATACCTCGCGGGCTCTGCCGACAAAGCTCGTTAGCTGCTCGGGGAGATTGTTGGGGACCGCCTCCAGCGAGCGGATACGAGGGAATTCGGCTTCGAGGCCTTGCCCGACGAGCTGGAAGACGGTCTCACGTTCGCCGAGATCCTTGAATCGATGCTCCCCGAGATCGATGAGGGATAAGCTCTCGCCCGGATCGCGACGAGTGAGACCGGCTGTCGCATTCGAGACAAGGATCTGTCCCCCGTGTCCGGCGTCCATGATGCGAGCGACGCGGCTCAATGATGTCCCGAAGTAGTCGTCTTCTCGGACCTCAGCTTCCCCGGAGTGCACGCCGACCCTGATTCGCAGGTCCCTGGCGAGGTTCCAGCCGGTCCCGGCGATGGCTCGCTGGGCGTCGGCCGCGGCGATCATCGCCGGACCGGCAGAGCTGAAAGCCGCGCACATCCCATCCCCGGTGTGCTTGAAGACAACGCCTTGATTCGAAGTGAAGACATCCGTCAGCAGGGCGTCATGGCGTTGCAGCGCAGCCTGCATGGCGTCGCTGTCATCCTGCCAATGACGCGTTGATCCCTCGATGTCGGTGAACACGAACGTGACGGTGCCTGTCGGCAGCTCGGCCATTTCCCTCCCGGAATGAACTGCCGAGAAACCTACCCGGATTGCGCTGCTACTGCCGACGTTGGTCGATCAACCGGCTGCTTGCCACGTCCAGGCGTACCAGACGATCACTCCGTTGAAGATGATCCCGACTGCGATGAGGAAGTTGTCGTAAGCGCCGGGGTAGGGCAGGCCGGCGAGATTGAAGAGGACGAGAAAGATCGACACGACAATCACTACCCAGCGAACGGCGGGGTAGGGCAGCACGAGGGAGAGCACCACCATCACGATCGGAATCAGCATGGCAACGGCGGCCAGCATCCACATCCATTGTGTTGCCTTCTCGCCGTCGATCTCTCCGGGAGTGAAGTCGCCGGCGAAGATCCGAAGAACGTCTCCGAGGAGATACGTGAGCATCAGGGCAACCCATAGCCCCGAGAGAATGATCCTCACATCCGCCATGATTGCCCGCCTTCCAGGAGCGTTGCCGATTCCGGCCATGTTGACAGGTCAGCGGTGACGCCTGAATTCCCCGGGCTGCAGACCGAGTCAGTTGACGATGGTCGGTCCCGGCACCGGGACCCGGGTTGCCCGACCTGCGCACGCATGCAAAGGTGACGATCGATCAAAAGAGGAGTTGGCATATGACGGATGGCGAGCGCCCCAACTTGCTCTTCATCATGAGTGATGACCACGCCGCCCACGCCATCTCGGCATACGGCAGCCGGATCAATCAGACCCCGCACCTCGACCGGATCGCCGCCAACGGCATGCGGTTTGATGCGGCGTTTTGTACCAACTCCATCTGCTCGCCGAGCCGGGCCTCGATTCTCACCGGGACCTACAACCACGTGAACGGCGTGACGACGCTCGACACGACTCTCGACAACACGCTGTGGACGTTTCCTCAGGCGCTTCAGGAGGCGGGGTATGTGACCGGCCTGATCGGGAAGTGGCACCTCGGGCACGGTCCCGGCGCCGACCCGGCTGGTTTCGACTTCTGGCGGGTCCTGCCGGGGCAAGGCCACTACACAAACCCGGTCATGCTGGAAGAAGGCGGCACAGTGGTGGAGCGTGCCGGGTATGTGACCGATCTGATCACCGAAGACTGCATTGATTTCATAGACGAGCACGGTGATCGGCCGTTTGCGCTCTTCTGTCACCACAAGGCTGCGCATCGGCATTGGGAGCCGGCCGCCCGCCACTTCACGGCGTTCGACGACACCGACATCCCGGAGCCGGAGACGTTCTGGGATGACCTCGAAGGTCGCGCTGAGGTCATCAAGGCCGTGAAGATGCACATGATGGATCTCGATCCGATCACAGACCTCAAGGCGCTGGTCCCTGAGGGGCTGACCAGGGAAGAGGAGATCGAGTGGCGCTATCAGCGGTACATCAAGGACTACCTGCGAGTGGTCGCCGCCATGGACGAGGGCATCGGCCGCCTTCTCGACAAGCTCGAAGCCGATGGGCTTAGCGACAACACGATCGTCGTATACACCTCCGACCAGGGCTTCTTCCTCGGCGACCACGGGTGGTTCGACAAGCGGCTCATGTACGAGGAGTCCCTGGCGATGCCGTTGCTGATCCAATACCCGGCGCAGGTCAAAGCCGGAAGCACTTGCGACGACATTGTGGTGAACGTCGACTTCGGGCCGACGCTGCTCGATCTCATGGGTGTGGAGATTCCCGATGACGTGCAGGGTCGGTCCTTTGCCCCGCTGCTCGATGGAGAGCGGCCGGAGGATTGGCCGGAGTCGATGTACTACCGGTACTGGATGCATCGTGACGGGGAGCACAACACGCCCGCCCACTATGGGGTTCGCACAAAGACTCATAAGCTCATCTGCTACTACAACGATCCGCTTGATCAGCTGGGTGCCAATGGTCCGACGGATCCCATCGAGTGGGAACTCTTTGACCTGGTGAACGATCCGCTGGAGCTCCGCAACGTCATCGAGGACCCCGGGTATGCCACGGTTCGTGGAGAACTCGAGGCGGAGCTGGCCTGGCTGCAGGCCGAGGTTGGCGACGAGCCGTACCCGGGTGCGGAATTGTGAGCTCGGAGGGTCCGACGATAAGTGAGGCGATCCGCGTTCGCGATCACAGCCTCCCGTGTGAGCACGGTTCGCTGTGGCCTCATTGGGAGAAGGCGTCGGAGGCGAAGTGGTGGCAGGAGCCGGAGTGTCTCGGCGGCAAGGAGATGGTTCTGCACCCGGTTGAAGACGGGCTGTGGCGAGAGATCAGGGCAGAGGAACCGCACCGATCCGACGCTGGATAGCAGTCCAGGCGCAAGGCCTACGGGGAGCGGCCGCTGGTGGTGGTGTTTGGGTTGGTGGGGTAGGTGTGGCCGAGGGGTGTGGTGAATTGGAGGTTGTTGTTGGCGACCGGTTTGTAGCTCCATCCGCATTTGGTTTTGAGGTTGTGGTGGTAGCGGCATAGTGGGTAGAGGTCGTTGGGGTCGGTGCGTCCGGTTTCGGCATGGGGGGTGCGGTGGTCGAGGTCGCAGTTGATGGCCGGCATGCGGCATCCGGGATGGACACAGGTTGAGTACCGGGCCTCCACGGTGCGGCGTTGCTTTGGGGTGGGTCGACGGCGGGTGGTTCCGTCGGCGATGAGTAGACCGGTTGTGGGATCGGTCACGGTCCACCGGCTACTGGCGTTCTGTTGTTGTTGTTCGGTTTGTCGGGCGATGTCGGCAATGACCGGCCCGTAGCCGTGGAGGTATCCGGGGTGGTCGTTGAGTTTGGCGAGAGACTCGAGATCGGTGGTGATGTGGGTCGCACCGCCGACTGTTGGGTGTTGGCGTCCCACGACAATGTCGAGGAATACGTCGCTGCGTAGCTGGTCCATGGTGCGTTTATCACCGGCGCGTCTGAGACCTAATGCGAGGCTGTTGATCCGGTTCTTAGCGGCAACGGCGTCGTGTGGGGGCTGGTTGAAGGCAAAGAAGTTGGCCGTCCCATCCGGGTTGGCTTCGATCACTACCCGGCGATCCTCAACTCCGTGCCGGTACCGGTCTGCAGCTTCATCGGGATCAGCCTGGATACAGAGTCTGCGGAGCCGGGCCCTGAGTTGTCCAGTAGTCAACCGGGCCGCGTCTGGGAGCAACCCGCCAACAACTTCTCGAGCGGTGACGATCGGCAGGTGAACAGTGTCCAAAACCAGGATCCGGGCCCGCCGCTGATCAACCTGCCCCTCACATAGCGCTGCCCACACCTGCGGCAGTCGACGCTGCAGCTCCAACGCCAGCGATAACTCCCCATCGGCCGTCCGCCGGGTGAGATGCAACGCAGCCGCGATCTCTGCCGATCCCGCCACCGCAGCCTTATCAACCAGATCGGCATCCTCGCCATAAACGTCTTTGAGGGATTCGACCACAGCCGACATGGCCCGATACGAACCCGCCGCATAATGAGAACGCATCCGCTCATGGGCTTTCAATACCCGCACCCGGTCGTAACCGGAACAAGCCTCCAGGTCGATATCGTCCAACATCGCAGCCAACACCGCCCCCGGCGGCACCGCCTCCAGGTTCTCCGGAACCCAACCAAGACCATCTTCTGCGATAACATCAATATCGAACATATGTTCGCAACATACCAGCCACCCCCGACAAAAACCCGACAACGCGGCATGACGGACCCGGGCAGGTCAGGGGCGCTGAGAGGTTCCAGACGTAACCGCTCCCTCGATGTCCCGACAGGTGCGCCGACTTCGAGGGAGCGCCAGCCAACGAGTTCTGGTTCTCCAGGACGCCACGTCTTGTCGGATCGTGGGCCGAGTGGTCCATAGAGACGGAACAGCATGTTCCAGCCTTTGCCGGAAAACTGTCTGCACCCAATGGCCTTCCTGCCCGTCAGGCGCTGTGGGTCTGAAGTAGATGTCGTGCGAACCGTCGTCGTTCTGTGGAGGGATCGATGTAGGTTTAGTGCTTCTCGTGCCTTTGTGCTGCGCGGTGTTTCAGCCGCAGGTTGAGGTAGGTAGTGACCAGTGAGATGCCCGCAAGGATGTAGACGATCGTGAACAACTTGGAGCCGTCAGTGGAGGGCGTGATGTCACCAAACCCCACCGTTGTGATGGCGACGACACTGAAGTAGAGAGCGTCCACCCAGCTCCAGTCCTCTAATAGCCGATAGGCCACCGTGCCGACAGCCATCAAGCCGACAGCCATCAAGCCGACAGCCATCAAGCCCAGGGCGCTAGCAGCGACAATCTTGTAGGCGTGCTGATCCCAGTTACGGCCTGATGGTTGAACCTCGTCGAACATGCCGATGCCCTCCTCCAGTATCAGTTGCTAGGACTCCCCAAGGCTAGGAGGGATCCCGCCTGGCGGAGAGCCGAGGTTTCACGCTTACTGCGATCGCGATCACTGCAACGGCAATAAGGGCTCCGACCAGGGTGGCGAGGAGCCGTTCCCAGCCGGCTTCCAAAGCGTCAGCCTGGACTAGTCGCTGCCCGAAGACCAGCATCGAAGTTAGGAAGGCCGCGAAAAGGGTGTAGTTCGCGTTGTTAAACGCGATCATCAGGAACCCACTGGCCAGAAACGCCATGACCACAGCAACGTCGCCTTTGGGGAGCACCTGGGCCAACAGAACGGCCACCCCGACTCCCACCGCTGTTCCGAGGGTTCGTTGCACCGCTGTCGACATGCTCTGGTTGGCTGACGGCTTCACCACCACTATCACGGTGATCGCTACCCAAAGTGGATACGAGCTGAACCACCAA
>CAMYKI010000024.1 GCA_947258985.1 uncultured Acidimicrobiaceae bacterium
GGCCGACACCGTTGTCGGTCGGCTTGCCGGGACTCGTGTTCTGGTTTTCGATCATGCTGAGGCCTCCGCAGCCGCTACGGCGGACCGTAGCGCACGGTAGACAATTCCCGGGTCACCAAGCCTTCTGCGCAATTCTCGTTCCAACGCCGCGATCGGCACCAGATTCTGCGGGGCCCTGGGATCGATATGCGGTTCCGACCCAACTCGAGGCAGGAGGGCAGCGACCCGGTCCGCAACGACTCCGGCGCGATCGACCGGGAGCGCACTGGAAACCTCGCAGCGAACGATCCCGCTCCAGGAGTGGCCACCCGGGCTGTCCACAAGCCGCTGGTACCAGGAGTAGCGCGGGTAGGCGCCTCCCTTGCCGATCAGGAAAAGCGGCGTCCGCTCACCCGCCCGGAGGCGTCCGATGATGGTTGCTTTCTCCGGTGACAAGTAGGGAGCCCGGTGCGACTTGATGTAGCCCACCTTTTCGGTAGCGGAGAGATCGTTGATGGGACCGTCGGCGATAACGAACAAGCCCGATTGAGCAAGCCGCTCCGAAAGCCGGGCCTCCGCCTTGCGCATCGATCCGTGAAAACGCTGAATCAGGAACCCGGGATCGGTCTCCGGCACGGATTCCGAGCGATACACAATCCGGCTCGAAGCGACGGGGATGGGAGCGCCCTGCCCGCCGCCGAAGACAGCCAATCGATCGATCTCGATGTCGCCATACTCAGACATCGGTCGCGCCCTTTGCCAGAGCACCGATCCAACACCGTGGGACCCGCAGATCCCGGGGACCGGCCCCTCGGGCTCGTCGAGCGTCAGCCGGGCGTCGATGCGCCGCACCCCATCGACGAAGGCAACGGCGTCAACACCGTCGTCACGACCGGCAAGAGGATCCCAAACACCGTCGACCTCAACGGCTTCATCCACCTTGCTCTGATCTGCGAGAGCGTCGTCCGTCTCGAAAGGGCTTCCGTATTCCGGCGCCCAGGTTTCGACATAAAGCTGACCCATTGCGGCGATGGTACAAGCGACCCCCGACAGAACCACGGCAACCATCGGCCCACCGGGCGGCGCGATCGACGACAATGCTCCGATGGACCAGAGGAACCGGCAGTCGGCCGAAATCGACTACAGCCGAAAGTGGCACGTCATGGTCGCCACCGGGCTGGGAATCTTTCTCGGCACGATCGACGGCAGCATCGTCAACGTTGCTCTGCCGACGATATCCAAGGATCTTGGCGCGTCCTTTGCCACCGTGCAGTGGGTGGTAATCGCATACCTACTCACCCTGGCCACGCTGACGCTCGGGGTCGGCAGACTCGGCGACATGCTCGGGAAGAAACCGATCTACACCACCGGATTCGGCGTATTCACCGCAGGCTCGGTTCTTTGCGGGCTCTCTCCCGATATCACCGCTCTCATCGGCGCTCGGGTGGTTCAGGCCATCGGGGCGGCGATGATTTTTGCCCTCGGCATGGCGATAATCACCCAGGCGTTCCCTCCAAGCGAGCGGGGGCGGGCTCTCGGGATCTCCGGGGCGCTGGTTTCAATCGGGATCGTCATCGGACCCTCGGTCGGAGGACTTATCGTCGACCAATGGTCGTGGCGATGGATCTTCTTCGTCAACCTCCCGATAGGGGTGTTCGGCACTTTCGCGGCACAGCGGTTTGTCCCGGCTGTGCCACCGCCGGGCAGCCAGCGGTTCGACTTTGTCGGCGCCGGCGTGTTCTTTGTGGCCCTCCTGTCATTCATGCTTGGCCTGTCGCTGGCTCAGGGAAGCGGGTTTGGATCCCCGCCGGTCGTGTCGCTCCTGGCCGCCGGTGTCGTCGGGATCTTTGCGTTCGTGGCGATAGAACGGCGGGTAGAGCAGCCGATGCTCGATCTCGGGCTTTTTAAGGACCGACTGTTGACCATCAACCTCATTACGGGTTGGATGACTTTCTTCGCGATATCGGGCCTGTTCATTCTTGTGCCGTTCTACCTGGAGAACGTGCTCGGGGCCTCGCCCCGCCAGGTCGGTTTGCTGATTGCTCCGGCACCGCTGCTCCTGGGGCTGTCCGCACCCATGAGCGGGGCGGTTTCTGACCGCATAGGGCCCCGCCGGGTGTTGGTAGTCGGCCTCGCGGTCCTCGTCGCTGCGTACGGTGCGATGCAGCTTTTGAACGAATCCTCCCCGCTGTGGATGATCATGCTGATCATGGCGCCTGCCGGACTCGGCATGGGCATCTTCCAGTCGCCGAACAACAGCGCCGTGATGGGCTCGGCACCCGCGGAACGCCTCGGGGTGACATCGGCCATGCTCGGAATCACACGCAACACGGGCCAACTCACCGGAATCGCCGTCCTCGGAGCTATCTGGGCTCTGCGCGTCGCATTCCATCACGGCGGGCCGGTCGACGCTCAGACCGCGCCTGGCATCAGCCAGGCCGCGGCGTTGCGTGATGTGGGTCTGGTCAACACCGCGATGATTGTGATCGCTCTCGGCCTCTCGTTATGGGGTCTGGCCGAGGAAAAGAGAGCGGACCGGCTTCAGAAGGCGGCAAATCGCTCGGCAATCAACCCGAAGTAGCGATCAGCGTCGATCTGGAGCGCCACGGCAGCGTTCGGCGACGCCCCGTCCCGCATGATCCAATCGGCCACTGTCATGCCGTGCACCAGCCCTGATTCGAGTGCAACTCTGACTCGCCCGCGCCGCAGCTCGAACATCGATGGGTCTATCAGATAGGCGATCACGGTTGGGTCGTGCAGCGGGAAACCCTCGAAGCCGTGGGCCACGTCAAACCGTTCTACGAACTGCAGCATCTCGGTCACTGCCGTCCCCACAGCTGTGCCCAACGAACGCAAAGGGGCAATCCGGGAGGGCGTCGCCTGCGCCTGGTGGGTGACGTCGAGAGGCATCACTGTTGTCGGGACTCCGCTCTCAAAAACCACATGGGCAGCGTGGGGATCAACAAAGATATTGAACTCTGCCGTTGGGGTGATGTTGCCCCCGGCGTGGAAGCTTCCTCCCATGATCACGAATTCGGCAACACTTTCGGTGATGTCCGGGGCTTTGATGATCGCCATTGCCACGTTTGTCATCGGACCGAGAATGCAGACGGTGACGGGCTCGGCGGCCGACCGAAGCGTTTCGACCAGATAGTCAACGGCATGCGCCTTTTCAACACCGCCTACCGGTGGCGGCAGGTCCGGACCGTCGAGTCCGGACTCGCCGTGGACGTACTCGGCGGTCACCAACCTATTGACCAACGGCCGCTCACACCCTCGGTATACGGGGACCCCCGGTGCGGCTGCCAAATCCCGCAGTCGCAGGGCGTTGTTTGTGGTCTTGTCGAGCGGCACGTTCCCGGCAACCGTCGTAATCCCCAGAACCTCTAGCTCAAGCGGTGACGCAAACGCAAGCAGCAGGGCAAAGGCGTCATCGTGCCCGGGGTCGGTATCGATGATGATGGGCCGTCTCGAAGTCATAGCCATTCCCTTACGTCGCCCGCGATCTGCTCACTGCTTGTCCCGTAAGAAAGGATCTCGACCCAGCGGCCGTCGCCGTCGATCACGATCACGCTGGCAAGGTGGTCAACGAGATATCCCGTTGCCGCGGTGCCTTCCTGGGCTTCATAGAACACACCGTACGAGTTGGCAACGCCGGCTATCTCAGCATCCGTCCCCGTCAAGCCAACAAATCTAGGATCGAAGTAATCCATGTACTCGGCAAGCACGTCCGGAGTGTCCCGAGCAGGATCGACAGAAACCATCACCACCTGGACGTCATCGGCCCGGTCCCCCAGTAGCTCCATTGCGTCGGCAAGCTCCGCCAGCGACGCCGGGCAGATGTCGGGGCAGAAGGTATATCCGAAGTACATGAGCACAACCTTGCCCCGATACGACTCGAGGGAGACGGTTTCTCCACCGTCACCGATCAGGGTGAACTCGGGAGCCTGTTCCGGGTTGTTCAGAAGCGTGCCGGCGAACTCGTGAGGCTCGTCGACGAGGCGGGGCACTACCACGAGAGCCACCAGGACCCCGAACAACGCAGCTGCGGCAACCGCCGCCCATCTCTTCATGAACTCACCCTCAGTGATCGATTGACCAAGTTAACCGATATCCGTACACGCCGGTTCTCACAGGAAGTAGTCGATGTCGGCGGCAATCTGTTCGGCCGTCCCCTCGAACGGGAGCACGAGCTTCAGGTGACCCGACCGGTCGACCAGAATCACCGTCGACGTGTGATCGATCGTATACCCGGTGCCTGCGGTGCCATCCTGGGCCTCGTAGTAAACGCCATAAAGCGTCGCCACCCGGTTGACGGTTTGGGCATCACCTGTCACACCGACGAACTCCGGATGGAAGTACGTCACATACTCCTCGAGAAGCTCCGGTGTATCCCGCGCCGGATCGATCGAGACCATGATCACCTGAACGTCCCTCGCCTTGTCGCCCAGGATGTCCATGGAGTCGGCCAACTTGCTCAGCGTTGCCGGGCAGACATCCGGGCAGAAGGTGTAGCCGAAGTACACCACGACGACCTGGCCTTCGAAGTCCGTCATGCGCACGGTCTCGCCGAAGGCTGCGTCGAGTTCCATTCGGGGAGCCTTCTGATTCGACTGGATCACGGCACCCGAGAATATGTGGGGCCGCATTCGAGGCAATACGAAGAACCATGCGAAGGCCACACCCAGCAAGGCGACGACAACCACCGCAGCGAGCCGTTTCTGCAGCTTCGTCATGGGTAACACAGGAAGAAGTGGGCGGCTTCGTATGCCAGCGACGCCGCCCCGTGAGCGTTACGGATCTCTTCGCCCAGTATGTCGATGTGGCGCAGAATCTTGTCAGTGTCGTCGGCGCTGGTTTGGTAGCGGTACTCACCGCGGATGACCCCCCATCCATCGACGAGGACGAATACCGGGTCGAAGCTGAACGAGCCGTCGCCGCGATCTTCGTAGTAGGCGCGAAACCCTGCCTTGACCACATTTGCGAGATGATCCGGCTCGGCAGTAGCAAACGTCCAGGATTCCGAGTCTGCCCCTACTTGTGATGCGTAGTCGTCGAGCACCTCAGGGTTGTCTGTGCCCGGATCGAACGAGATGGTGACGAATCTAACCGCCGTGTCCCCGGTGTCGACCTCATCGAGCCTCCCTCGAATCGCCCCCATGGTGGAGTTCATCGAGTTGCACGCCTCTCCACAATTCGTGTAGCCGAAGTTGTAGAGGACGATGTCTCCTCGCACGTCCTCCGACGTCAGGGTGGCGGCATTCTGATCGGTGAGGAGGTATCCCGGAGCGAGCCGAATCCTAGGAAGTACCTGGATGGGTTCGAACACCGCAAACGCAACCGCAGCAAGAATTATCGCCACGACCGGAATCGCCGATCTAATGAGTGTCTTTCGGCTCAGGGTTCGTTCCTCCGGGTCCTAGATCTGCAACCGGTCGTCGGTCGATATACTCTTCGACCGCATCCGGCGGGGAAAGGCCCAATGGTCCTCAGCAAACAGTCTCAGGGGCTCACCGGCCGCCGGCCGGTCATCGCCACGACGATAGCCATAATGCTGGCTTTGTTGGTCGGCTCGTGCGCCATCCCCGAAGAGGAATTCGACGGCAGTATCGAAGGCGACTACTACATCAACGGGTTCGATCCTCAGGGAGTCGAGTACAGCGGACTGTTGACGATAACGGCCACATCCGACCCCGCGACATACGACTTGCAGTGGATAGTCACGGGCAGCGTTCAAGAAGGATCCGGAACGGTCGAGGGCAACCGCCTGGTTGTGGAGTGGGATGCCATAGAAGGTTACGACACGCTCTCATACGGCACCGCCGTGTTCGACATCTCCCCGAACGGTGAACTGAAAGGCGAACGGACCGTCTTCGGGCAGGAGGGTATCGGAACTGAGGAAGCGTTTCCGGTCAAGTAGACTGGACTCCGACCTTCTTGCGTTACTCCCGCCGGGCGTCCCGGCAGGATCTACGCAGGAACGCCGACGACAGAGTCAGTCGGATAGAAGCAACTCGACGAGGCTCTCGATCTGCTCTGTGGTCAACAGGTCGCCCCAGCCACCTGCCATCTGGCCCGCGCTGAATCCATCCACAATGTGGGCGTCCGGGTCCACGATGGCCTGCCGCACATACTCGGCGCCGGTCATTCCGGGAACCGTGGAGTCCGCCCTGGCCGCTAAGCCTGCCAACGATGGTCCGACCAGCACTATGTCGCCGTCAAGCGCGTGACAGGTGACACATCCAGGGTTGGAGCCAACAACCCGCTCGTTGAATAGATCGATGCCCGTCGACGCAACCGACCTGTCGGACGCTGCCTGGGGTGTCGCCGGCTCGTCGCCGCCGCAGGACGCCAGAAGGCCAATCAGAAGCGCCAACCCGGATGCAACAAGCCGAGGAGTCATTCGAGTGTCAGGAGGAAGGCGACCAGGTTGTCGATGTCCTCCTCCGTGAGCAGCTCACCGAAGTTCTGCAACATCTGACCCTCGGGGAATCCGTCGACAACGTAGGCATTGGGTTCGAGGATCGACTGGCGCAGGTATTCCTCGGCAGAAAGGCCGGGGACCCGGGTGGCGGCCCTCGTCGCTATCCCATCGAAGGACGGCCCCACCAGCACCACTCCGGCATCCAGCGAGTGGCAAATACGGCATCCGGTATTGGTACCGAGTGTCCCTTCCTCATAGAGCGAGCGGCCCGCGTCGGCTTCTGCGGCCACCTGGGCATCGTTGATCGCCAGATTGAAGATGTCCCCGACCGCCACCTCGATGGTGTCGTCAAATATGACAACTGCCGCCGTCGGATCCTCGCGGTCGAAGAGAAGCACCTCTAGCCGTCGCGTGCCCGGCTCAACGGGGATATGGATATATGCCAGCGAAGTTTCTTCACCGTCGGCGGTGACGACGTCGAAAGTCTCGTCGTGGACAACCCGGCCATCGACCTCGACCACGAGACGCGGGGCAACGCCCTCGTCAAGTGCGGGCTCCATATCTGGAAAGCCCCTGATCGGCGCGCCGCCTCGATGATCCATCGTGATGGCGACAACCGTATCGCCCGCGGTTGCCGGTGTGAACTCGATGTTGGTAGCCGCGATCGAAAGCAACGTGACCAAGGTGACGATGGCGAGGGCCGGGATCATCCCACGAAGCGCCGGGCGTTCCTCCGGGTCGGCAATGGGTTGGCCGCCGGGGTTGGCGACGGCAGCCTCAAACTGGTCGGGAGCAACCCAATCGGTGTTGATGGCCGCTCCAACGTATTCCTTCTTCAGCCGCGGTACCCGCGCCCGATCGAGTCGCGCCTGGAGCCAGGTGTTGCCTTCGCGATTGGCGCAGTCCGCCGGTGGACAGCCGATCACCTGAACGTCACCGGCTCCGGCATCAAGGGCGGCTCCGACCAGTCCGGGATGAACCATGCCAACACAGGTTACGGGTACGACATGGACCGGACCCTCGGCGATCTGGAGCGCGCTCTCGCCGAGATTGTTCCGGGCTCCCTGGATCGCGTGGCGCTCGCAGGTAATGACGATACGGGGACTATCGCCCACCACAGCCAGCCGTCGCACTTCGTCCCATAGCGCCGTGGCGGGCGCCGGTCCCAAGGTGAGGGCTTCGGTCGGGCAACTACCGATGCAGACTCCGCACGCAACACACAGGTCATCGTGAACGATCGCGAGTTGTCGGTACTTGGCGTCGTCCTCGCGCGGCACCATCTCGAGGGCCTTGTACGGGCAATCAGCGACACACAGTGTGCATCCGGTGCAACGATCCTCGTGGACGACTATCGGGTCGAGCGGCTTGCGCCGCAGTATCCACGGAATCGCAGTGACCACCGCGCTCACGATGACCACCCCGCCCCAAAGAACGCCGGGTGACATCTCGAGACCCAGCGGCATGAGGAACAGATAAAACGGATCGAGCGGAAATGTGCCTGGAAGACGGTCTGGATTAAGCGCCGGAAGCATTCCGAGCGGCCAGACGATCGAAACGATGACGATCGCCCCACCGATGATCATCATCCAGAATCTCGGCGGCAGCAGCTTGGCCCGGTTGAGCCGCTTGAGATGGACCCAAATCAGCACACCAATGACGATCGACAAGCCAAGGTGGACCAGGAACACCAGCAGGAGGAACGGCCACCCCGTCTCCGCCACCGGCGAGAGCAGATTGTCGATCAGGAAATCGAGTCCCCACCTCGTCCCGGACACGGCCCGGGTCAGGACACCGTTGAGCACCTGAGTCCGTTCGTCCCATATCAGCCAGTAGCCGGTCACACCGACGAGCCAGAGCAGCAACATCATCATCACGCCGGATGTCCAGGCAACCCACCGGGCACCACGGAATCGATCCTGGAAGAAGGTCCGCCAGCCGTGTAGAAGCGAAGTGACCACCAACGCAATCGATGCGTACCGGTGGACGGCCCGTATCAATCGATTCGCCGGGTTCTCTTCCATGCGGGCGACGGATTCATACGACGCTTCGAAACCGTATTGGAAGAAGGCCGTGAGATAGATTCCGGTGAGGAGCACGATGCCGAAGAGGAAGACGGAAATCGTACCTGTGTGATAGAGGGGGTTGAGCCGGGGGGAGCCGACCGCCTTGTCAACGGGTCGCTCCAATCCGAGGGTAACTCGTTCGAGAGCACGCAAACCGCTCCGCACCTTGTTCTTGGTGCGGAGCGGCCAATCAACTGACGGTCCGTCGATTGAAGACGGCGACTCGTCGTCCTCGTTCACTCTTGCTTCTTCCTGAGAATCAACCGTTAGGGAACGAATCCCGGTGACGTTGATTCTATGCCCATAACCTGGTCGATCAGTTGAGGACCGTAGGCAAGGATGATCAGCACCGCTGTTGCGATCAGCCACGGCTTCCAACGGTCCAGCCAGACCGGGGTCAGCTGCGGGTCCTGGATTGATTCGGCAATCGGCACATCCACAACCTCGCCCTCGGGCAGTCGCTTGCGCTGGAAGGCAGTCACGGCAACAACCGCTACAAAGACCATGAGACCGATCCACATGATTGCTCCGCCAATGGCGACCCGGAACAGGTGCCCGTTCCATTCGGCCGGCACGTACGGTGCCAGACCAAGAGGAGTCCGGCGCGGTGCACCGAGGAGTCCTACCGTATGCATCGCGTTGGAGAAGATCAACATGCCGGAGAAGTAGATCCACGAACTCGCTACCGCCAACTTGGGCTTCCAGAGCGGCTTTCCAGTGAGGTGAGGCACCAACCAGTACGAGATTCCGAAGAACGACAGAGTTACCGCTGATGCGACAGTCAGGTGGAAGTGCCCCGGAACCCACGCGGTGTTGTGTAACACGAGGTTGAGGCTGTACGAAGCGTTGGCTATGCCACCGATGCCGCCGAACAGGAAGAGGATCCCGGCGAGCAATTGAGCGGTGACAGACCCGTTCCCCCAAGGCAGAGCCCTGACCCATCCGAAGAGACCCTTGCCGCCACGCTTGCGAGCGGCGTACTCGAGCGACGCCACAACTGTGAACAGCGTCAGCAGCGACGGAAACCCTACGGCGAACGTAAGGATGGAATGTATGTACTTCCAGCCTGAGGGCACACCCGGATCAACAAACTGGTGGTGGAACCCGAGCGGCACCGATAGGAGCAGGAACAACCAAAACGCCAGCCGGGCCAGCGAATCGCTGAACAGCTTCCCGCCCGCCTGCTTGGGAAGCATCCCGTACCAGGAGGCATACGCAGGAAGCAGCCAGAAGTAAACCAGAGGATGCCCGGTGAACCAGAAGAACGTCCGTGAAAGCTGCGGGTCGATTCCACCCACCCAGCCGAATGACAACGGAAGGATCAGCGCCAGCACCTCAACGGCGATGCCGATCGTGGCGATTTGCCACATGACCATGTTGATGACGACCGCCAACGTAATGAACGGGGTTCTCGTGTCGGGATTCTCTTTCCTCCACCGGTACAGAGTGATGTAGAACCCGAGACCCTCGATCCAACTGCCGACGACCACGAGAACGAGGCCGATGTAGAACAGTGAATCTGCCTCCATCGGCGGGTAGAACGTATAGAGAACACTCGCCTGGTTGCCCAGAAGCGGGATGGCGGCGACAACGAGACCAGCCACCATCATCCAGAAGCCAACCCGGTTGATCATCGGTATTGCCAACGGCCGTTTCAGGCCGCGGATCACTGCAAGTGTCGAGAAGCCGGTGATGAAGAACGTCGTCCAGATCAGGGCGTTGAGCACACCGTGGAGGGTGAGCCCCTGGTAGTACGAGTTGACTCCATTGATCTCGATGAACAGGAAGTCGATATTGGGATACCAGTCGACGCCTGCAAGCTGTAGGGCCTGAAGAGGGCCGAACAAGCTCCCAATGGTCAACGCGGTGACCGCAAAGAATATGTGCCAACCGATGAACCGCTTGTCGGATTTGGTCAATTCGTAGACGGGAGTCGTTGTTGTATCTGTAAGCATGTGACCTCCTTCCTACGGCGTGACCGTTACAGAGCCGAACATTACGGCGTGACCGAGCCCGCAGTACTCGGTACAGATGTAGTCGTAGCTTCCCGGTTCGTCGAAGGTGAAGGTCAGCGTTGAGACCTGGCCGGGGATGACCATGAAGTTGACGTTGGTGTCCTGGATCTTGAAACCGTGCTGCACGTCAGTTGAAGTCACGTAGAAGTTGACTTCAGCGCCCGCAGGAACCTCGACGACGTTGGGCTCGTAGAAGAATCTCTTCGCAACCACGTAGACGTCGTACTGCTCGCCGGCCACAATTTCGCGTACGCCGGGCTCGGACCAAGGTGGGGCGTCCTGGAGTGTCTGCGGATTTACCCGCTGTTCGGTTGTCGGGAGCTGGATGCCCAGCATGAATCCGGCAATGGTCACCGATATGGCGAACACAACGAGGATCGCGATAGCGGCGCGCATCCAAGCGCGCTCGGTCGGATCGACATGCAACGGGATCTTCTCTGAGGTCTCGGGAGAACTCATATCGTTGTTCCTCGAGACAACATGATGATGTAGATGCTGAACCACATCAGCAGCAGCACCACCACAAAAGCAGCCACAAACGCAACGGTGCCGCGGGGTTCGAACTCGCCCTGGGCCTCGCTGTCATGCTCGCTTTCGGTGGTCATGGTCCTCCCCACTCACTCTTTGGCAATGACGCCCTCCATTAGCCGCAACCCGGTTGCGGCTGGCGCCATCGTAGAGCGCCGTGCTGCACGATGTCGGGACGCATGGTCCCGAGGTCAATGGACCAAAGTCCCGAAACGTCCCAATTATTGTCCCCAATGTTGCCGGATCCCCGGGCGGCCCCGTGTTGCGGCCCAGTGTTCTTGCGTAAATGGTGCCGGGCGTTCCGGCAGGATTTACGCAAGAAGGCGTCGCAGCTACACCACGGGCAGTACGAGGGTCACAGTCGTACCGCTGCTGCTGCTTTGTACGGCCAGGTCTCCGCCGACATCCCCCGCTCTCTGCTGCAGGTTGGCCAAACCCATGCCGGCGTGGTCTGCGGCTACGTCGAATCCGCGACCATGATCGATGACAGAAACCGATAGATTGTTGAAGCCCCCGGTCACGAGAACCCGGACCAGTGGACTGCCCGAGTGACGAAGCGCGTTGCTTGTAGCCTCCTTGATGATGTGGAGGACGGCGTCGGCGAGGTCGTTGCCAAACCCATCCACCATGGCATCGACCGCCACTTCGACATCGGCCGAGTACGGCTCGGCAAGCTCCTCGACGAGTTCGTCTATCTCTATCTCGAGATCCCTGGTGTGCGATGTCGGTTGACGCAGATTGAAGATGAATTGGCGAAGCGAGGTTATACAGTCGTCGACCCTGGCTACCTGGGTGCGAACCACATCCCTCTCATCGGGCTCCCCCATCGAATCGGCCAGGCTCTGCAGGGACAGGCCGACCGCAAACAGATCCTGGATGATGTCGTCGTGGACGTCGCGAGCGATCCTGGCCCGATCTTCGGCGACGGCCGCGTCACGTAGCCGGCGATGGATCCGCACATTGGCTACCGCGGACCCAGCGATTATGGACAACGTCTCGATGGTCGCTTGATCGTCGGAGGTGAAACCGGAAGGCTTGTTGGCGAGATAGATGTTGCCGAACACCTCGTTCCGGGTTCGCAGCGGTACTCCGAGGAAGGCATCCATGGGCGGGTGCTTCTCGGGAAAGCCGGCCGAATCAGGATGATCGGCGATGTCGCCCGTCCGGACCGACTCGCCCCGGGTAATGGTGCCGAGCACACCCAGCCCGAGCGGCAAGTGGCCGATTTCTTGGGCCGTTTCGGCATCGACACCGCGGTGGATGAAGTCAACGAGGAACCCGTGTGAGCCAACTACACCAAGCGCTCCGTACCGGGCCCCGGTCAGGCCCATGGCGATGTCGATGAGCGACTCCAGAAGGCCGTGGAGTTCACCCTGCTCGGACACCTGTGCTGCGGCATCGAGCAGTTCGGCGAACCGATCACGAGAGGTCGTTGAGTCCATCCCGGAACGATACTCGCACCTGGCTTTGGGGCCGAACGGCCCCCTTTTCGGGGATATTGGCCGGGTTCGTCGGTCGACGCGGATGGTTAGCGTGTGCGGTGCGAAGGAAAGAGAAATGCGAGTTCTTGTAGTAGACGATCATCCCGTCGTGCGGGAGGGCCTGCGGGCGTTGTTGACCTCTCAGGACGATATCGAGGTCGCCGGCGAGGCTGCCAGCGGTGCTTCGGCGATCCGTCGCGCCGGCTACGACTCGCCCGACGTGGTGATCATGGACGTACGCCTCCCCGACATGAGCGGCGTGGCGGCCTGCAAGACAATCGTGGAGCGCTTTCCCGACGTCAGGGTCTTGATGCTCTCTTCCCACGTCGACGAGGAAACCGTCCACGAGGCGATCCTCGCCGGAGCCTCCGGCTACCTGGTCAAGCGGATCGATGGAGATCTCATCGTTGACGCCGTCAGGAGCGTTTCCGACGGAGCATCGGTAATCGATCCGGCTGCGACCGCAAAGCTCTTCAACCAGATTCGGGGACAGAGCGTCGGTGATCCCGTGTTCTCCCAACTGTCGGAACGCGAGGTCCGGATTCTGGAGTTGATCGCCGATGGATTGACCAACCGGGAAATCGCCGATCGAGTCTTCCTCGCCGAAAAGACGGTCAAGAACTACATCTCGAGGTTGCTGGCCAAACTCGGCCTGCGAAACCGCAACGAAGCCGCCGCCTATATGGCGCGCCGTATCGCCGACCGCGAGGCAAAATACCCGCCTGAAGACTGGATCGACGAATAGCCGGACCGGTCGCTGGCGGCCGCCGCCTACCCGATGCGCCGGGTGATCCTTCTGGCGCATTAGGGTCATGCGTGTAATGGCGATTCGGGTATTCATTGTCGATGATCACTTTGTCGTCCGCGCCGGAGTCGCTTCGTACATAGACAGCCAGGCAGACATGTCAATGGTTGGCGAAGCGGCCACCTGCGAAGACGCGATCACCGGAGCGGAGAACCTCACCCCTGATGTTGTGCTCATGGACATCCGGCTCGAGGGCTGCTCCGGTGTTGACGCGTGCCGCAAAATCAAGGAGACGACGCCATCGGTCCGGGTGGTGATGTTCACCACGTACGCCGACCTCGAGCTGCTGCGCTCTTCCATCGAAGCGGGCGCCTCCGGCTACGTGATCAAGCGGATGGCTCTCAAGTCGCTCGCCGACACGATCAGACGAGTGATGAAGGGCGAGGAGTTGGTGATCGATGACCGGGCCCAGGCCGCACTCGACGGGGGTGGCGCCGAAGCGCATCTTGCCGAGAAGCTCCGGCGATTGTCCCCCCAGGAGCAACGGGTCTTGTCGCTGATCGCCGATGGGCTGACCAACCGCCAGATCGCCGACGAGCTCAACCTGGCGGAGAAGACGGTCAAGAACTACGTGTCGGCGCTTCTTCACAAGCTCGATATGACCCGGCGCGCTGAGGCTGCGGCCTTCCGCGCCGCCATCGACAACATCGACGAGATCAGCTGACCAACGGTCTCCTGGGAGCCCACTGAACAATGCGAGTTCTGACTCGACAAATACTCCGTAAGCAGACACCTCGCGGTCCCGGCGAGCCCCCACCGCCTCTGCTCAACAGTCTCCTAGTTGGATGCCGCTCTCTGCAGCAAGTAAATCGCACCGTCGGCAGTCAACGCATACATCTCTCCTGCGGCATCAACACCAAATGACGTCAACTTGGTGAAGGTCTCCGACGGAAGCCATTCCCGCGCACTCCCCAGGCGATCGACACTCCGCACCCATCCTTCGCAGTAGTCGCCGAAGATGAACTGGCCCGCCAACTCGGGCATGGATTCGCCTCTGTAGACATCACCACCGGTGATTGAGCAACCATCGTTGTGGGTGTACTCGTATACGGGCAGTACCAGGTCCCGGCCAGCGCACTCACCGCCCCGGAAACACTCCGTACCCTCCATGATCGACCAGCCGAAATTGGGGTTGCCCTCATTCCATTTCACGAGATTGACTTCTTCAATGCGATTCTGGCCGACGTCGCCTATCCACAGATCGTCGCCATCAAAAGACCATCTCCATGGGTTGCGCAGCCCGAACGCCCATACCTCCCCGTCGAGATTGCCGTCGGGAATCGAGTATGTCCCGTCTTGCGGGTCTATTCGAAGCATCGCGCCCAGGAGCGTGTCGCTCCGCTGGCCGTGCCCGAACTGATCGTCTGCGCCGCCACCGTCACCCAACCCAATCCACAGATTGCCGTCGGGCCCAAAGGCAATCATGCCGCCATTGTGGTTCCCGGCAGGCTGGTCGACCCGCAATACCTCTGAGCCTGATTGGGGATCAACCGTCCCGTCATTCGCAACGAACTCCGCGATGACAGTGTCACCGTCGCTTGCCGAATAGTGCACAAAGAACCGGCCGTTGCTGTCGTAGCCCGGGTCGAAAGCGAGTCCGAGCAGACCCTGTTCACCGCCGAATCTCACGTCGGCCCTGATGTCGAGGAAGACCTGTGGATCGCCGTCGATCACCCATACCACTCCGGGCTGATCGACCACATAGATGCGGGCGTCACCGGGAGCGGTGAGCAGCAGGATCGGCTGCTCGAAGCCGTTGGCAAACTCGACTGCTTCAATCTCCAGATCATCCAACGACTGCGCCGCGGTAGTTGTGGTGGTCGGTGCCGTTGTGCTGGTGGTGGCCGTCGTCTCCGGTGTCGATGTCGAGGTGTCGACGGTCGACGACGCGGCCGTCGTCGATGTGGTGTCCAGTGGCACGATTACCGGCCCCGCACCGATCTCGCCATCCGCATCTGAGCATCCCGCCATGGTCAGAACTAGAACGAGGGCTATGGGCAGCGTGGAGCGCATACCCAGAAGTTAGTCCACCGTCGCTTCTACTCCGGTTTCAGTCCGCACTTATGTCTGCGCCCTCGAAGGACCACCGGTCACGCGAAGCGCGAGCTTCATCGACATCCACGCGGGCAAGGAGAGCAAGACCGACGAGGAAGAAGGCGGCAACCGAAAGGATGGCCGCACGGCCCGAGCCTGTCGCCGCGCTTATGGCACCAAATACGAGCGGCCCGATTCCGGACAATTTGGAGAACACTGAGAAGAACCCGAAGAACTCTGCAGAAGCCTCGGCCGGAATCATGGTCCCATAGAGGCTGCGCGACAGGGCCTGCACACCACCGAGGACGAATCCAACTATTGCGGCCAATAGCAAAAACCCGGCGGCAGATCCCTCCGGAAGGAAGAAAGCCATGACGGCGAGACCCGTCCATACGACGAGGGTGATCATCACGGCCCGCTTCGGCCCGGTGCGCCCGGAGATCAGCCCGAACATCAGGGCGCCGAAGAACGCTATGAACTGGACGAGAAGGAAGGCCATGGCGATGGTCTCGAGTTCGAGGTTGAGGGTGTCCTCGGCATAAGGACCAGACACCGCGATCACGGTGCCGGTGCCCGAGTTGTAGATGATGAATGCGATCACGAACAGAAGCAGTTGCGGAAAAGTCCGCAGCTTGCGGATGGTTGCCACCGTGCGATCAAAGCCGATCGAAACGTACTTCCGGAGCCCGAGTTGCTCAGCAGGAGGAGGCCCGTCGGCGGGCAGCCGGCTCAGAGCGAATGCAGAGAACCCTATCCACCACAGCCCCGAGCCGAAGATCCCGATCCGCGCCGCCAGCGCCTCGGTGAGGGTCGCCCCGGATTCGTCGCTCGAGAGCATGATCAGGACGAGGGCAAAGACGAGATATAGGCCGCCTCCCAGGTAGCCGAGGGCAAAACCCTTCGAGGAGACCTTGTCGATCGTGTCGTCCGTTGCGATTTCGGGCAGGAACCCGTCGTAGAACACGTTGGCTGCAACAAAGCCGAACTGTCCGACCAGAGTCACCAGCAGGAAGAGCGCCACCTGACCGTCGGGAACAAACGGAGTGATGAGGACAAAAAGCGAACCGAGCAGCATGAAGCCGCGCAAGTAGCGTTTCTTGGCTTCGGCGTAATCGGCCATCGCTCCCAGGACGGGCATTGCCAGCATGAGGAATATGCTCCCAATTCCAACCAGGATTGAGAACAGGGCCTCGCCGGAGAGACCCCAATACCGGTCATCAGGCATGATCGTCCCAGTGAAGAACGCTCCAATCACGGCACCGAAGATCGTGATGTAGGCCGAGTTGGCCCAGTCGTACATCGCCCACCCAAAAATGGTGCGGCGGTCGTTCTTGATTGCCCTCGGTTGGGACGTCTCAGCCATTTGGTCGCATTCCTTGGTCGCTGACCGTAAATATGCATGGCCAAAGGTAACGCATTGGCGCCGGGCACATGGGAGGAGCCGGGTCTTCCCGCATGATACGAGGGCGAGGGAACGGACGTCGTCTGATGCGCTACGCCGCCTCCAAAGTGTGCGACGAAGCCACCGGTGCCGACTCCTCTACGGCACGGTTGCGTCCTCAGCGAGGGCGAAGCGCCAGGGCGCGGACCTCGATCAGTTTCATCGACAGCCATCCGGCCACTGTGGTCAATGCAACGGCGAGAGCCATCGAGGCAGCGAACCCAACGGCTCCGATGAGAAGCTGCTGGATCGGGAACGCCCACAGGTAGACGCCGTAACTGATGTCGCCAGTGCGTGCGACGACAGTGCCCAGGCGCGATGCGCGGGACCCAAGTCCCAGAACGACGATGGGAAGAGCCACCCAGAGGATCGGTCGGCTCGCTTCAACGCTGAGGACTGCACCGAGTCCGAGCATCGCTCCGGCCGAAATGACAGCGGTGTTCGTCAAGCGAGACAACATGCCGTACGCGTAGATAGTCGCGCCTGTGAAGAACGTTGCGCCGAGCCCAAGCGCCAGCGCGAATGAGGAAGCAGTCGGATCGGGGGCGACGAACCACAGGAATCCGCTGGCCACGGCGAGAACGGGGAAGGTGATCCGTGAGCGGTCTGGGAGCAATAGCACTCCGATGCCGAGGACGGCGTACATCGCGAGCTCGAGAGGCAGTGACCACAACGAGAGATTCACCGTGGAACCAAGGTTGTCGGCGAACACACCCGGCAGGTCGTATTGGATTCCGAAGATGAGAAGGGCATTCTTCAGGTAGGACCAGGTCCGCAGATCGGCGAAGTATTCGGGAATCTCGTGCACTGTTGCAAGAGGACCAATGACGAAAACGGTCAGCAGAACCGTAGCGAACAAGGCAGGGAAGATTCGCAAGCTCCGTTTGGCCCAATAGCGAAGAGTGTCAGGATTGCGGAACCAACTCCCGGCGATGAAATAGCCGCTAATGGCGAAGAACACATAGATGCAGAACGGCCCGAGTTGGCCATACGCACCGACCGTAGGCTGAGGTCGCCCATCCACCAGGAAGTGATGGCTGACCAGCACTCCAAAAGCAGCGAGAAGCCGGATTGCATCGAAACTTGTCTGAGCGCGAGGAGCCAAACCCTGCTTTTCGGTATGAGCTTGCACCGCCATCGCCTTCTGACCCATTCGGTTGCATCGGCACGATTACTCGATCGCATGAAGGAGAACCTCGACCCGCCGGCTCTTTTTGGCGCTACAGGGTGCGAAATGGCCGTGGGGCGCGGCGGAAAGCCGTCCCGCATCAGCCCTGAACGGCGTCCGGCGTCGCCTCGGTTCGATCGATCAGAGAACGAAGAGCCTCGTTGACCGCAGCGGGGGATTCGATAGGCGACAAATGACCCGAACCGGGGATCACCGTCAGCGATGCATCGGGGAGAGCGTCTGCCATGGCGGCTGCTTCCTCCGGCGGGGTGACTTCATCCATCTCACCCACCACCACGGCGGCGGGCACCGTTACCCTCCGCAGCACCTCACTGCGGTCGGCACGATCCCGCATGCCGCCGAGCGCTCCGACGATGGTCTCGTAGAGGCATCCTTCGACCATCGAACGAACTCGTGCTCTTGCAGATATCGAAGCATCTGGTCCCAGAAGCCCGCTCTCCATGGCTACGGCGATGGCGCTTCTGCCCTCATCGATGACACGAACCGCCATGGCATCGCGGCCTGCTTTCGCCTCGTCAGAATCCGCACCGGCACGAGTATCTATCAGTGCAAGGGAGCGCACCCGGTCGGGAAACATGTCGGCAAACGCCATTGCGGCGTATCCGCCCATGGAGAGTCCGATGATGTCGGCCTTCTCAGCAGAGACGAGATCGAGGACCGCCGCACAGTCTTCGGCGTGCTGTTCCATGGTGAGCGGTGCTCCGGTCACCGGCGCCGATCTGCCAAACCCGCGCAGATCGGGTGCGATACAGCGCCGAATGTCGGATAGATACGCCAACTGCTCGATCCACATCGTCGAATCGAGCGGGAACCCATGAATGAACAAGGCCACCGGACCGGTACCGGCTTGCCTGATATGCAATCGGGTGTCGTTGACCTCTGCGTACGGCATCTGGCCCCTTCCTAGAGTTTTCGCCTGCGCATCTCTTCGATGATCGCGGCGTCGCTGTAGCTCATGATTGCAGGTTCCCAATCGACACCCTGGGCCGGTGCGTCGGCGATCTCCTGCAGCAGTTCCGATACCCGGTCGCGGAGAGTACGAGCCCACGCTCGGCCACTCGCGGTCTGCTCCGGGGTGAGAGTGCCATCGCCGTTTGCGACAAAAATTCGCGCCTCGATCTGTGGATTGGCCCGCGACCCCTTTTCGCCGTAGACCATGATCACCGAACCGACCGGGACATCCTGAATTCCGCCGGCGGCGATGAACTCGCCGTCGAATGCCCACCCCGAAGACTTCGTCTCATCGACGTTTTCGATGATCTTCGCCCAGTTCTTGCGTCTAGCGTCGCCGACGAGGGGTACTTCCACTGCAATCATCGGAATCATGGCGCCACTGTAGATGGCTGCAGAGACACCCCACCCACGTTCCGGGCGAAAAGGGAGCTATCCGGAATCGCTGTGCCGGTCGAGGAACTCGTAGATCTCGCTGGTGTCCACACCTGGAATCGTCTCCACCGGCATCGCCGCCAGGACGTGACTATTCGGCCTGACCGAGGGGAAGGCCCACCCTTCCCACCGCTCGGCGAGATCGCTGCTGGGCCGGCGGCAGCATACGGCGTCGGGACATTTCGAGACGGACCGCCTATCGGTCTCTCGACCGCGGAAGTACTGGGCATGCTTGAACATGACCCCGATGGTGATGGCGTGGGGAGGCCGGCGGCTGTCGTCGACCCTGGTGGTACACCAGAACGTCCCGCCGGGGGTGTCGGTGTACTGGTGATGTATCGAGTAGCGATCTTCGGAATGAAATACTTGTCGCGTGCCCCATTCACGGCATAGCCGCTGACCTTCGATCGCACCCACAGAATTGCGAGGGAACGGGACACCGTCGTTCTCGTATGCCTTCCAGATGATCCCCAGTTCATCTGATCTGACGAAGTGCACCGGCAGATCAAGATGGTGGGTAACCAGATTGGTGAACCGATGGGCTGCCATTTCGTATGACACATAGAAAGCATCCCGGATGTCCTCGACTGCCAGATCACGTTCCGTCTTTGCCTTGTGGAGAAATGGAACCAGCGATACCTCCGGCATCAGCGCGGCTCCGGCGAAGTAGTTCGACTCGACCCGCTGCCTCAGGAACTCGGCGAAATCCGTCGGCTCCGGATGGTCAAGAGCGAAATGCCCCAAGGTTTGGAGCACCACGGATCTGCTGGCACGCACCGAGATCGAATCGCGTTGCGGTATGTATATCCGTCGGTTCCGCATGTCGGTCAGCGACAGAACTGCAGATGGAAGCTCGCGTGATCGATGAACGGCGAATCCGAACTGAGCCGCCATCGCCTGGATGGTTCCTTCGGTGAAGCCTCCACCCGTGTAACCAGCGCCGGATACAGCGGCGGCAGCCACGCTCTCGATCTCTTCGAAGTAGTTGCCCCGCTGGCGCATCTCGGCGCGCAGTTCGGAGTTGGCGATACGAGCCTCTTCCCTCGTGGCCATCGTGGCTTGGGCCCGACCTTTCAACTCGCCATACAGCCCGAGGACGTGTTCGAGCGCAACATCGGGGATCTTTGCGTTCGGCTTCAGTAGCGGCAGATCGAGGTCCTGATAGACCGGGTCGTCCTGAGCGCGGGCCACGCCAATCTCGAGACGAGATCGCTTCGACGGTGCATCTTGGAGGAGTAGCTCACCCGCTCCGACGTCGAGGGCCTCCGCAAGCGCGTTGATGAGCCCCAAGCGAGGTTCCTTGCGGCCGTTCTCGAGCATCGAGAGATACGGGGCGGGCTTGCCGACCGCCTCTCCAAGCTGGTCGAGGGTGAGACCGGCGCGACGCCGGTAGTAGCGAACGCGGTGACCGAGTATCAATGGATCAATGCTGTCTTGTACCATGAATAGCAACGATAGATGCTCTTGTCGATAAGATCCATCGATCTTTCACTCCGATTGGCTTGCTCCCCCAGCTGACGATGGTGGAATTGGCACACACGACAGGGAGTGACATGGCGGTAGACATCCAGGCGGCGCTTGCGGACCGGTTTGACACAGTGCTCACCGCAGATGCGCTCGAGTTCGTAGAAACCCTGCACCAACAGTTTGACGATCGACGACGCGCTCTTCTCGACGCCCGCGCCATCCGCCAGCGGAAACTCGACGGCGGAGAGATGCCCGACTTCCTCGAGGAAACCGCCGATATCCGAGAGTCGCGTTGGCAGGTCGCCGCGCCTCCGCCGGATCTACTCGATCGCCGGGTCGAGATCACCGGACCCGTGGAACGCAAGATGATGATCAACGCCCTCAACTCCGGGGCGCGGGTCTTCATGGCCGACTTCGAGGACAGCGCGTCACCGACATGGGACAACATGATCGGCGGTCAGGTCAACCTCATGGATGCGGTGCGTCGCACCATCGAGTACGACGCACCCGACGGGAGGGAGTATCGCCTCAACGCAGAGGTCGCCACGTTGATGGTTCGGCCGCGGGGTTGGCATCTCCCGGAAAAGCATGTGCTGATCGACGGAGCTCCCGTCTCCGGGAGCCTCTTTGATTTCGGGCTGTACTTCTTCCACAACGCCGCCGAGCTGTTGCGGAGAGGCAGCGGACCGTACTTCTACCTTCCCAAGCTGGAGAGCCATCTGGAGGCCCGGCTGTGGAATGACGTTTTTGTGGCGGCGCAGGAACTCCTCGGGCTCCCCCGAGGCACCATCCGGGCAACCGTCCTCATCGAGACGGTCCTTGCAGCGTTCGAGATGGATGAGATCCTCTACGAGCTGAAAGAGCATTCCTCCGGCCTCAACGCAGGTCGATGGGACTATCAGTTCTCTCTCATCAAGAAGTTCCGCAACCGACCAGAGATGCTCCTACCCGATCGGGCGCGCGTCACGATGACGGTGCCGTTCATGAAGGCCTATACGGATCTGCTGATCAAGACGTGCCACCTACGGGGTGCCCACGCCATGGGCGGGATGGCAGCTTTCATCCCAAGCAGGAGGGATGAGGAAATCAATCGCAGAGCGTTTGCAAAAGTGCGCGAGGACAAAGAGCTTGAATCGCGCAACGGACACGATGGAACCTGGGTCGCCCACCCTGATCTGGTAGCGCTGGCGACCGAAGTGTTCGATGAGGTTCTGGGCTCGGACCCGAACCAGATCTCCGTGCAGCGCACCGACGTCGTTCCCAACGCCGCAGCGTTGCTCGATGTGTCGGTTCCCGATGGGGCCATCACCGACGGCGGGGTGCGGATGAACGTCGATGTGGCAATCCAGTACCTGGCTTCGTGGCTGCGGGGCAACGGGGCTGCCGGCATCTACAACCTCATGGAGGACGCAGCAACGGCCGAGATCTCCCGATCCCAGCTGTGGCAATGGCTACACAACGACGTGACCACGGTGGAGGGCACGCCGATTACGGCAGAGACCATCCACCGCATCGCCGACGAGGAACTCGCAAGGATGCGCGACGAGTTCGGTGAGGCCAACTTCGCAATCGGACGATTCGATGAAGCCCGCAGGCTTCTCGAGGAGGTAGCAATCAACCCTGAGTTCCCGGAATTTCTGACACTGCCGGCCTACGAGCTAATCGCCTGAGGGCACCAACCCAACGAGGAGAGAACATGGCAACTTTTGAGCAGCGAGCCGAGGCAATCCGCAAGGACTGGGAAACCAATCCACGTTGGAAGGGAGTGACCCGGGACTACACCGCCGAAGAAGTGGTGCGCCTGCAGGGCTCGTTCACCGCCGAGCAGACGATCGCCCGCAAGGGTGCAGAGCGTCTATGGAGACTCCTCGAGACCGAGGACTACGTCAACGCCCTCGGAGCTATGTCCGGTATGCAGGCGGTACAAATGGCGAAGGCGGGACTGAAGGCCATCTATCTGTCCGGCTGGCAGGTAGCCGGAGACGCCAACCTGTCCGAGCAGATCTACCCGGACCAGTCTCTCTACCCGGCCAATTCGGCACCGGCACTCGTGCGCCGCATCAACAACGCCTTCGTCCGAATGGATGAAATCGAGTGGTCCGAGGGCAGTCGGGATCACGACTACATGTTGCCGATAGTTGCCGATGCCGAGGCAGGTTTCGGCGGCACCCTCAACGCATTCGAACTCGCCAAGAACTTCATCACCGCGGGCGCCGCCGGGATCCACTACGAGGATCAGCTCGCGGCGGAGAAGAAGTGTGGCCACATGGGTGGCAAGGTGTTGATTCCGACATCGCAGCACGTAAGGACGCTGGCTTCGGCCCGGCTTGCGGCAGACGTTCTCGACGTACCGACGATTACCGTCGCCAGAACCGATTCGCTCGCAGCCACGCTCCTCACCAACGACGTCGATGAGCGCGACCGCGAGTTCGTGACCGGAGAGCGAACTAGCGAGGGCTTCTTCACGGTCAAGAACGGAATGGATGCGGCGATCTCCCGCGGCCTGGCCTACGCCCCATATGCCGATCTGATCTGGTGCGAGACCTCGCATCCAGATCTCGAAGAGGCCGCCCGCTTCGCCGACGCCATCAAATCCCAGTACCCGGACAAGATGCTGGCGTACAACTGCTCTCCCTCGTTCAACTGGAAAGCACATCTCGATGACGCCACGATTGCCTCCTTCCAGAAGGAACTAGGAGCTATGGGCTACCGATTCCAGTTCATCACACTGGCCGGATTCCACGCCCTCAACGCCACCATGTTCGAGTTGGCTCGAGGCTATGCCTCAGAAGGCATGAGTGCCTACGTCAAGCTGCAGGAGCACGAGTTCGCCATGGAGGATCTGGGGTACACGGCTACCCGCCACCAGCGCGAGGTCGGTGCCGGATACTTCGATACGGTGTCAACGACCATTAGCGGTGGGACTGCGTCGACGTTGGCGCTTGAAGGATCGACCGAGTCCGAGCAGTTCTAGCGGTTCGGCGCTAACTGCGCCGAACCGATGCAGTTTCGACCTGCCTTCGAGCAGGTCGAAACTGCAGCTGACATCCGATACTTCCGGCTGGGCAAAACAAGCGCCGAGCGGATCTAGGTTTTGTCCGATTGGTGCAGCTGCAGGACGGTCTCACAGCCGAGAAGCGCAAGACGCTCGATCAGATCGGCTCCGTGGGTGAACTGCTCCTCCGGGTCGAATTCCGCAGACTCGCCGCTCACCGACAGGACGTTGTCCAAAACGACGGCGGCCCCGCCGGCACGAAGCCCCCACGCTCTGGCCAACACAAATATCAGGCTGGCTTCCATCTCTGCTCCGAGAACGTTGAGGCGTTTTAGATCCTCGAAGTGGTCCTTCCACCAGCTCTGCCAGAAGTCACCGAACGACGATCCGGGACGGGGATGACGGGCGTAGAACGTGTCGGCGCTCCTCGTAGTCCCCACGTGATATCGCATGCCGAGTTTTTCGGCGGCAGCCACGGAAGCCGCAATAACGCTGTAGTCGGCGACCGCAGGATATTCCGGCGGTGCGTAGCCATGCGAAGCCCCATCCAGCCGGACGGCCGAGTCGAAGATCGCCATGTCGCCGTTTGCGACATGATCCAGGAAGGTTCCGCAGGTGCCGACACGAAAGAACGTGGTCGCCCCGCACCTGGCCAATTCTTCGATCGCTATCGCCGTTGACGGCGCACCTATCCCCGTCGATGTGCAACTGATCGGAGCACCCTGATAGATACCCGTGTAGGTGACGTACTCCCGGTTGGTGGCAACGTGTCTCGCTTCATCCCAGAGCGACGCGATCGTCGCGACCCGACCGGGGTCCCCGGGAAGCAGCACATACGGGGCAACGTCTCCGGTATCGACCTGCAGGTGGTATTGGATGGGCATGGAGAGTCCTTTCGACTCTGATCCAATGTAGTGACCCGACTGTACATTCATATACCCCATGGGGTATAGTGATCGAGTGAATATGAACGACGAGTTGCAGGAGACGATCCTCACCCGGTTGCGCCGGGCAGAGGGCCAGGTCCGTGGTGTCCAGTCGATGATCGAAGACGGTCGCGACTGCGCCGAAGTGGTTGCACAATTCTCCGCGGCAATTCGCGCCGTTGAGCAGGCTGCGTACAAATACTTCGCCGCAACGGTACAGGAATGCGCCGTACATCCTGATGAGGCCGCCGCCTCCGGATACACCACTGATAGGCTGGAAAAACTCTTCATGCAGCTCGCTTGACGGCGCCCCGCAACTCCCAGGAGCCCAATTGATTCCCATGCAAACAAACGCGATCGAACAGGTGCCCGCCGGCGAGTGGCGGCAGTGGCAAGAGCGCACGAACGGGACCCTTCTCGACGTGCGAGAACCCATAGAGTGGGCGCAAGGCACACTCCCCGATAGCACCACGATCTCGCTGTCGTTCCTACCGGCAAGCCTGGGCCAGATCGACCAGGACCGCCCCGTCCTGGTTGTATGCCGTGCCGGCAATCGAAGCCAATTCGCCGCTCAGTTCATGCAACGAAACGGATTTCACAACGTCGCCAACCTCAGCGGCGGCCTGATGTCGATAGGGCTCGCATGATGAGCAAAGCCATTTCGCGGAAACTGGCGGTGGCTGCAATCGTCGCAGGCCTGATGATCGGCGCTTGCGGCGGCTCAACCGCCACCGACTCACAGTTGGCGCTCACCGGCGTCGACGAAGTCCAGACAATCGTGGAGACGCCGCCCGAGGGCCTCGTGATCCTCGACATTCGCACGCCCGAAGAGTTCGCTGCCGGCCATATCGAAGGAGCGATCAACGTCGACTACTACGCCGCAGACTTCGAACAGCAACTCGGCGAACTCGATCTCGATGTGCCCTACGTCATGTACTGCAACTCGGGCAACCGGTCGTCGAATGCGCTCCCGCTGATGGACTCGATCGGGTTTAGCGAGGTCTACGAACTCGACGGCGGCATTCAAGCGTGGTTCGGCGCCGGTCTTCCGATAGACCAATAGCCGCAACCCGGTCACATGACAGTCCGCATCCGGCGCTACCGTGCGGCCCGTATGTTTCGCCTTCTCTTGGTAGCCGCAATCGCTCTCGCCGCATGCAGCGCAAGTGATGACACCGCGACCTCCGATGCCGAGTCGAGCACTCTGCCGGCAGCGACATCCGGGAACGAGACGGGACCGAGCGAGATCGTGCAACTGCTCTACGTCTTTGACGGCGATTCAATCGAAGTCTCGCGAGGCGATGGCTCCCGCGCCGAGGTGCGGCTCATCGGGATCAATGCCCCGGAAGGCGACGAGTGCCACGGCGACGACGCCAGGAACGCTCTCGAGATCCTCCTCGAAGACGCCAGCCTGACTGTCGTCGCCGATGGAGAAGATACCGACCGGTTCGGCCGGCTTCTTCGCTACGTCTATGCCAACAACCGCAACATCAATTCCGCCCTCGTCGGATCCGGCGACGCCCTCGCCCTGCAGTCGGGGCATGAGCTCGAACCGGAATTCGTCTCCGCCGGCGACCGGGCTGCCCACGACGAACTCGGCATGTGGTCCCCTACTGCGTGCGGACCGCAGGTGATTGCGCCACCCGTTGCTATCGCCGACTACGAATTCGACCCTGCAGGTCGCGACGCCGAAAACGCAAACGATGAATGGGTGGCCTTCACCAACGAATCCGGCACGGCCGATCTGTCGGGTTTCACTCTTCGTGACGAGTCAACCCAACACCGATTCGTATTTCCCGATGGGTTCACCCTCGCACAGGGCGAGACGGTGACGGTCCATTCCGGATGCGGCGCAGACTCCCCCGGCGATCTCTTCTGGTGTGCATCCGACCCGGTGTGGTCCAACGGCGGAGACACGATCATTTTGCAGCTTCCGGGCGGTGCGGTGGTGCTTCGCGAGCGATTTGCCGGCAATTATTGAGGGACAGCATTCTCCAGAACCTGGGGAGCCGCGAAAAGCGTTCTTGCAATTGCAGTAGCGCATCACTTAGTCTCGTGGCTACACACTGTGGTCTTTGGGCGGACCGGTGGCGTAGCGCCACCAGGCATGGGGCAAGATCGGCACCTAGACAACACAGATTTGTGGAACGGACCGGGCCGGGTGATCCCTTAGCGGAGCGCAATACCCTTCGTGCTCAACCATGTTGGGCAGAGAAAAAACCGGATCGGACGTGATCCAATGCGTAACAAGACGACAAGGATCCTATTGGCAATTGGAAGTCTCGCAGCCGCTCTCATGAGCAGCGCTGCCGGCGTCAAGATTGGCTAGCTCTCGACCCGGTCCTCCACAACTTCCCCAACACTGTCGGTTCTCCCGATCTGCAGGTCCATGGCCTATTACGAAACTCCATATCCAATACAGCAACGCCGCAAGCGTGTTTACGCTGCCGCCCTAGGTGCGATCGGTGTTGCCCTCCCGGCCGCCGCCCTCTACGTCTACGGACTGCCGGACGAGGTTCTGCTCTGGGCCGCGTTTGCGATTGCCTTCTTCGTTTTGGAGTTCTACGCCGTTGAGGTGAACGATCTCATGATGACGTCGCCGGGCATCGCGGTCCTGGTGGCGGCCGGCGTCGCCCTCGGGCCCGAAGAAGCCATCGGCGGATTGCTCGCGATGTCTCTCATCGGTTTCTTGCAGCCGAGAGACTTTGCCGATCGTCGCCTCTTCCAACCCCTGGCCAACCTCGGCATCGGCACTCTCAATGCGGCGACCGCCGCCCTTACCCTTTTTCTGCTCCTCCCCACGGACGTCAGCGCCGCCAGCCTCCTTCACGTTGTTGCTGCCGGGGCCATCGCTGCCGCCACAGCCGATTTCGTAAGCACCGCACTCACCCGCCTCGTCGTTCGCCAGGTTTTCGGCTCGAAGCTGGCGGGACCGTGGTCAAACCTTGGTCAGATCCTCATCGGCTTTGTCGGCCTCGGAGCCATGGGGGGATTTCTCGGTTACGCCTACGTGCAGTACTCAATCGACAACGGCACGTTCAACGCCATGCTGTTGCTCGTAATCGCAACGCTCTTGATCAGCCATCTGTTTTTTGCCTCACTGGGCAGACTGCGGGTTGCTCGGGAGAGCATGCTCGCCACCCTCGTCAAGACACTCGAGGCGAAGGACCTCTACACGAGAGGACACACCGAACGAGTGGCGATCTTCGCCGTGCAATTGGCTCAGGAACTGAAGCTCAGCGGCGACATGCAAGAACGGATCAGGCATTCGGCCCTCATTCACGACCTGGGCAAGCTGGCGGTTCCTCGCGAGCTTCTCAAAAAGCGCGGCCGCCTCACTGCGGACGAGACATCAGCAATGCGCGGCCACGTGCACCACATCGATGACCTGCTCAACGACGTCGAATGGCTGCATCCCCTCGTCGAAATCGCATCGGATCACCATGCGCACTACGACGGTGGCGGCTATCACGGATCACACAGCGACCACGGGCAAACCCCCGCCATCGAGTCCCGGGTCCTGGCTATTGCGGACGCTTTCGATGCGATGACCAGCAACCGTCCCTACCGCATGGCGCTGACCCAGGAGGAGGCGTTTCGCGAGCTGCGCAACGGATCAGGGACACAGTTCGACCCCGAGCTGGTGGAAGCTTTCATATTGATGGTCAAGCGACGCGGGCTCACATATGGCGCATTGGTCCGCATGACCGATGAGGAAGCCAGACAACTCGCAGAAGAGCGTGGCTGGGTCTTCCGCGATTAGCGATCGCCCTGACTGGGGATCTCACACTCCGGACGCGCATCGCCGCTCCCGGCGTCTCCGGTCCAGATAACAGGATCGCTGTCGAGGCCGTCGCCTACGTCGTCGGTCGTGAGGAATCTGACCAGAGCCCGGTAGATCGCACCGGCATATGCCTGACGGAACTCGGGGGTCGCAATGAGGTCGGCTTCGGACTGGTTCGAAATGTAGGCACCCTCGGCGATGACAGTCGGCATCTCGCTGTAGCGGAGAATTCCGTAGTACTGCGGGTTTCCTTCACGGGGACTGAGCCGGGATTTTGCGCCCGCCTCAGCGGCGCCAACCCAATCAGCCTCAAAGGGCCCGAAGCCGCGGTGCAGTTCTTCAACCATGATCTTGGCGAATCGCCGGGACTCCACTATCTGAGACTGGTAGTACACATCACTCCCGGGCCGGTCCAGCGATACCTCCCAACCTGCGTTGTGGTGGATCGCAACCATGGCGTGGGCGTTTGCTGCATTGGCCAGCAACGATCTGAAGAACAACCCGGCCTCGTAATCGCCATCCTCACCATCGCCGACACGGGTGAGAATCACCCTGTCGGCGGCCGGGATATCTTCGCCGTTGAGAATTTCTCCGGTTACCCAGTCCACCGACCGTGCCTCGTTCAAGAGGTCGCGCACCCGCTGGGCGACGTCGAGATTAGCGGTCTTTTCTGCCATTCCCGACGGGCTGGCGGCACCGGTGTTCCATGGTCCACCGTGACCCGGATCGAGCACGATGGTCGCTGCTGAGAGCTCAAAGCCCTCGCCGATGTCTGCGGCCTCGGCGGGAGACTCAGCGGCGACGTCGGCGCTTTTGACCCAGGCGGGGGCATCACACGACGTGAAAACCTCTATCCACTCGCCGTTCATCCTCTGGGCGGGGAACACCAGTCCCTCGCGCGCCACAACAAAGGACTCCAACGCGCGATCCTCATAAAGGGGAGCACCCCCGGCGGCAATGGTGACCAGCCCGACACCGCCGAATCCGTCGGCAAGGCCAGAGGACGGTGCAGCCTGAGTCGCCGCCGGTTCTCCGGGGACACCGTACGGTGTCGGCGGCACGGTCGTCGTCGTTGTCGTTGTCGTCGTTGGAGCGACGGTTGTTGTAGTCGTGCTCGTGGTGGTTATGGTCGTCGCCGCGGTCGTGGACGAAGGGGTTGAGGTGACGGTGGTCTCAGCTGCCCCTGCGGTGCACGACGTAGCCAGCAGCGCCACCACAGCCGCGTGAATCAGTCTCCGCATCCGCCCGACCCTACGGTTGCTCGGGGACTACGCACACCGAGCCGGAGACCGTTCCGGCGTCATCGTAGAAGTACTCGGGACGGTTCGGCTCTGCACCGGCGTCGTCCGTCGTGAGGAACCTCACCACACCGCGGTAGACGGCCTCGGCATAAGCCTGGCGGAAGGCCTCGGTCTCCAACAGCGCTTCTTCATCTGGCTCTGAGATGTACACGCCTTCGACAATGACGGACGGCACCGTCGCCCGCCGCAGGAGGCCGTAGTAGTCCTCCTCGGTGTCCGGGTTGAGGCGGGCCCGGGCGCCGAGCAGCTCACCGCCGCTCCAGTCTGCTTCGAAGGCACCAAGACTCAGCAGCAACTCCTCGTAGATGATCCCGGCAAGCCGATCGGAGCCGTCGACCGCAGTGGAGTAGAAGACCTCGGACCCGGGGATATCGGTGTCGATCCGGGGAACCGTGTTGTTGTGGATCGATACGAACGCGTCCGCCGCAGCTGCGGTAGCCAGGCTTGCCCGGTATGTCAGGTTTGCCTCGAAGTCGCCGTCGTTGGGTCCGTCAACGCTCCGGGTGACGACAACATCACGGAATGCGGAAACCGTCGAACCAGCGGTGACGGCACCGGTCGCCCAATCGACGTCATGGCCGCTTTTCATGAGGATGCTCACCCGGTTGGCAATGTCGAGGTTCACGGATTTTTCGCTGAGACCGCTGGGACCGACGCCACCCCAGTCACGATCACCGTGACCTGCATCGAGGACAACCACGGCTTCCGACACATCGAATCCATTGCCAAGCGCCTGCTGTTTGCCCGGCGCCACAATGGTGACGTCATCGGCGCGCACCCAGGCCGTGTCATTGCAATTGGTGGTGACGAAGAGCCAATCGTCTTGGCGGTGGGTGAAACCCAATGCCATCCCCTCGTGGATGCGGAAGTATGGATCCTGCTCCGGTCCCGACCACAATTCTGTCCCCCCCTCCGGCGTGATGGCGACCCCGCTGGTGGCGGTTTCGGATTTCGCTACAGGCGCAGGGGCGAAGGTCGTCTGGTTCTCGAGGGATGCGCTGGCCGCCGTCGATTCTGCTTCGGCGCTGTCGGCACTCATTGCGGAAACGCCGACGGCGACGCTCAGAACCGCAATCCCGATGGCGAACACGTCGACGACGGTTCGGCCGCGTAAGAGCTTTGTGATATCCATAAAGGCACCCGGGGAAGGCGGTCGGGTGATTGTCGCACCCGACCATGCAATCTCGGGGTATTTCCCACCGCCTGACTTCCTGCTGATTTAGGTTAGATCAGACCGGGCGTTGTGCAACCGTCTTCATTTCCATGAAGAGCCTGAGATAGTCGGGGCCGCCCGCCTTGGAGTTGGAGCCCGACATCTTGAAGCCACCGAAGGGCTGCACCCCGACCAGAGCACCCGTGATCTTCCGGTTGATGTAGAGATTGCCCACCTGGAATTCGCGCTTGGCCCGCTCGATACGCTCTGTGCTCGACGATATGAGACCACCGGTGAGCCCGTATTCGGTTCCGTTGGCGACGGCGAGCGCCGTATCGAAGTCGGGGACGCCGATGAACGAGAGTACCGGGCCGAAGATCTCATGCTGGGCAAGGCGGTGCTCGGGTTGCACTCCGGCAAATACCGTCGGCTCGATGTAGTAGCCACCATCCTTTTCGATGGCGGCTCCGCCAAGGACGAGCGAAGCCTCGTTCTTGCCGCGATCGATCTCCTCGAGAATGGATCTGTATTGAGCAGCGGAGATGACGGGACCCACCGCAAAGTTCTCGGACCCCGGTCCAATCTCGAGCTCTCCAGCCAGATCCATTACGCGAGACAGCACCTCGTCATACACCGACTCGACGACGATTGCCCGCGAGCAAGCCGAGCACTTCTGCCCCTGGTAACCGTAGGCACTCTTCACGATGGCGTCGGCGGCCAACTCGAGATCGGCCGTTTCGTCGACGATCAGCCCGTCTTTGCCGCCCATTTCCATGTAGGCCCGTTTCAGCCACCGCTGTCCCGGGTTGACAGCTGCCGCCCGCTCCGCGATGTAGAGCCCGACCTCTTTCGAACCGGTGAAATTGACGAAACGTATCTCCGGATGATCAACGAGGAAGTCGCCTACGTCCGATCCCGGACCCGGCAGGAAATTGATGACACCGTCGGGAAGACCCGCTTCGGCCACGATGTCCATGAAGTGGGCGCCGAGAACGGGAGTGTTGGAGGCGGGCTTGAGCACCACCGTGTTGCCTGCTGCGACCGGGCCGGCACTCATGCCGACGAGGATCGCCAGGGGGAAGTTCCACGGTGGGATGACAACACCGACACCCATCGGAACAAGGAATGATTCATTGATCTCGCCCGGGTACTCGACCACCGATACGGGCTCGGCGAGCCGGACGGCTTGATGCGCATAGAAGCGGCAGAAGTCGATCGCCTCGGCGACATCGGCTTCCGATTCGGCCCAGTTCTTTCCAGCCTCCCTCGTCATCCAAGCAGAGAGCTCGAACTTCCGTTCAGCCATGAGATCGCCGATGCGATGCACATAGCCGGCCCTTTCTTCGACCGGCATCCTCGACCAGTCCTCAAAAGCTCGCGCGGCCGCATCGACGGCGAGCTGCGCTTCGGCCCGTGACGCCAGGCCGGTGGTGCCGACGACGACATCCGGTTGCGCCGGGTCGATGCTCGTTATGCGGTCGTCGGTGGCAACCGGCTTGCCGTCGATCACCAAAGGAACGTGGCCGCCTAGCTTGGTGGCAACTGTGGCGAGCGCATCGAGATAGGCATCCCGGGGTTCGGCCGCGGAGAAGTCGGAATAGGGCTCATTGCGGAACGCGTCCATGACTCTTTTCCTTTGCTCGCCGTGTTGTCCATTCAGAAGGCTACGCCTAACCCGGGACCTCTGCCATTTCTGCAACTTCCTCGGGGACGACTCACCCGATTGGTGGCGGTGCCGCGGATAGAAAAGTGCTGCAGAAACCATGACATCCGCCGATACTGACTACGTGACGGAATCAATCCTGATTGTGGAAGACTCTGCGAGCGTTCGCCGGCTCATCGAGGTATGCCTGAGAGAGCTCAGCTTGAACATCGTCGGTGCTGCCGACGGAATAGCTGGTCTCGAGGCCGCTCGAGCGACGCTGCCTGCCGCAATCGTCCTTGATATCGGGCTTCCCGGTATGGACGGGTGGGAAGTCCTGCGACGTCTTCGCGCCGATGACGCCACCCGGGAAACAAAGGTTCTCATCCTCACCGCCCACGCTCAGCCCGAGGTCGCAGTCCAGGCCCAAGAGGGTGGCGCCGATGACTTCATGACAAAGCCGTTCCGGCCGACCGATCTGCGCGATCGGGTCGCCAAGATGATCGCCTCCTAGGACGACTCCCCGCCCTTCCGTCCTTTCCATAGCTATCGCTAGCGTGCGAGGGAGGCCTAGCCTTACCGGCGATGAAGACGCTCCTTCTGATCGCAAACCCTTCAGCATCTGGATTCACCGGTGCCGCTCTTCGCGATGTCGAAGCCACGCTCGGCGAGGGCTACGAAGTCACAACGGCGTGGCCGAATGGCCCCGCGGAGTCAAGGCAAGCTGCCGCCGACGCTGCTGCCGAGGGCTATTCCGTGGTCGCCGCGATGGGCGGCGATGGAGTCATCCATCACGTGGCAAACGGGCTGGCGTTCACAGGCACGTCGCTCGGCATCATTCCTACCGGGACCACCAACGTCGTCGCGCGACTACTCGGCATACCGCTGAAGCCCAAGAAGGCGGCTTCACGACTGGTGGCCGGCCAGCCTCGCACGATGAATCTCGCCCACATCGCAACGGAGAACCCTCTTGCCGCCCGTTCGGAATATGCCGTGTTCTCCCTCGGCATGGGAATCGACGCCGACGTCGTTGCTGTATCGGATCGGCGGCCAACTTCGAAGTACCACTTCTCCTCGCTCACCTTCCTATCCATCGCGGCCGGTCAGGTCGTTCGCAAGTACCACTCCCGGCCCGCCGACATGCTCATCGAATGTGAAGGCGACCGCGTCCACGCCACGTCCGTCCTCGTCCAGGTCCACGATCTGTACACATATTGGGGACGCGTCCCGCTGCGACTCACGAAAGACCATGGCGACGGGCCCACTGCCCTGGCCATGGAGAGCCTCTCAGTGCAGCGGACGCTGGGGCTGGCTGCCCGTGGGCTCATGCAGGGGCGCACAGAGGGTCAGCGCGGCGGACACGTCTTCCACGAGTTCCAGAAACTCATCGTTCATGCTGAGCCTTCCGCTGCCTTCCAAGCAGACGGAGAGTTGCTCGGACAAGCCGACTCGGTCGAGATCACGCCCGCCTACGACGCCCTGTCGGTCATTGCCCCTCAGCGGAGCTGATCTCGGCACCGTCGCCGGAGGTCGCTTCCATCGGTACATCGGGCTTCGTCGCGTCGTCACCGTCCGGATGATCGACATCGGCCGTGTCGGGAGTCTGCAGGACGTCGTTACCGATACGGTCGTCCAACTGGGCGGCGCCAACGGCCGCATGGGTCACAGTTGCGGCCAGCAAGGCTCGCTTCCAGAGAATGTCTCGTAGGGGTCGACCGAGAGCCTCGTCGAGGATCCCAGCCCGTGGATCAGTCAGAGCGGCCGGCTCTGCACCAGTGAGCTTCCCCCACAGCCCATCGCTGGGGACATCGGCCGATGTCGCAGATGTCGCTAACTCTGCCACGACCGACTCGATCGCTTGCCGATCGGCCACCGAACGGACCGCTTCTCCCAACAGGGGACCCGATTTCACGGCTATGAGGGCGGTGAGGTCTTCCAACCGGCACAGGGCGTCTTCCCGATCCGCCTGGGTAGAAGACGCCCCGATACCCGTAAGAACCTCTCCACGCACCCGCTCCCAACTCGCCTCAAAATCGACGGAGGCTCCCCGCCAGACGCCGGCAGCTTCGCCGATCAACTTCACGATTCGGGCGCTGTCCCCGATTACCTTGCGCAACATGACGGTCTTCGTGTCGATACGTTCTGTGACGTGCTCCCGAAACAACTCAATGCCGCGGGGCGCAATACCGGGCGGATCGGCCGCCAAAGCGAACAGGGCGGGCCGCAGATAGCCGTCCGCCGCCAGGGTGTCCAAAAGATCCTGTCTAACTGTCTGTAGATCGGCTGGGCGGAGCTTGTCGATCTTGTTGAGCGCAAAGATGAACTGGCTGCGGTGCTCCGACAGCTGCGCCAGGAACTCGTCGTGAACGATGGGGTCTCGGTACTTATCGGGATCGAACAGCCATATAACGCCATCGACCCTGGGGATCAGATCCTCAACTCGTTCCCGATGCCAGTCGGCGATTGAATCGATGTCGGGAAGGTCGAGGATCGCCGTTCTCGTGAACGCCTCATGCTCGTGGCGATATGCGATGTCGAGTGTGTCGAGGAGAACCGTCACCGCCGGTTCGGGGTTCTCCGGTACGACGGCGAATGGCTCATCTGTGTGCGGGCGGAGGACGCTGACCGAGGTAACAATCTCCCCGGCAAGAGCATTGACGAGGCTGGATTTGCCGGTGCCGGTACCGCCGGCGATTGCAAGGACAAGGGTCTCTCCGAGAAAGCCTCGGCGATCGCGGATCTCCGCAGCCAACTGCTCCGCACCGCCGAGGACGTCGGCGGGGACGATCCCCTGGGCTCGGGCGATCACGAGATCAATTGCGTCGAGCAGTTCCGGGACATCACGCATCGAGAGGTCCCTCCTGCACGGAATCGGTCGTTTCATCAAGATCCGGGACGCTCTCCAGCTGGGGGGCTTCGCCGCGCAACAGCGCCGAAATCGTGTCAACGTTCCGCTCCAGCTGCTCGACCAGAACCGGATTGGTCTCGAGGTGTTGCCGGAAGCGGCCGGCATCAACCTCCAGCGCGGCAGTTACTACCGCTACCAGGCTGTCTTGACCGGCCACGATGAACTCGGGGAGATTTGACTTGAACCGACGACGAACTCTCCATGAGGCATCGGCAGTTGGGTCGACGATCAATCTCCACGCCTTTGCGACGAGCCGCTGAGCCGCCCGTGGTCGTAGCGACCTCGTCGATGAGGTTCGCGAGGCGATCTCTTGTAGCGCGCCTTCCCAATCCTCGAGCAGACCCTGCACATCCCACGAGGTGTCTTCAGTGTGCCGCCACAGCGAAGTTCCCTCGCCTTCGAGGAGAAGGGACCCTGTGGGATTCTGCATCCATTGGCGCGACGTGTCCTGGGCCGCGACGCCGGCACGCCTTGTGATAATCGCGGTCAGGTCAACTGCCGCCTGAGACCAGGTCTTGTGCCGCGCCATGTCGCTGAGCGCTCCTTCGCGCAGCATCGCTCCGATCTCTCCGACCTGAGCTGCGTAGGAGGTGGTGACGGCTTCATCGAGGTCGGCGGCTACGGCAGCCTCTTCTCGCAATTCCCCTATGAGAAGGCGACAACGGTCGACGACGTTCCGACCCGTCGTGAATGCCGTGGTAACCACCAGAGTCTTCCGGTAGCCCGAATTGGATACGGCGCCGAGCTCGTTGCGCAGGGCACCGACCGAAGAGGGATCGAGACCGCCATGCCACCTGTCGCCAAGAGCTTCGTTGATTCCAAAAACCATCGCAGCGTCGGGCTCCAACAGCAGGCCGTGGCTGTGGAGGCGGGCGGCGAAATCGTTGAGCAGAGCAACGGCCTCATCTCTATCCGGGGGAAGGCGGTTGAGGACGAAGAGCATCGGTACGCCCCGCCACCTGATCTCACGCAGAAAATCCCAAGCAGAGATGTCCGCATACCGGCTTGGACTCGTGACGAACACACACAGATCTGCGAGAGCCAGGGCATCGACGGACGGGCGACGTCCCGAGGAGGCAACATATTCGGCCGGCGGTGTGTCGATCACAGTCAGCTGCTGAGTGAGTTCATCGTCGCCGATTACCACTTCGACGGTTGCGCCCACCCGCTCGCGCACCCTTGCGACGAACTCAGACCAGTAGCGGTTGCCATGGTCCCGATGGGCCCACAGCACCGGATTGCGGGTCGTGGGTCGTAACGCCCCGACATCGCTGATGCGGTCGTTGGCGAGCGAATTGATCACGGTCGACTTGCCCGTGCCGGATGATCCGATGATGGCGGCAACGACCGGGGCCTCGGGTTCCTCGAGCCTGGGGATGAGGTACTCGACGATGGTACGAACGACCGCAACACGAGCTTGCTCGGCATCGTCCCTACCGTCGGTCGGTAGGTCAAGACGTACGTCTTCGAGCAGCCCGGTGAGTTTCTGCAGCCGGGGCTGGAGCGCCTCGATTGCGTTCGCGTCTACCTGCATAGGTCGATTACACCACATCACGACCCGTTGACCTTCAATCCCGTGTCCTCGACGCGGTCTTTTCTGTCATAGGCGGCCGATAGCTTTGTGGATATGACCCATGCATCAACTCCCCCAGAGTCTGCCGGCCACGCAATAGCGAATTCTCCGAGAGTGGCGATCGAAGGCGACGTCGTCAGCGTGACCGACCTCGTATTCGAGAACTCCACCGTGGCCGCCTATCTGAGAGACCTACCAAACGAGCAATTGTCGGAACAGCTTGCACGCGCAATCGGACTCGGTGTTCACGGCCTCATGGCTACGACCATGCAAGCCACGATCGACACGATGCGCGACGAGGTTCGCCGCATTCTCGACACGGTGGGCGAGGCCGCAGAGGAAAGGCTGTCGGATGCAGTCGATGCGGGTAGCGCAACCCTCGCCGCTCAGCTCGACCCGGAGATCCGTTCCTCCCTTACCTCCCGGGTGTTTTCCGAGCTCGAACAGGTCCACGCATCAGCACTCGCCCGGCTCGACCCGGATCGGGCGGACAGCCACAGCGGCAAACTGGTGGCGGCCATCACCGAGATGCTTGGACCCGGAGGGCTCCTGGCAACGAGGCTCGAAGAAGCACTCGACTCGTCGGAGGCGGAGCGCGGCCTGGGCCGGATTGTGGAGACCCTGGAAAGACGATTCCAGGAAATGAGAGACCTGGTGATCGGCACCCAGCAACGTGACGAGGAAGCACTCCGGGGAACCGCAAAGGGCCGCGATTTTGAGGATGTCGTCGAACAGATTCTGCGCAGCGAGGCGCGGGTTCTCGGCGGGTGTGTCGTCGAACGCACCAGTTCGAACGGCGGGACTCTGGGGTCGAGATCCAAGGTCGGAGATGTCGTTGTAACCCTGGAAAGCGGAATCAACATCGCAGTCGAGGTCAAGAATGCCGCCCGCATAGCGCTCAGCGGTCCCAGCGGAATTCTTACCGAGCTCGACCAGGCCATGGACAATCGCAAC
>CAMYKI010000025.1:0-63947 GCA_947258985.1 uncultured Acidimicrobiaceae bacterium
TGATGATGACGGTTCGATCTTTGAGGATGACATCGCCAAGTTGGCTGCCGCGGGGATCACAAAGGGCTGCAACCCGCCGACCAACGACAGGTACTGCCCGGCAGACCCCGTACGTCGTGATCAAATGGCCTCGTTTCTAGCGCGGGCCCTCGACCTCGATCCGATCACGCCGCCACCTCCGACATCGTCGACGACTACGACGAGCCCGACCACCTCGACTACCCAGCCGGGGATGTCAGGCGGAACGTTCACCGGGCCAATGCAGTCGGTGCCCGGCCTGACAGGAAGCATCTCATTCGAGGCTACCGCGGGCAATAACGAGGTCTCTGACCTGTCCATCAGTGTGGTGGTCGACAGCTATGCCTGTGGTGGTGGGCTGACCTTGTCGGGCGATGGGACTTCGACATATTTCTTCACCGAGCAGGTCACCGGCGGCTCCTTTGATTACAGCGGCACGTTTGTCGATTGGACGGGGACGTTTACTTCCCCATCCCAGGCATCGGGAACCATCTCGGGAGATAGCCTGCTGGGCTCAAACTGCGACTGGGGACCGCTGACCTGGACGGCTACTAACTGAACCTCGCGGGCGCCTGACCCTTCTGCGTCGCTACGTTCCGCTGGTCTTGCCTGCCCGGCGGGCAGGTTGAGGAGGGCGAGGGAAAGGCGCGCTCGCCGCGAGTCCTTTCGCTCGGGCTTTCGGCCGGGTTGGTGCCATCGTCCAACGTGCATCGCCGCGCTCGACCGGGCCGCCCTTAGCCGACGTCCAGTGTCTCGCCCCGTTTGGGGAGATGCGCCTCGATGCCAAACTCGTCGCGGAACCTCTCCGCCATCGCCTCCCGGCCCTTGTCCTCGCCGTGGACCAGGACTATCTGCTTTGGCTGCGCCTCGGCGACCCACCGGACCAGTTCGTCCTCGTCGGCATGGGCCGAGTAGGCCTCGAGGCGGGTGACTTCGGCACGCACGTTGATGTCCTTGCCGTGGATGCGGATCCGGTCGACACCATCGAGCAGCTTGCGCCCCGGCGTGCCTTCCGCCTGATAGCCGACAAAGGCCACGATGTTCTCCGGGTAGGGCAGTCGGCGCTTCAGATGATGCGGCACCCGGCCCGCCGTCGCCATCCCCGAAGCCGAGATGATCACCATCGGGCCCCGCATGCTGTTGAGCCGCTTCGACTCCTCGATGCTGTGGGTGAACTGCAGCTGCCGGGGCCGCAGCGGGCTAGAACCCGACTGCTCCAGCGCCTTCATCTCCATGTCGTGCTCTTCGTGATGACGGGCGTACATCTCGGTGGCGTCGATCGCCATCGGGCTGTCGAGGTACACCGGCAGCGACGGTATCCGACCCGCCTCCTCCAGCTCCCGGATCCGGTACAGAATCTCCTGGGTGCGCCCGATGCTGAACGCCGGGATCACCAGCACGCCGTCGGTTCCGGCGATCTTGTCGAACACCTGCGCCATCATCTCGTTGGCATCGGCCGTCGGATCCTGATGCGATCGACCCCCATACGTACTCTCGATGAGCAGCAGATCGGCATCTTGCGGAGGCTGCGGATCCTTCAACACGGGGATGTCCCACCGGCCCACATCGCCGGAGAACGTGATCCGGCTGCCGTCCGTCTCGAGAGTGATGTGTGACGATCCCAAGATGTGCCCGGCGAAGCTGAAGCGGGCCCGACCCACCGGCACATCCACCCAATCGTGATATTCGACCGGGCGCATCAGCTTCAAGGCCTCAAGAGCATCCGCCTCGGTGTAGAGGGGGAGCGCGGGCTTGTGGCGGCTGTACCCCTTCTTATTGGCGTACTCGGCGTCCTCTTCCTGAATCCGGCCCGAATCGGGCAGCATCACCGACAGCAGATCCGTCGTCGCCCGGGTCGCTCGCACCGGCCCCTGATAACCGTGGGTCCCCACCAGCCGGGGTAGGTAACCCGTGTGATCGATATGGGCGTGAGTCAACAACACGCACCCGGGCAGGCCCGCCTCGTAGAAGGGGTCCTTCCAGTTGAGCTTGCGAACCCGCCGGGGACCCTGGAACAGTCCGCAATCGACAAGCGTGCTACTTCCGTTGGAGCGGACGAGGAAACGGGAACCGGTGACCGTGTCGGCGCCGCCGAGAAAGGTGATCGTTGTCATGGGCTCATGGTAAATGCAGTCTGGCGTCGCCCAGCGCCGTATACAGCGCCCACGAACGCAAGACTTGCCTGTTGGGCGCTCTACGATCAATAGCAAGCACCCTATGGGAGAGAGATGGAAACCAGAGAGGTCCTCGAGGACGCGTTTGACCGGGTCCAAGGCGGCGTGCACAGAATCACCGACGGGCTGACGCCCGCCAACCTCGCCTACCGCCCGGACTCGGACGCCAACTCGATCGGTTGGCTGATCTGGCACCTCACCCGGGTGCAGGACCATCACGTGTCGGGAATCACCGGCCGGCCGCAGGTGTGGGTCGAATCCGATTGGCCGGCCCGCTTCGGTCTGGATCCGGATCCGGAGAATGTCGGCTACGGCCATTCCAGCGACCAGGTTGGGGAAGTACGGCCGGACGACGAGGTGCACGCCCGCACCCTCGAGTACCTCGCCACAATCACCCCGGACGAACTGGACCGTATCGTCGACCGACGCTGGGATCCGCCGGTTACGGCGGGGGTGCGCTTGGTGAGCATCATCGGCGACGACACCCAGCACATGGGTCAGGCAGCCTACGTCCGCGGCCTCCTCGAGCGACGGGAGTGAGCTCCGTTCTTTCGCACCGGCTGGTTGTACGCTGGCACCGTGACCAGGAGATTCCCGCTGCTGCTGTTTGCCGCCGTGGTCCTTGCCGGGTGCGCCGGGACCACTGAGGCCACGACGACCACTGTGCCACCGGCGACCACGCTTGTGGCCACGACAACATCGCCGACGCCGACAACCACAACTGCGGCGCCTCCAGCGGCGCCGACAACAACGACGACCCTGCCGGTGACAACCACAACGGTCTCGCCGTTTGCCCGGCCGGACTGGCTGGGCACCATCATCCTGCCGCTCGGGCCCGACGGGGAGAACGGCATCCCGCAACCCACCCCGCCAGAGCTCCAGGACCGTCGGCTCGAGACCGTCGACCGCTTGCCTCCTCCGCCGGACGATCAGTTCGTGGCCACTATCGGGCCGGTTCCCGACGACGTGATCGCCCGATCCACCTGGACCGAGGAATGTCCGGTGACCCGAGACGAGTTGTCGTACATCAACGTCTCCCATTACGGGTTCGACGGCGAGTTCCACACCGGAGAGATGATCATCAACGCCCGGTTCGCTGAAGACATCGTTGGCATCTTCGAGCAACTCCACACCGCCCGGTTCCCCATCGAGCAGCTCAAGGTCACCACCCAGGAGGAACTCGACGCGCCACCCACCGGCGACGGCAACGGCAGCGGCGCATTCGGCTGCCGTGAGGCCGTCGGATCGAATTCATGGTCACAGCACGCGTATGGGCTGGCGATCGACATCAACCCGTTCCACAACCCGTACATCAAGGACTGGTTGATCATTCCCGAGTTGGCCGATGCCTATCTGGACCGGGAGCGGGAGCTGCCGGGCATGATCTTCGGCGACGATTTTGTCGTCGAGGCCTTCGCCGAAATCGGCTGGACCTGGGGCGGCAACTGGAACTCGCTCAAAGACTGGATGCACTTCAGCTACTCGGGCGGGTAGCCGTAACGGTAGCGACCCGGGGGGAGGGTCGCCCGTACGCCATTTCTTGGGGCCGTCGAAGTCGCCTGAACCGGGTAGCCAGGTGCGGGTCATCGCTCCCAACAAACCTGAGAACCTGAACTCCGAGACTGTAGGTTTGGGGGTGAGGGCAGGGAATCGGGGCGGTGCCGTGCTCGTCCCGACAACGAGCCGACGTACTCGAAAGAGGGGACCAGCATGACCCGCCGAATCCGCCTACTAATCATCATGACCGCCGTGATCACTGCTGCCGCCGTCTTGCCGGTATCGGCTGCGATCACCCGGTTCACCGACGTACCGGACACCAACATATTCGCTGGGGACATCGCCTGGATGGACGAGAACGAGATCACCACCGGATGCGGTCCCGACGTGTTCTGCCCGACTGCGAATGTCACCCGGGAGCAGATGTCGGCCTTCATGCACAGGCTCGCAACCAGGCAGGTAGTCGACGCCAAAACGCTCGAAGGGATGACAGCGGCAGACTTCGCCGAGGCCGGACACAGCCATGCCGGCTACTCCGCCATCGGACACGACCACGACGCTGACTATCTCGGCGTCGATGGAACTGCAGCCGATGCAGACATGGTCGGTGGGTTTGCCGCCGGCGATCTGATTCGAGTTGCCTCATACAGCTTCTCAGACGACAAGGCTCCCGACGACTATGCCCGGCTCGCCACGTTCGACATCGAGGCGCCTGTCGATGGCTACTTGATGTTGACCAGCTCGCTCGAATACCACACCGAACTCGCGGTCGAGGGCATCTGGTGTGCCTTCGCCATTGATGGCGATGGAACCGTCTACGTTCCGAATTCACCAACCAGCGTCACGGTGAAGACCCACACCGCCCAGAGTTTCGGCACTTGTGATGCTCACGTCGTGGCACCCGTCACAGCCGGCCCACACACCATCACAATCATGGGGTTCTACACGAGTCTGCTGAACACCAACTTCACGTGGGGTACTGCGTCGGCGTTGTTCCTACCGTTTGGTGCTTCTGGTGCCCAGCCGGTCGACTTCAGCATGCCTGACCCAGCCCCGACCCAGTCGCCCCCGACCCCCGAACAGCTGCCCTAGAGCGACTCGCCGCAGCTCCGAACCCTGGGTTGGTAGCAGTCATTTTGGGTGCTGTGAACCCTGGGTTGGTGGCTGTCGTTTTGGGTGCTGTGAACCCTGGGTTGGTGGCTGTCGTTTTGGGTGCTGTGAACCCTGGGTTGGTGGCTGCTAGGTGTCCTGCATCTCTCGGTGTTCGACCTTGCCGTCGGCGTGTAGGGCGAAGCGGCCGTCAGTGCGGGCGTGGACCGGGCTGCGGGATGACCACGGCCAGCCGCCGAACTGGGTGCGTTGGTAATCGTCGAATGCTTGCCGGAGTTCCTCCGGCGTGTTCATGACGAACGGGCCCATCTGGAACACGGGGGCCCCAATGGGCTGTCCTTGGAGTAGCAGAAACTCAGCCGGTGCGCCGTGGTTTTCGACAACTACCGGCGTGTCGGGGCGAACCTGGACGCCGATGCCCTTGCGGGCTTCGGTGCCGGCGATTCTGACATCGTCTCCATCGACGAAGTGCAGCATGCGGTTCACCGAGACAGGCGCCTGCGGTATCTCCCAGCGAGCTCCGCCATCGAGTCGCACTAGCCAGATACCGAGCTGCGAATCGGATCGAGAGCCCCAGGAATCAGGTGGGGGAGATGGGGCGCGAACCCCGTCGATTTCGCCGGCCATCACATCGATGCTGACTCCCGGGCCTCCGGCAATCGTCGGGATGGCCTCGCTCCACAGCATCGCAAAGTAGGCGGGCACCATCTTCGATTCGGGCGGCAGGTTGAGCCAGATCTGGAACAACTCCAGCGGGTTGGCACCGTCCTCCCGGATGAGGGGGAACATCTCCGAGTGCATAATTCCGGAACCAGTCGTCAACCACTGCACGTCGCCGCCGCCGTAACGGGCGGTTGCACCCAGCGAGTCGGAGTGGTCCACGTATCCGCGCCTGACCACCGTCACGGTCTCAAAGCCGCGGTGGGGATGCTGGGGGAAGCCGGGGACCACGTCTCCGTGGTACATGCTCCACCCGTCCTGGTAAGAAAAGTCGGAGCCGATGCGGCGCCCGTCGAGCGAAGCCACCGGTCCAAGAGCCTCGTTGCCGGCCGGATAGTCGTCGACGTGATGCACAGTCATGATGAACGGGTCGAGCCCCACCCACGGGAAGCTCAGCTCAACGACGTCGAGAATCGGGTTTGTGGGCATGGTGTGTCCTTGTGCAGTGCGTTGGAAGATCGTACGGCCTCAACAAGACAAGAGATGACGGTTATTCCGCAGGCTCTAGTGGCCGGCCGCCCGGTTCTGGCGTACTTCAGCGCCTAATAAGGCCCTGAAGTACGCCAGACGCGGAAACGCGGCGCGCGTCCCGGGCAGCTCGTGGAACGGATAGGCTCGCACCATGCAGTCGAAAGCAAAGACCGTTCAGCAGTACCTTTCCGAGCTTTCCGATGACCGGCTCGAAGCCATCGAGAGTGTGCGGGATGTGATCCTCGAGAACCTCCCCGACGGCTTCGAGGAGGCCATGAACTGGGGGATGATCACGTACGAGGTTCCGCTGAGCCTGTACCCCAACACGTACAACAAGAAGCCGCTGATGATGGCGGCGCTGGCTTCACAGAAGAACCACATGGCCGTCTACCTCACCGGCGTTTACGCCGACAGCGACAGCCGCGGCCGGTTTGTCGACGCCTACAAGGCGACCGGAAAACGTATGGACATGGGCCAATCATGCGTCCGCTTCCGCAAGCTCGACGATCTCCCTCTGGATTTGATCGGCGAGGCGATCGCGACGCATTCGGTAGACGAGTTCATCGAGATCTACGAGGCATCCAGGTCGTAGCCGTCTAGAGAACGGCGGCGGCCCCGACGGCTATTCCGGTGAGCGAAATCATCAACCCGGCGTTAGCCACGATGTAGTTGCGGGTTTGCTCCCGCATCGCACCGTGGAGATCGTGCATGTGATCGTCGAGACGATCCATGCGGTCGTCGATCCTGTCCATACGTTGCTCGACGCGGCCCAGACGCTGGTCGATTGCATCGAACCGCCCGTCGACTGCGTCGAGTCGTGTATCGATTCCGTCGAGTCGTGTATCGATTCCGTCGAATCGTGCATCGTGGGCGCGGAGGTGATCCTCGATCCGCTCGATGTCGGATCGAGTGGCCACGGTGTTCTCCGGAGGTAGCTGTTTCATCAGGATCCCGGCGGGTTCGGCACCCAGCACTTCTTCGAGGCGAGCATACAGGAGGTTGCGATCACGTAGCTCTGACATTTGACTCCCTTGATCGGGTCCTCCAGGGACAAATGTATGGTGCGGGGCTGACACGTTTAGGGTGCGGTTTCAAGTTTTTCGGCTCGATCGCCGATGGTATGGCTCGGGCTAGGTTGTCAACAGAGGACAGGAGCGGCGGCGGGTGCATGGGGAGTGGTCCAGAACGCTGGTGACGATGGCGGTTGCGCTCGCCACGATCGCGACATTCGCCGCCACACCGACGGCAGCTTCGGCGTCGTCGCCACCGCAACTCGACAGGGTCGTACAGGACTGGGAACTGCCGGTGGTTGTCACACCGGGCACCGATGCGGCCACAACCGAGGGAAGTTCTCTCGACGCCGATCCCCACGGGCTCGTACCCAAGGTCGATTTCGTGAAGCGCTACTCGCTCGATGCGGATCACTTCGAGGTCTGGCTGTGCGGGGCCGTCACCCACGACATGAGCGAAGTGATCGCTCAACTGGAAGGCGCCAGCAACAGCTACTTCTCGGCTCTCTCGGGCGGTCTGTACACGCCGGTGTTCAGCGCAGGGCGTTCGGTTCCCGATGATCCTTCCTGCGCAGCAGGTTTCTTCGGCGAGCAGCCCGATTACACGCCCGAAGGGTCGCCGGAGGCGATCATCATCATCGACTCAATTACCGGCGGAGGGTTTGCCACACCGGGGCCAATCTGTGGCGGCGACTCTTCCGATTGCCCCTTCCTCGGGACCACGTTTCCGGAGAACGGTCGCTACGCCATCGTCGGTGAGAACGCCTTGTTCGGCTTTCCAGCCGTTGCGGTGCACGAGATGGGTCACACCTTGCATTGGCCGCACTCTTTCTCTGGTATCACCGCATATGAGTACGACAACCCGATCGACGTGATGAGCGCCAATTCGTCTGCGCTGGGCAACCGCTTCACCGAACCGCTGCCTTACGCCACGCTTTCGTACAACAGGTACCAATCCGGGTGGGTGGACCCCGCCGACGTTGTCGTTGCTTCACCGTCGCAACAGGAGCTGATCCTCGAGCCGTTTACCACCGAGGGCACACAACTGTTGACGGTCAAGACCGACGTCGCCGGTCAGTTTTACGTGCTCGGCGCCAGGAAGTCCTCTCAATACGATCCGATTCCACCGTCATGGGAAGGTGTCGAGGTCTACTTGGTCGACCACGACTGCGGTCAACCGTTCTTTGGAACCCTCTGCCCCGGTCTCTTCCGCGAACATCACCAGCAACCCCCCAACGAATACCAGCTCGACCATGTCCTCGTTCCGGGTGACACGGTCGAATTGGAGGGGATCACGATTGCAGTCACCGGGGCGACGGCGACCGGATTCTCCGTCGTCGTTGCTCCCGATGGGGAGCCCCCTGCCGACAGCGGCACTTTCCTCGATGACGACGAATCGATTTTCGAAGGGGACATCGAGTGGCTTGCTGCCGCCGGGTTGACCGTCGGATGCAACCCGCCGCTTGGGAGCCTCTTCTGCCCAACCGAGAGCGTCACTCGTGGTCAGATGGCGGCGTTCCTGGCGCGGGCCCTTGGCCTGCCGGCAGTTGTCGGTGATCGTTTTTCGGACGACGACGGTTCGGTGTTCGAACTCGACATCGAGAAGTTGGCCACGGCCGGAATCACCTCCGGCTGTAACCCACCACGCAACGACCACTACTGTCCGACCGATCCTGTTACCCGTGGTCAGATGGCGGCATTCCTAGTGCGGGCGCTCGATCTACCTACGGGCCCGCACACCGATTTCATCGATGACAATGAATCGGTCTTCGAGGATGACATTGGTCGCCTGGCTGCAGCCGGGATTACCGCGGGGTGCAACCCTCCTGTCAACGACAGGTTCTGTCCGAACGAATCGGTCACCCGTGGCCAGATGGCGGCGTTTCTGAGACGAGCGCTGGAGAGCTAGCCCAGGCGCAGCGCGCTACGGAACACCTCGGCGCACGCATCGCCGAGGCCATGGGCGCTCTCGTTGAAAGGGACGCCCGTTGTAGCGAATATGGCTCGGGTGATCCGGACTGCCTGGCTCATCCGCTCCGGTGACGGAACCTCTTGCATGATGATCTCCCGAACCCGCGTCTGTAGGGCGAGCGTCTGCTGAAACCCCCACGTGTTGCGTGACCAGTCGAAGAACTCCCAGGGGTCCCGCTCATGGATCGTCATGCTGGTGATGAACGCTTCGGTCACCTCAGTGACTGCGTCTTCGGGCGACATCATCAGAGATGTCCCCGGAGACACTGGGAGAAACGAGGTTCGTGGGTGTATGGCTCCATTCCTTGGGAGTTCGGTTGCGGTGTCCGGCGACTTGAGCGATCCTCGGTTCAGAATCCCGGGCAAGATGCCGATAAAGAGGGCTGGCCACAGGCTGACAGTCGAAGGGGTGACTGTGGATCAAAAGGGTGCTCCTCCTGCTGAGGGCAACGGCGACGACGTTGCCCGTCTTGTCGCGCTCACCGAGCGCCAGCACGACCTGTGGGCGCTGTTGCGCGACGCCGCCGACGAGGACACTCGCAATCGACTTTTTGACGAGTTGTCGGCCAACCGTGAAGAGCTCGGCAAGCTGAAGGAGAAGGTGAGCGCCGAGGTCGATCATCGACATGCTGTCGCACCGGCAGCTGCTCCCGAAGCCGAAGGGCCGCGTACGATAGGTGAAGAGCTCCGCGCAAAGATCGTCACACCGGATCAGGTGGCTCCTGCGACTCCACCGCCGCCACCACCGCCTCCGGGACAACCTCCTGTTGTCATCGAAGCCCGGGAAGTCGAGCAGCGCTCCGAGGAGCCGATCCCGGCAGAGCCGCACGCCCGAGAGCCGGTGGCCCCTGAGCCGCACGCCCCAGAGCCGCACGCCCCAGAGCCGGCAACGGAGGAGCCGGCGGCCACGATCGAGCCCATCCCTGATGAATCAGCGACTTACCCAGGGTCCGCCCAGGTTGCAGAGGATGCCGAAACCGCTACGACAGACGCACCAGCCCCGGCAAAGATGCCGGTCGCCGGTCAGCGCGAGCTCGCTCCCGAGGAGACACCGTTCAGCAGCCGGGAGGCGGATCTTGCCGCAACGCGAGCCCGTCAGGAAACGGCTGTGCCGAAGCGAATGCCGGTCCCGGTCGACGAACCGATGCCCGAGCCACAGCCCACCATCCCGACTTCGTATCCATCGCCCCAGCAGAAACCAGAGCCGGAGGTGCCGCGTCGCAGCGCCCGTCCGGAAGACCGACTGGCCGCGGCACACGCCACCCTTCAGGAACTCGAGAGGGTGCGTCCCAAGCATGCGCGCTCGTTCCCCGTGTTCGCCGTCGTTGTTGCGGTCGTCGCCGTCGCCGCTGTTGCCTGGATGCTGTTTTTCTGGCGCAGCGATGGAACCGACGGAGGAGAGGCACCGGCAACCACGACCACCGTGGCCGCGGCCTCCGCGGCCTCCCCGACGGGCCAGATACGAGCTGTTCTAGACGGTCTTGGACTCAGCGTTATCGCCGTTGAAGAGCGCTCGGGAACCATCTATCTCACCGGCGCCGTCGCCACGGCGGAGGACCAGGCTGCAGCCATCGGAGCCGCCACGGCCCTCGCAGGAGGGAGCCCCCTCGACACATCCGGGTTGGTCGTCGCCACAACCGAGAGCGATGTCAGATTGGTGGCCTTGCAGGCGATCGCCGACGCCGGTTACGACAGGATCAACGTGACCGTCTTGGGTGGCGTGGCGACTCTGACCGGCGTGACCCCGGACGGCGGAGTCTCCGGTCTCGTCGCGGTGGTGGGCGACGTCCCCGGCATAGGCCAGGTCGTCGACATGACCGAAGCGTCAGACCGCGCCGACGTGCTCAACTCGGAGTTGCAGCGCATCACCTCGGTGACGCCCCTCATCTTCGCCAGCGGGCAAACGGACCTGAACGCGTTGCAGGAGCGCATCCTCGACAGCGTTGCCGAAGCGATCGAGGCATACCCCGGGCCCATCGTGACCGTCGTCGGCTTCACCGATTCCGCAGGAACGGAGGAAGGCAATTTCCAGGTGAGCCTGACCAGGGCCGAGAATGTGACCGCATACCTCGTAGGCCAAGGCATCGAATCCGAACGGCTCGTCGTCGACGCTCGCGGGGAGTCATCCTCTTCCGGTTCCTCCGAAGTTGCCGGTCTGGAACGACGTGTCGAGTTCGAGGTCGGCTACTCCGTGACTGTCGGCGCCAACGTTTCTCTCCGCATCGGGATCGTCGCTCCGAGCGCCAAAGACGACCTCGCTTTCACGCAGAGCATCGTTGATGCCGCCAACGTCATCGCAGAAGAGCGTTCCGGTGTCGAAATCGCCATCACGGACAACACGTTCGTTACCGAGGACGCCGCCGAGGCCATCCGCACCTACGCCGCCGAAGGATACGACCTCGTCCTGGCTCACGGATCCCAGTACGGCACCTCCCTCGTTGACATTGCAGCCGAGTATCCCGAGACCGCATTTGCCTGGGGAACGGCAGCAGAAACCTTCGGATTGTCCAATGTCTCTTCCTATGCCGTGGCATCCGACGAGGGCGGATATGTCATGGGCGTCGTCGCCGCGCTGCTTTCGGAGAGCGACGTCATCGGCGTTGTCGGCCCACTCGAGGTGGGTGATGCCCAATTGTTCGTCGACGGTTTCCGCAACGGGGTGTTGACGACAAATCCCGGAGCCGCCATCCCCGTCACCTACACAGGATCCTTCAGTGACGTTGCCCTGGCCGCCGAGGCGGCCGGCGCCCACATCGAAGATGGAGCGGATGTTCTCACCGGAACGGCGCAGATGGTTGTCGGTGCCGTCGGCGTAGCTGCGGAGAACGACGCCCTCTGGTTTGGTACACAGTCGAACCAGACGCCACTCGCACCAGATCTAGTGGTTGCCTCGCAGGTGTATCACTGGGAGGTTGTGCTGCGTCAGATCATCAGCGGCATCGACTCCGGCACCCTGGGCGGAGAGATCTATACGATCGACCTCGCCAATGGCGGCATCATCATCGAATACAACGAAGGCTTCGATCTCCCGGACGAAGTGAGAGACACCGCCGACGATACGATCGCCTCCATCATCATTGGTGACACCACTTCCGGCGTCTGATCCGACGACTCGCTAGTCACGCAGGGTGCGGAGGGCACGTTCGGCGTGAAGGACCCGGCCGGCAAGGGTGCGAGCCGCCAGGCGATGGATGGCGGCAGCGGTTGCTGGATCCTCTGTCTCCATCCGGCTGAGCTGTTCGGCCGATAGATGGCGCACCGTTGCCTTGCCGTCGGCAACGACGTCGGCAGTCGTGGCGCCCCCGAGATAGAGACTGATCTCTCCGATGAGGGTGCCCCGCTGCATCGTCCGCAGCCTCACAGTCTCTCCTCCCGCAGTTTCCAGTTGTGCCGTCAGGCTGCCCGACTCGATGAAGAACATGCCCGGAGTCTCCGTACCGTGTTCGATGACCACCTGCCCCGCCTCGAGTTCGACTCGCTCGAACTTGGCCAGCACCGAAGCGGCCATTGGCCCGGAATCCAGCATTCCCGTCAGCATCTGAGCGAGATCCTGATTGTCGGTTGCTTCTGCACGGCGGGTCTCGAGCAGACGGTCCTCGCACCATTCGACTGCTTCGTCGAGCGTGGGGAACTCCTGAACCGGAAGGTCACCACTGGCGAGTTCGGAGTTGAGCTCGGCCCCGTTTTCCGGGAGACCGGCAACGAGCACGTCAAAACCCCGGGCCCGGCCCCGCCGGGCCAGCTTGGCAAGCGCCATGGATGTTGACGAGTCAACTCCGGTAACGCGGGCCATGTCAAAGATCACGTAACGAATATCACCCGTCGAGGGATTGAGGCGGGGGTCGTCGAAGACCCTGTGCGCCGTCCCGAAGAACAAAAACCCGTGGACCTCGAGAACAACAACCTGATGACCCAACTCTTCCAGCGCCCGATCCTGCAGGGGAGGTCGTTCGATGGTGCTGCGAAACACCTCGAGGGTATAGGAGTGGCGGATGGCGTCGACACGGCTGTAGCGAACTACAAAAAGCACGATGGCAACCACGGTTCCCAGGGCGATTGCCGGTAGGAAACCGAACAGGATGACTGAGGCTCCGGCTCCCGCCACCAGCATGTAGTCGCCGGCACTGAGCCGGTTGCGGGTATCCCACAACCATTTGACCAGCAAGTTGGCGCCGAGATAGACCAACAGCCCGCCAATCAGAGAGGTCGGTACGAGGGAGAGGACGGAACTCCCCATAGCCAGGACGCCACCAGCAAGGAGCACCGCGACAAGTGCCGGGCCGCGGTGAGGCCCGGCCAGTTTCCGCATGAGCAGTGTCTGCGCGAAGTGCATGTAGCCGGGCATTCCTCCACCGGGCGCGGCCAAGGCCGTCGATAGCCCGGCGACCGTCAGCTCGCGGTCGACGTCGAGGTCCTCGCCGGTCGCCTGGTCCATAGCGTGGACCTTGATCATCAGCGAGATGACGGCAAGCGCAATCACGGTGACGATCGCCCCGGTTTGCCCGAACACTGCACCCCAGTCGGCGTCGCTGATCATCCCGAGCACGTCGGGTTGCCAGAGAGCCTGTCCTTCGAACCCGCCCAGCAGCCAGCCACGCTCGACCGCAGTTGCTCTGTCCACCCCGGCGATGGCCAGTCCCAAGTGGAAGCCGCCGATCGTGGCTGCGATAAGCCACGGCACCACCGACCGACCCCGCCGACTGCGCGCCAGCAAGACCACGGCTATGCCGAGGGCCACGCCGGGGAGCCAGCGCACGACCGCCGTCGAGGACAGCACCGCACTGCCGTCCGGGCTATCGAACAGGATGGCGCGGGCTCCGTCGAGGCGTATCGAATCAGAGCGCCAAGTTTGAAGAAGCCGATGCCCCCGAGCGCGATCGCGGTGACGACCGACGAGACAGCGATGAAGGCGATGACCGATGGGATGGCTGCTTCGCCCGGCACCCCTGCGGCGATGGCAGCGGCCGCGGCTCCGATCACGGCCGCGGTGTTGTCCTGGACCCCGGCGATTACCCCATCCAGCCCACTGCCGACAACGCTGACGATTCCGATCGCAAGGGTCCCGTAGAGTGCCATGCCGACACCGGTGGGGAGCCCGGAGGCCAGGTCGCCGCGGAACACGAGCGCGGCAAGTGAGATGGTCAAAGTCACCAGGATGACTCCCGAAACAATGCCGATGCCCAGCGTCATGGGGAGTTGCGCCGGTTTGAAGTCGTGAAGGATTTCGATGACCCGCTGGCGCAGTGCTTCGGAACCTGCGCCTGGAGAGTGCGAAGTGGATGGGGGCTCTTGCCGGCGCTCGGCGCCGGTTGAGCCGCTATCCATCGCTCTCCGCTCCGAGTTCGATCGTTGACCCCTCAACCGCGAATTCAACGCCCGGCTCCTTCAGCTCGGCGGCCATCACGTCCAATTGCTCATCGGTGCGGCTGGGGTCGTGGTGGAAGAGAAGGGTTCGTTTCGCCCCTGCGACTCTGGCGAGATTGATCGGGTAGCCGAAGCTGCAGTGCCCCCAGTCGTGGCGTTCTTCGAATTCGGCCGGCGTGTACTGGGAGTCGTGTATCAGCAGGTCCACATCGGCAGCGAGGCGGAGCGCGGTGTCGTGATACTCACCCAGGCCATCGGGTCCGGGTCCGAGCGAGTAGGGATTGTGGTCGGAGAGGTAGGCGATGGTGTTGGTGCCGTCATCGATGCGGTACCCGAACGAGCGTCCCCCTTTGTGTGGGATGTCGAGTGCGAGGATGGTGAATCCTTCGATCTCGACCGTCCCCGGTTCGAGTCCGGATACCGTCCAATTGCCTCGCAATGTCTGGATGTCGATCGGAAAGATCGGCGGCGACATCACGCGGTGCAACATTCCACCCGGGTTGTCCTGCCCCGGCAGGTACACCGATACGCGGGCGTCGACTTTGTCACCGTTGCGAAAGAACGGGAGCCCGTAGACATGGTCCCAGTGCAGATGACCGAGCAGGATCGAGCCGACGAAGGGTCGTTCTCCCAGGATGCTTGCGGCGGTCGCCAGACCCGTACCGGCGTCCAGAATGAGCGACGGCGCCTCGCCGTCGCGGGCAATCGCAACACACGATGTGTTGCCGCCGTAGCGAACGAAGTCGGGTCCGGGGGTCGGCAAGGACCCGCGGGTGCCCAAGAGATGGATACGCACTTACGCGGGCTCCTTGAAGCGACCGGAGAGCGATGTTAGCCGCACCCGGCTGTGGAAACCGGCCGACGCCACACATGGCCGATGTCCCGGTCTACGCTGTCTCTCCTGAGACAGGCGCACTGGGGAGGGCTGCTTTATGAGCAAATCGGCCGTACCCGACCGCGCTCTGCTCGAGACCCCCAACGACCCTCGGTCCTACATTGCAGGCGATAGACGGCGGGCGCTCGCAGCCGGCGTTTCGATGCGGGAGCGAGTGACCGGGGCCGCCCTCTTCGCCGACATCTCCGGCTTCACTCCGCTCACTGAGGCGCTGGCAACGGAACTCGGTGCGCATCGCGGCGCCGAGGAACTGGTTGCCAATCTCAACCGGATTCTGGAGGCACTCATCGAGGATCTCCACCGCTACGGCGGCGAAGTCATCTACTTCAGTGGGGATGCAATCACCTGCTGGATCGACGGCGACGACGGATCGAAAGCGACTGCGTGTGCTCTCCTCATGCAAGAGACGATGCGCCGGGTTGGTGTGGTCGAGACCGACGCCGGAGCAAATGTCGAGATGTCGCTGAAGGCTGCAGTGGCCGTGGGTGCGGCTCGCCGGTTTGCGGTAGGGGACCCAGATCTGCAGCTCATCGACGTCCTGGCCGGGTCGCTAATCGACGATCTCGCCGCCGCTGAGCAAGTCGCTGAGCAGGGCGACGTTGTCCTCGACGAGTCGGCGTTGGCCTCGCTCGGACCGCTTGTGCCAGTCGAGCAGACACGTAGCGATGAGGACCGAACGTTCGGCATTGTGGAGCGTCTGCAGGTTGAGGTTCCCGCGAAGGATCCGGCCGGTCATCTCGAAGAAGTGCCCGAGGAGGTCGCCAAACAGTGGCTTCTCCCCACGATCTTCGAACGGCTTGCCGGAGGGGGCGGGGCGTTCCTGGCCGAGCTTCGCACCGTCTACCCGATGTTCATCAGGTTTGGTGGGCTGGATTTCGACGACGATCCCGCCGCGGCGGCCAAGTTGGACGAGTTCGTGCGCAAGGCGCAGCATGCGCTGGACAGTTTCGGAGGCAATCTGCTCCAACTGACGTTGGGCGACAAAGGCGCATACTTGTACGCCGTATTCGGTTCGCCTCGAGCCCACGAGGATGAAGCCAACCGGAGCATCGGCGCCGCCCTCGAAATACAGGCGCTCGCCGACGTGACCTCCATCGAAGATATCCAGATCGGGGTGTCCGTCGGAAGGGTTCTCTCGGGAACCTGTGGCCATCCTCTGCGACGGACCTTCGCCTGCTTGGGAGATCCGGTGAATCTTGCCGCCCGGCTGATGAGCAAGGCGCCGGCAAGGAGCGTGCTGGTGACGGGCGAGGTGGCGGCCGCTGCGGATGACAAATACGTATGGGCCGAGCGGGAGCCCATGGCCCTCAAGGGCAAGAACGAGCCGGTTACCGCACTCTCGCTATCGGGAGTACGGCGAGGCAAGGTGCGTCGCCACAGCCGGTATCCATTGCCGATGGTCGGCCGGGAGCGCGAGATTGCGTTTGTGGAGAATCGGCTTCAGTCGGCCCTCTCCGGGCAACGGCGCGTGGTCGGCATCATGGCGGATGCCGGGCTCGGCAAGTCTCGACTCGTCGCAGAGGTCGTCCGCAAAATGAGAGCCGGGGGGCATCACGTCGTTTTCGGAGAGGCGCAGGCATTCGGGACCAACAGCAGCTATCTGGCATGGCGCGAACCGTGGCGAGCCCTGTTCGCCCTAGACAATGATCTTGCGGAGGACGAGCAGAGGGCCCGGGTCGAGCGATCATTGGCCGAGTTGGCCGCCGGTCATGCGATGCGTGCACCGCTGCTCAATAACCTTCTCGAACTGGAGATACCCAACAACCCCGTCACCGCGGGGTTCGATCCAAAGCTGCGCAAGGCCTCCCTCGAGAGTCTGCTGTCGGACGTTCTGCTCGCCGAGCTGAGGCAACGGCCCCTGGTCATTGTTCTCGAAGACTGCCACTGGATAGACGAAGCGTCGTTGGACTTGCTCGAGGTTCTGGTGCGAGACACCGCGGCGGCACAGCTGTTGCTCGTGATCGCATACCGGTCCGAGATAGACGCCAAAGATCGCACCCGGCTGATGAGTCTCCCGACATTCGAAGAGCTGATCCTCGAGGAACTAACCACCGAGGACATGCATCGCGTCATCTCGGCGAAGCTCGCGCAACAGTTTGGAGAATCAGTGGCTGTCGCCCCGGCGGTGGTCGACCTGGTGGCCGAGCGGGGTCAGGGCAATCCGTTCTACATCGAGGAGATCATCAGCTATCTGCGGAGACGTCAGGTAGACATCTCGGACCCGGTAGCGCTGGCCGACCTGGACCTGCCCGAAAGCCTCCAAGCCCTGGTGTTACGACGGGTCGACTCGCTCGACGACCTGCCCCGGAGAACGCTCAAGGTGGCCAGCATTATCGGTCGCGAATTCGAAGAACCAATGCTCCCCGGCGTCTACGCAGAACTTGGTGCCGCCTCGGCGGTCGAAACTCATCTCGAGACCCTGGGCGACGCCGATCTTGTCGCCCGCAGCCGCCATGACGACCATTGGTGGCTCTTCCGGCACGCCGTCACCAGGGAAGTCTCGTATGAGAGCATTCCGTTCAGTGTTCGAGCGGAATTGCACGAGGCGGCGGGTCAATATCTCGAAGGGTTCGGGAAGCGTGCCGTCGAGTTCAATCTCGATCTCCTGGCCCATCACTACTGGCACAGCGAGAACCTCTCGAAGAAGATCGAGTATCAACGCCGCGCCGGCGAAGCGGCCCAGGCCGCCTACGCAAACGGCGCCGCGATCGAGTACTACGAGCGGCTGGCCTCGGTAGTCGAGGCCACCGGCCGTGCCGATGTGCTCCTGAAGCTCGGGCAGGTGCTGGAACTCGTCGGTGAATGGGAGCGGGCGGAAGAAGTCGAGCGTGAAGCCCTGGCACTTGCCGAAGGTGACGGCGACGCCAGTGTGATTGGGTGGTGCCAAGCGGCACTGGCCGAGGTTGTACGGAAGCAGGGGCGCTACGACGAAGCATCTCAGTTCCTCGATGGTGCCTCAGCGAGTTTCCAGCAGATCGGCGATCTCGCAGGCAGAGGCAGAGTGCTTCACCTGGCCGGCACCGTCTCGGCGCAACGAGGCGATCTCGAAACGGCGCAAGGCAGCTACGAACAGAGCCTGGCGATTCGAGAGGAATTGAATGACCAGCCCGGGATCGCCAGCCTGCTGTCCAACCTCGGTGTCGTTGCTGAGTACTCGGGAGACCTCGAGCAAGCGCGCGCATACCACCAGAGAGCTCTCGAGGTCAGGTCCGACGTCGGCGATCGGTGGGCAATCGCAGTCTCCAACACCAATCTGGGGATGATCGCCGTCCTTCAAGAGAGGTTTGACGAGGCCGGCACCCTCTTCGAGCAGGCGATGCGGCTCAATGAGGAAATCGGCGATGCGTGGATGGTCGCAGTGAGTCATAACAACCTGGGCAATGCCAACCGAGGGCTTGGGGACATCGCCGCCGCCCGCGAGCACTATGCGATCAGCGCCGAGGAGTATCGCTCTTACGGAGATCGGTGGGCTGCCGCGTTCCTCCTCGAAGACATTGCGGTGCTGGCGGCCCTGGATGGGAAATCAGAGGCTGCGATCGAGTTGCTGGGGGCGGCCGATCAGATGCGTGACGAAATCGAGACACCGCGAGCCGAGGCGCTGGCGGAGGAGCTGGAATCCAAGGTCATGAACGCCTCCGGGGACGGCTCAGCCGCCGACCGCACCGCGTCTCGAGAGCGCGGTCGATCCTGGGGATTCGACGAAGCTCTCCAGGCGGCCGCGGCCTACTGCCGGGAGTAGAGCGGCTAGCTCTGGCGGCGGAACCGTTATGGGACCCCGGGCCGGGCTAGTCACCCTGGTTCTCCCAGAAAACCGTCCCCAACCCCGGTTTCTATCCGCTAGGTTCTGCGCCACCTGTTCTGTGAGGGGAGTGGAGATTCGATGAAGGCTCGTGCGGTTGGTTTGCTTCGTCTGCGTGGTCGAGCGGCATCTCTGGGAGTGATGGGGGCGTTACTCGCCATTGTTGCGATGATGGCTGTTGTTGCTCCAGTCGGTGCCGCCCTCGACGCACCCTGGGATGGCTCCGGGACCGGGGAGGAAGACGGTCGGCTGACCGTGCTCAACGACGGCACCGGTGGGATCGCACAGTTCCGCTACGACGTGCCCGGTTCTGGCGACGACGATGACGATGATGATGACGACGAACGCCTCAATAGTGGGGAATGGACCTTCGCTTCGGTTGCAGGCGCTCCCGGACTCAGGGAGATCGTCTGGTCGTACGAGGGCTCCCACGGTCGGGACCAGGTCACCGTTGGCCTCGAAGCCTTCGTCTTCGACGGAACTTCAGAGCAGGTCTCTACCTTGGTGGACGATGGTCCGGTGGACTGCTGTCTGCCGCCCTGGGACGCATTCAGCTACTCGGGCACGATATCGCTCGAAGTCGACGAGGGGGATCAGTTCGGTTTCCGGATGAGCGGTTCGTACATCGACGATGACGACGACGATGACGACAACCGAAGCCTCGAGGGAACCCTGACACTCGACATCGGAACGACAGACGCATTCACCGTCAGCGTCACCCCGGACACGCCAACTGTCGTCGCCGGCAATGCAGTCACCATCGCCGCCGATTTCCAAACTGCCGGTGACAGCCAGGAACTGGATTCCATCTATGCCGAACTCTCGCCCGGCCTCAACTACGTCGCGGGCTCTTCCTCATTGGGTGCTGATGGCTCGGTGCCTCTGGGCGATCCTGCTGTCGACGGAAACCGACTGACCTGGGCGCCGGCGGGAGGCTTTGTAGTTGACGGAGCAGACGGCCTGACGCTTCAGTTCGAGGTCGTGGTTAGCGAGGGCTACCGCACAATCAACGAAGGATTACCCCCGGCCATTGTCGAGGTAGCCGGCGTCGTTGGCTCTTTCCAGGCAAGCGGTATCGGCTCGTTTGAAGTCACCGATCCTCCCAACGGGACCGTTGCGCTGGTTCAGGCGATTCCCCTGGAAACCGGGACCAAGACGGGGCTCGTCGGAACTCTGCTCACCGGTCCCGACACTCCCGGAACGCTTACCGTCAACCACTCGGCCTCCTGTGTCGACGGGGTACTCGGTGCTGATGCCATCGAGCTTGGCAGTTTCGACATCCCCGGTGATGAAGACGGAGAAATCTTCTTCGCCCTGGCGATTGTCAACTCTGTGTCAATAGACAGCGGCTATGTCACGGCCGGCTTCGGTATCGGGCCTGATTCGCCCTGCATCGTCGCCGGTCCGGACAACGACAGCTGGACCAGAGCCCTCCCGATCGGTTCGGGTGGTTCCGGCTACGTCGACCAACCCGGCGTTTCCCGCTGGTTCAAATTCAATGTGACGCCGGGCGCCTCGGCTACGGTGACCTTGTCCGGCCTGCCGGCCGATTATGACCTTGCCGTCTTCAAGGACATCGCTCAGGCGTACACTGACTTGGCGAATCCGCTGCAGGATCTGAACCGGCTGAGTGCCGAGTTTGCTCCTTCCGTCTTTTCGCCGTCGGTGTTCTCCCCAAGTGTGTTCTCCCCATCGGTATTCAGCCCAGAGGCCTACGCACCTTCGGTGTTTTCCCCGTCGGTGTTTTCGCCGAGCGTGTTTTCCCCGTCGGTGTTTTCGCCGAGCGTGTTTTCCCCGTCGGTGTTTTCCCCAAGTGTGTTCTCGCCGTCGGTGTTTTCCCCAAGTGTGTTCTCGCCGTCGGTGTTCAGCGGTGCTGAGTACACCCCGTCCGTGTTCTCACCCTCTGTCTTCAGCCCGAGCGTCTTTTCCCCGTCTGTCTTCAGTCCGGATGTCTTTGCCAGCGCCCAGGTCAGGAGCATCATCGGCGTTTCGGCCAAGGCCGGCACAGGTGACGAGGTGGTCGTGGCCAACACGTGGAACAACACAGGCGACTACTACATCCGGGTCACCGGGAGGAACGGCGCCTTCGACGTATCCAGTGCTTTCCAGGTAGATGTTCTGCTCGAGAACGCCAGCTGTGATCTGAGCCTCATCTCCACGTTTCCGGAAGACCGCGGCGACGCCGGCTCAAATCACGACACCGTGATCCTCTGGGATTCCGGTCGGATCGAAGGGACTGCACAGGAGGTCGTCGACCTGGAAGCGAAGCTGCAGACTCTTGGGGTCGAAACGGATGGCATCGTCATCGATCTCGCCGACGACAACGAGGTGATCGCGCTGCGTAGTCAGGCGGCGCAACAAACCGAGTGTATCTACGCCACCAACCTTGTAGCCGGAGGCATCAAGAACGTCGTCGACAGCTACCGCAACCCAGAACTCGAGTATGTCGTGCTGGTCGGTGGGGACGATTCGATTCCCTTCTTCCGCTATCCCGACCAAGCACTGTTGGGGCCGGAGCAGGATTACGACCCGCCGGTGGCCGACGACAGCGCATCTCAGGCAGCGCTCCGTCTGAACTACATCCTCGGTCAGGACGAATACGGCTCGCGCTTCTCGGTGTCCGATGGTGACGGGGAGATACCGATTCCCGATCTCGCGGTGGGGCGAGTCGTCGAAACAGCGAACGAGGCGATCGGTGTCATCGATGCGTATCTCGCGACCGGCGATGGGATCGCCTTGTCGGGAAGTGGCCTGTCGTCATTGACGACCGGATACGATTTCCTGACAGACGCCGCCGAGGCGGTCGCCGGCAACCTCGACAGCGGAACCGGATCAAGCGGCTCTCGTCTAATCGATCCGGCGGATCGTTCCCCCGATGATCCGCTGTCATGGACCGCCGACGATCTGCGTACTTCCCTTCTCGATTCGGGCCGCAACGATCTCGTCTTCCTTGCCGGCCACTTCAGTGCCAACAGCGCACTGGCCGCCGACTACAAGACGTCGCTGCTCACGACCGAACTGGCTAACTCGGCAGTTGACCTAACTAACTCGATCGTGTTCAGTGCGGGATGCCACAGCGGGTACAACATCGTTAACAACGAGATAGTGCCGGGTGTCACTGAACCGCTCGACTGGGCACAGGCCTTCGCCCAAAAGGGCGCGACGCTGATAGCGGGAACGGGCTATCAGTACGGCGACACCGACTTCATCGAGTACAGCGAGCGTCTGTACGCCGGTTTCTCGGCGCGTCTCGCAGACGCCGGAGCCGTTTCGGTCGGTGGCGCTCTGGTCAACGCCAAGCAGGACTATCTTGCTGCGACCCCCGACATGCGCGGTCTGCACCGCAAAGCATTGATCATCAGCACCGTGTTTGGTCTTCCGATGATCAGCGCCGACCTGCCCGGCGGACCAATTGTCGGTCCGGGTGATTCATCGATCGCTGGAACCCCTACTTCCTTTGGGAGCGGTCCCGGACAGGTGCTGGGACTGGGCTACGCCGACGTCACCCTTGGAGAGCCGCTGCAGCAACAGACTGTGGAACTCACGCAACTTGATGGATCGGCGCCTCTCACCGCCACCTACTACGAAGGCCCCAACGGCGCCGTCGTGACCAACCCGGCAGAGCCGACGGTTCCATTGATCACAAAGAATGTGACCGTGTCGGGCAAGGTCCTACGTGGTGTCGGGTTCCGTGGCGGCAGCTTCAGCGACGAGACGGGCTCAGAAGGTAGCCCTCTGCTTCCTCTCACAGGGGCGCCGACAACCGAACTGAGGGGAGTCCACACCCCATTTGCATCCGAGGTGTTCTTTCCGATGCGACTGGCATCTGTCAACTACTTCGGTGAACTCACCGACGGCGGTGGCCTTACTCAGCTCAATGTGACCCCGGTGCAGCATCGGGTCGAGCGCATTGGCGACATCAACACGATTCTCCGACGGTATTCCGATGTCGATCTCAGGCTGTACTACAGCTCAAACACCCAGACCTACGACGGAGCAATCCCGGCGTTGGCAGGACCGCCGACGATCACTCAGGTGTCGGCGGAGGACAATGGCCTCGACGTTGAGTTCGAAGCGTTCGTTGTTGGTGATCCGACAGCCGGTATCCAGGAGGTGTGGGTCACATATACCCACAGTGGAGCGACGGAGTGGGCTTCCTTGGATTTGATTCAGGATCCCAATGACTCGACCCGCTGGTTTGCGACACTCGGCGGGGGGGCGTCGCTGAGCGGGCTCGAGTTTGTGGCCCAGGCAGCCAACGGTGTCGGTCTGGTAGCCCTGGACGACAACTTCGGCAAGTACTTCACTGTTGGTGGCGACGCGGCCATCGGCGATCCGACGGCTCTTGACCTGTCTCCTGCCGCAGGTGGAACGTTCGGTTCCGAACTCGAAGTGAGCGCTGCACTCACATCAGGCGGGAGTGGCGTGGCGGATGCCGCAGTCCTGTTCTCCGTCGGTGGCACAAATCGGGTAGGCATCACGGATGTGAATGGAATTGCCACGGCGGCTCTGCCTTTGAACTCAGTATCCGGCGACTATCGGCTTACCGCCTCATTTGCCGGCAACGGCTCGTTTGCGCCGTCGGCAGCATCGCAGTCGATCACTGTGGGTAAGGCGGCCACCTCATTGACCCTCAGTCCAGCGTTGGACCTTGTGTTTGCCGGAGAACCGACCGGCATCGAGGCGACGCTGCTGGGGCCGGGCGGGGCGCCGCTGAAGGAGAGGACGGTGTACTTCACCATCACAGACGGAACAGAAAATCAAACTGTTGCCGCAATTACCAACTTCGTGGGTGTTGCCAGCCTCGAGTCGGTGGCGCTCCCAGGTGGCAGCTATGACGTCACTGCTCGCTTCCTCGGAGCGATACCGTTCCCGTCCGGGCCGGTGACGCTCACCGATCCGACCTACCTACCCTCGACGGCTACCGAAGCCTTGACGGTGATTGGGGACGGAGGCAGGGCGACGCGAGCCGCACTGCGTGACTACCTGCTTACGCTCGAAGGCAACCGCGCGGCGGAGCGGAAACTCGACGCCGCCGTCGGGTGGCTCGATCAGAGCCTCCGGGACAAGTACTGGAGCGATGAGAACTCACTTGATCCGAGTCAGGGCGCTTTCGTGTTCAATCGTGATCGCAAGGTTCTGGCAGTGAACCTGATGGCCATAGTTGAGGCTGACGACGGGCTGGCTACGGAGGCTCAGTTTGCTCTCGACGTACTGCTGGCGGCTGATCGAGATCTGGCGCAGACCCTGCTGGACGAAGCAACCGCTGCCGCTGGTGATCCGGCGGATCTGCAGAGAGCGCAAGACCATCTGGACGATGGGGACGCCTTTGCGCTTGCGGGCCGAGCAGACAAGGCAATCCAGTCGTACGGCCAGGCGTGGGAGGACGCCGGCAATGCGACGCAGTAGTTCCAACTGCTAGGTTCCCCGATCGGGATGGGAGAAGGACTACACGAACCGGAATCGTTGGCGGAGCTCGTCTTCGACGCGATCCCAGACTTGCTTGCTGCCGTCGGCAGTGAAGAGAGCTCGAGGGCAGCCGTGGCCGCCGGGGTTGAGCCTGTGCGGCTCCGCGCCGGGGAGACGCTGTTCGCGGATGGAGATCCCCCCGACGCCCTCTATTTTGTAATCACCGGCCGGCTTGCCGTCGTTCAAAAAGACGAGCGCGGGGACGAGCGTGTCCTCCGTCGAGTCGGTCATGGTGAAGTCATAGGCGAGATGGGTCTGCTCGACGACTCACCACGCAGTGCGGCAGTAGTCGCAGATCGAGACAGCACGCTCGCCCGGCTACCCAGGGATGTCTTCGATCAACTGGTGCGTCACGACCCCGGTTTCCTGCGGGGAGTTGCCAGGACGGTGGTCAGTCGATTGGCAAACCCGCGTCCCGACGTTGACACGGTGGGAACGATTGCCGTTGTAGTCGCCGATCCGAATCTCGAATCGCGGGTCTTTATCAGCCGGTTGTTGCAGGCCCTTCGACAGCACCACCGGGTCGAGCATGTTTCGGCCGCCTCCGCCGCCTCCGCTCTGGGAGATGCCGGCGACCCGATGGCAATCGAGAGGTACCTCGACCATGTTGAGTCAAGCAGCGACTTTGTGCTTCTCGAGGCAGATCGAAGAGCGCCTTCCTGGACAGAGTCCGCACTCCGGCGAGCCGACCGTTGGTTGCTCGTGGTCGGTGAGAATTCAGTTGATGAGCCTGTCGTCGCCGCCGTTGCCGCGGCGGCGCGGCAGGCGAACGACCCGGACCTCTGGCTGGCAGTGGCCCACCGCGGCGACGGGGATCATCCGCAGGAGTCGGCAAATCTCGCAACGCACTACGCCGCCAGCCGGGTATTGCACTTCCGCGACGGCGCTGCCGGTGATGTCGCTCGCGTGGCGCGTCTAGTCACTGGCACCGGAACCGGGATCGTGCTGGGGGGCGGAGGAGCCCGGGGCTTCGCCCACATTGGTGTGTATCGGGCGCTCTCTGAGCTGGGCGTCCCCATCGATGCGGTGGCCGGGGCGTCGATAGGTGGCATTCTCGGGGCCGGGATCGCCAGGGGGTTCTCCCCAGACGAGCTGCACCGCCAGGTTGCCGAACGGTTCAGCAACGTACTCGACTACACCCTCCCTGTTGTGTCGATGGTCAAGGGTCAACGAATCACGCGTGAGACGAACAAAGTATTCGCCGGCGTCGACATTGAGGACCTGGAGCTCCCATTCCTGTGCGTGTCTACCAATCTCACGACGTCGCGCCAGACCGTCCACGCCACCGGGCCGGTGACCACGGCAACGCGGGCCGGGCTGGCGATCCCCGGGGTGATCCCGCCCGTACCGAGCGATGGAGACCTGCTGGTTGATGGCGGTGTCCTCGACAATCTTCCCATCGGGCCACTGCACCAGACCGGTCTGGTTGACACAATCATCGCGATCGACGTTGCGCCGCGGCTAGGGCCGCGGGCGCGGGACGACTATGGCCTCAGCGTTTCGGGCTGGAAGGCGTTGCGGTCCAAGCTCGGCCGGCGGAAGCGCATGTATCCCGGGATCAGTTCAGTTCTCCTTCGCTCGATGATCGTGGGCTCCATGGAGCAGCGCGACGAATACCTGGCAGCCGGTCTGGTTGATTTGTATCTAGAACCAGATTTGCGTGGTATCTCCTTACTTGCCTTTGACCAGGTGGACCGTGTTGCCACCGCCGGTTACGAGGCCGCATACCCGGCCATCGAGAAGTGGGTCAAGGAGCGCGCCGAGATGGGGGTTGGTTGACATGTTGCTCCTCACCGGGCGCGATCTGCAGTACCGAGCAACACGGTTTGTCGTCGTCACTATCGGCGTCACCGTTGTCATGGCGCTCCTCTTTCTCATGACGGGTTTGATCGAGCAGTTCAATCAGGAGCCCTTCGATGCCGTAGACGCGGTCGGTGCCAGTCACTGGGTTGTTCCCGAAGGCGTGTCCGGTCCTTTTACCGCTTCAGCAACTCTGAGCCCCGACACCGCGGCGGAAGTCGCAGGACCTGATGCTGCCCGGATCCTCGTGGCGCGGGGAAGTCTGAACTCATCCGGAGCCGACTCCGCGGAGGCGCTGGTGATCGGGCATGAACCGGGACTGGGGGCGCCATCACCGACCGATGGGCGTGCCGCGACGGGTTCTGGAGAAATCGTCGTCGACCGCACCGCCGGTTTCGAACTCGGTGACGAGATCGCGCTTGGGGCGACACCGGTGACCGTGGTGGGGATTCACGACGACACGACGGTGCTGGCGGGACTTCCCGTCGTCTTTCTCGATCTCGGCGAAGCTCGCACCGCTCTATTCGAGGGACGTGAGGTAGTTACGGGCGTGGTGCTGGCAGGCACCCCGGATGTCCTCCCGGGCGGAACTGCCTTGCTGACCGCCGACGAGGTCGCCGCCGATGCTCTGGGACCACTCGAGAACGCGGTGTCTTCAGTTGATCTCATCCGAGCTCTATTGTGGATGGTTGCCGCCATCATCATCGGGGCTGTGGTGTATCTCTCCGCGCTCGAGCGCCAGCGCGACTTTGCTGTGCTCAAGGCCATGGGTGTCTCCAACCGCAACCTGGTTATGAGTATCGGACTCCAGGCGCTGGTCATCGCTCTCTCCGCCGTTGCGCTTGCCGCCGTGCTGCAAGCGCTGATTGAGCCGGTGTTCCCTCTGCAGGTCAGGGTTCCCGCGAAGGCGTATTGGCAGATACCCCTCGTTGCTGTGATCGTTGCGATCCTCGCCGGAATTGGTGGAATGCGCAGCGTCACTCGATCTGATCCTGCAGCTGCTTTTGCCGGGCCGGGAGCGTGACGAGATGCTGAACGTTGAGAACCTCGTCGTCGAGTTTGAGCATGAGGGTTATGCGGTGCGTCCTATCGACGGTCTCGGCTTCGTTGCCGAACCCGGCGAGTTGGTCGTGCTGCTGGGACCATCCGGCTCGGGCAAGACCACGCTGCTTTCGTGTCTCGGGGGCATCCTCACGCCAACCGCGGGAACGATCACTCTCGAAGACACGACGATCACCGAGCTGGAGAAGAGCGCACTCGACGAATACCGGCGCGGCCGGGTCGGGTTCGTTTTCCAGGCTTTCAATCTGGTGCCCTCGCTGAGCGCAGTTGAGAACATCGCCGTACCTCTCATGCTCGGCGGACACAGCCGGCGAGCCGCCTTTGATCGCGCCGACGAGCTGATCGGAGTCGTGGGGCTCGGCGACCGAGCTCACTATCGGCCGGGCCGCCTCTCGGGCGGCCAGCAACAAAGGGTCGCCCTGGCTCGCGGGTTGGCTCATGACCCCGACCTCCTGCTCGCCGACGAACCGACCGCAAATCTCGACTACATCCAGGCCGAACAGGTGATTCGGCTGTTGCGAGAGCTCCGCAGCAGGGGCCGGATCATCGTGGTCTCTACCCATGACGACCGGCTGCTTCCAGTGGCGGACCGGATCGTCCAGATGGCGCCCGATGTGACGAGCGAGAGCGGCGGGCCTGTCGAGGTTCGATATACCGCAGGGGAGTCAATCTTTGAACAGGGCGACCGCAGTAACCATGTGTATGTGATCGATGACGGCGAAGTCGACATCGTGAGAGTTCTCGCCGACGGCACGGATGAACACATCCGGGTCATGGCATCTGGGGAGTACTTCGGTGAACTGGGCCCGATGCTCGGTTTCCCCCGGTCGGCCTCAGCCCGAGCCAGGACGGATCTGCAACTGACCGCCTACAACATCGTTGAGTTCCGCGAGAGGGTCCTCGGCCGATGACATCGGCTTGGAGGTTCGAGCCTCTCCTGCGGAGAGGGGAATCGAACTCCCGCCTATGGATCGAAGCCTCGGTGGGGGGGTCAGGCTTCGAACCGGTAACCGATGCCGCGTAGCGTGGCGATGCTGGGAGCACCTTCGACCTGTTCGAACCTGCGGCGGAGCCGCCGAACATGTTGATCGAGCGTCTTGGAATCTCCCCAGTCGATTCCCCATATCTGTTCGAGCAGTAGCTCACGTGTCACGATCCGTCCGTGCCGCTCCATCAGCATTTGCGCCAACTCGAACTCCTTGCGGGGGAGTTGGAACGTGGTTTCCCGGATGCGGATTTCATATCGGCTCGGGTCGAGAGCAGTGTCGCCGACGACGAGCACCTCGTCGACCTCGCCGGTCGACATGCGCCGGGTGTTCGCTCGGATGCGCGCTACGAGTTCCCGTGACGAATAGGGCTTGGTCAAGTAGTCGTCTGCGCCAAGTTCGAGCGCCGCGACGATATCGGCCTCGGAACTCTTTGCAGAAACGATGATCACGGGCAGGTCGGAGTGGCGCCGTATCGTGCGGAGCACGTCGAGACCACTGATGTCGGGAAGCATCAAGTCGAGCAGGATTATGTCGAGGCGAGTCGTCTCGAATGCGGCAAGCCCTTCACGTCCGGTGGGCGCCGTCTCCACGGTGAAGCCCTCCGGCTCCAGCGTGATCCGAAGGGCGTCCAGGTAGCTGGGCTCATCCTCGACTATCAGGACTGTCAGCATCTCACGCCTCCACCGCCGGAAGCTCGATTCGGAAGGTGCTTCCCTCGCCGGGTACAGAGGCAACCGAGACGGCGCCCCGGTGGCTTTCAACGATGTGGCGAACGATGGCGAGGCCAAGCCCCGTGCCTCCTCGCTCCCGGCTTCGGCCCCTGTCCGCCCGGTAGAACCTCTCGAAAACCCGATTCAGGTGTCTGGCGGGGATTCCGATCCCGTGGTCTTCGACCTCGATCACCCCAAGGGGTCCCTCAGCATGCAGCCTCACCTCGATGGGCTCCGGGTCGGGGTCGGCCTTGGCTGCGGTGTAGGTGAGAGCGTTCTCTACGAGGTTGGCGATCGCTGAGACAAGCCGACGGCGCTCACCGAGCACAACCAGCGATTCGGTGGAGTGCTCGATGGGTATCTCGAGCGCCTCGGAAAACGTGCGAGTCTGCGCAAGGGCATCGGCTACCACATCAGCAAGATCCACGCTGGAGGCCTCGGGTGGGGCGCTCTCGATGATGGCGAGGTCGAGGATGTCCTCGACAAGGCGGTTGATGCGCACTGCCTCAGCCTCGATCTTGCCCGCAAGGTCCTTGGTGACTTCCGGATCCTCGGTCGCCGCCAATGCCTCGGCCAGTAGGCGCATCGCCCCCAGCGGGGTCTTCAGCTCATGGCTGGCGTTGGCGATGAAATCGCTTCTCATCGAATCGATCTGCGAAGAGGCGGTCAGGTCCTGAACGAATGCGGCCGTCCCGATGCGGTCGTCTCCGTCGAATAGAGGCAACGCCTGCAGGTGGATGGTGCGTTGCTCGGGCGTGTACAGCTCGATCTGCTGTTCGACCGGCTCGCCAGACCTGCCGGCCTCGGCGACGAGGTTCCTCAGCCGCAAGCCAACCACGGCTTGGTCGGCAGTCGCCGCCGTGTATTGCCGGGCCGCATCGCTTTCGAATGTCCGGTTGCCGGCGGCGTCGGCGATCACCATTCCGACCGGGGCGAGCCGCGCTGCCGCTGCAATCTGCGGATTCGCCGGATGGCGTGTCTCTTCGGCAACCGCAGAGGCGCGGTCGACCGACCACCTGCTTCGCCGGCGACTAGCCAGCAATGCGATGAAAAGCCCGGCGATGACTGCAAGAAGTGCAAGCGTGAGGGCGTCCACTCGCTGGACTATAGGAGGAGACTCGGTCATCGGACTCGAAGGATTCACTTTCAGTTCACCTTGACGGCGTATTGCCGTCAATTGCTCCTCGTAACTTGTGCACGACCAAACAATTCGGGACGCACCGTCCCCCTCCGGGAGAAGGAAACCAGAGATGAGTACTTCGAAGCGATTGCACTTTGCGCTTGCCCTTGCGCTTGCCCTAGTCGTGGCTGCGTGTGGAGGCGGCGATGACGATGCAGGTAGCAGCGGCGGAGGCGGGTCGACGACCTTGACCATTTCCGGCTCCTCGACCGTTGAGCCGATTTCCGCTCGCGTGGGCGAGGCGTTCAATGCCGCCAACCCCGACGTTGGTGTCACCGTCGAGGGCCCTGGGACCGGTGACGGTTTCAAACGTTTCTGCGCCGGCGAGACAGAGGTCTCCGACGCCTCTCGCCCAATCAAGGATTCAGAGGCCGCAAGCTGTGCGGAAGCCGGCATCAACTATGTTGAGTTGAAGGTTGCGTTTGACGGTCTCACCGTCATGACTTCTCCGGAGAACACGGCGGTGGCGTGCCTCGACTTCGCCGATATGTATGCCCTCATCGGCCCCGAATCCGAAGGATTCAATAACTGGAACGATGCCAGCGCCCTTGGCGCGGAGCTCGGTGGAACCCATTCGCCGTATCCCGACGCTCCGCTCGTAATCACCGCACCCGGTGAGGAATCCGGAACGTATGACACATTTGTCGAGTTCGTGATCGAAGATGTCGCCGAGGAGCGCGGCCAGGATGCCGCGGCTCGCGCCGACTACCAGGCGTCGGCTAACGACAACGTCATCGTTGAGAACATCGCCGGCAACCCAACCTCGCTCGGATGGGTGGGTTACGCCTTCTACGTGGAGAACGCGGACACGCTAAGGGCCATCGACATCGAGGGCGGTGAGGGATGTGTGACTCCGTCTGATGCGAGCATTGCCGATGGCAGCTACCCGCTGGCTCGTGCCCTCTACATCTATGTCAACACCGATATGGCTGCCGAGAACCAGGCTCTGGCCGACTTCATCGACTACTACCTGTCAGATGAGGGTTTGGCATCTGTTGCCGCTGCCGGATACGTCGATCTTCCCGCAGCGGAGATCGAGGCAACCCGTACCGCCTGGGAGAGCAGTAGGTAGAAGGGCTACACCTCAAGACACCTTGGCCGGGTTCGGGCTCCTCCCCGATCCCGGCCAGGGATTCTCACAAGAGACTGGTCGAGTCAAAATGTATAGGATGATCCACCGTGACAACAGCTGCCCTTGACCTCAGCGGAGATCCGAAGAGGAAACGCCGAGAAAGGCGCGTCCGCATCCTGTTTCAGTCGGCCGCGGTGTTCTCCATTGTCGTAAGCGCGGCGATCGTATTTTCACTCATCGGCAGAGCGATCGGGTTCCTGCTCGAGATCGACCTGTCGCAACTCTGGGCGGACGGATGGTTCCCGAGGCGAGGTCGATTCGACTTGAGAACCATCGTCTGGCACACGCTGGTTGTGAGCGCCATTGCAATGGTCGTGGCGACGCCGCTCGGGTTGGGTGCTTCCGTATACCTGTCCGAGTACGCATCCCCGCGGGCGAGGCGAGTGCTCAAGCCGATACTCGAGGTTCTGGCCGGGATCCCTTCGGTCGTGCTCGGGTTCTTCGCTCTCAAGTTCATCACGCCCAACATTCTCACGACTTTCTTCCCCGGCACTCAACAGTCGAATCTGCTGGCAGCCGGTATCGGCGTCGGCATCTTGATCATTCCTCTGGTTGCGTCGGTTTCAGAGGATGCGATGCGGGCCGTTCCCATCGCCCTGCGTGAGGCTTCCTACGGTCTCGGTGCCCAGAAGTGGCGAACCAGCCTCAGCGTCGTCTTCCCGGCTGCCTTGTCGGGAATAGTGGCGTCATTGATTCTGGGACTTTCCCGTGCCATCGGCGAGACAATGGTGGTTGCGATCGCGGCCGGTGCTACCGGCGGATCTCTGTTGCAGGTCAATCCCCTGAATGGCGGTCAAACGATGACGGGGGCCATGGCCTCGCTTGCCATTGGGTCAGATCAGGTTGTTGGTGAGGCGGGCACTTTCGACAGCCTGTTCTTTGTGGGCTTGTTGCTGTTCTTCATGACACTCGCCCTCAATATCTTCAGTGAGCGGTTCGTCAAGCGGTTCCGGCAGAGGTACTAGAGATGGCAACCCGCTCCAAGATGCCCACAACATCCGACCTGGTCAAGGCCTCGATCAGTGGCAAGAAGACAGACTTCGTAGGCATCGCTGTTGCCTTCATCCTCCTATTGACGGTGTTTGTCTCGCTCGGGATCCTCATAACACTGCTGGCCGACATGTTGATCAAAGGATGGTCGGTCTTCGCCGATCGGGGATGGGATTTCATCTCGTCTCCGCTGTCGCCTGATCCAGAGAAGGCAGGATTGTCTCAGGCCATATTCGGCTCGCTGATTCTGATGGTTTTCGTCGTGATTGTTGCCTTCCCTCTGGGCGTCGGTGCCGCCATCTATCTCGAGGAGTACGCCAAAGACACCCGGATGACGCGGTTTATCGTGGCAAACATGCGCAACCTGGCGGGGGTGCCGTCGATTGTCTACGGCTTGCTGGGCTTTGCCGTGTTTGTTCAGCTTCTGTCCGGCATCACCAACGGACGAACTCTGATTAGCGGAGGTCTTACGCTTGCTGTGCTGGTGCTGCCGATCATGATGATCACCGCTTCGGAGGCGCTGCGGGCGGTTCCCGATGCGCTCCGTCAGGCGTCGTACGGGGTCGGCGCAACCAAGTGGGAGACCATCCGGCACCATGTATTGCCGGTGGCGACCCCGGCCATACTCACCGGATCCGTTCTAACCGTGGCACGAGCTTTCGGCGAATCGGCACCGCTTCTCCTTGCGGGAGCGGTCCTTTCGAACTTCTTCTCAGCTCCCGCCGGGACCGGAGTAGTGACCCTCGTTACCGAAGGTGACTACACCGCGCTACCGATCGTTGTCTTCAACTGGGCCAGACAGCCTCAGAAGGAATTCGTCGCTATCACGGCTGCGGGCATTGTCGTCCTGCTTGTGATCCTGTTGCTCGTCAATGGTGTCGCCATCTACCTGCGGGACCGCGCATCGCGGCGAGCGGCTTGAAAGTGAGAGAGAGACTGATATGAAACCGATCGTTCCCCAAGCCGAGGCGGTGACCGAACCAGGTGCCGCGCCGCCGTCGACGGAGGCGGCAATGAACGTTTTCAGCGTCCATGACCTGAATGTTTACTACTCGGATTTCCACGCAGTGAGAGACGTCAGTGTCGACGTCAAAGAGCACGAGATCACCGCTTTCATTGGACCGTCCGGATGCGGCAAGTCAACAGTCCTGCGGTGCTTCAATCGCATGAACGATCTCATCGAGACAGCTCGGGTCGAGGGTGAGATCAAGTACCACGGGGTCGACCTCTACGGGGGTGAGGTTGACCCGGTGCAGGTTCGCCGCCACATCGGGATGGTGTTCCAGAAGCCGAATCCGTTCCCCAAGTCCATCTACGACAACGTCGCATTCGGGCCAAGGATTGCCGGTTTCAAGGGGAATCTCGACGAACTCGTCGAAAGCTCGCTTGAAAGGGCCGCATTGTGGGACGAGGTGAAAGACATCCTCGATCAGTCGGCATTTGCGCTTTCGGGAGGCCAGCAGCAGCGCCTGTGCATCGCCAGGGCGATAGCGACAAGTCCTGACGTGCTCCTCATGGATGAACCTGCATCGGCGCTCGACCCGATCGCAACGCTTCGCATCGAAGAACTGATGCACGAGCTGAAGGGCGAATACACGATCATCATCGTTACCCACAACATGCAGCAGGCGGCGCGGGTCAGTGACAGAACTGCGTTCTTCAACGTATCCTTGAATGAGCAGGGGCAACGGACTGGACAGCTCGTTGAGTTTGACGAGACAGGTCTGATATTTACCAACCCGAAAGAGACAGCCACTGAGGACTATATAACCGGACGATTCGGCTAGGAGCGAACGATGACCAGTCACGGCACAGAGCCTTCGAGTGCTGCCCCCCGTCACCACGACGAATCCCGTCACCACTTCACCGAGATTCTCGAGGAAATCAAGGACGGCATGGTGGAGATGGGTTCGCTCGTTATCGACAATGCCCGTCGCGCCGGGGTGGCGATAGTAGAGAATCGGCTCGAATTGGTGCCCGAGATCATCGGGGCTGACGACGAGGTCAATCTACGGTACGCCCAGCTGGAGAGGCTCACCTTCGAGACGCTCGCCCGGCAACAGCCGGTGGCGAAGGATTTGCGGTTCCTCGTGTCTGCTACCCGAATCCTCTATGAACTGGAGCGATCTGGTGACCTGGTGGTCAATCTGGCCTATATCGTGGACCGGCTTCACGGCCTTCCCGAGTCGCCGCAACTCCGCAGTCTCCTTGATCGTTTGGTGGGTGCCAGCTGCGATGTTCTGGCATCAGGCATCACCGCCCTGAGCAACATGGACGAGGTTGCCGGCAGGCTTGTGGACGAAGAGGACGATGTCGTGGATGAGTTGGTCGGGGCGTTCTATGACGAGATCAGCCGGGAACGCAACGAGATCGGCCTGGAGGCTGGGATTGCCCTGAACAGGATGGGTCGGTTCCTGGAGAGGATCGCCGACCACGGTGTGAATATCGGTGAGAACACCACATACATCGTTACCGCCGAGTTCCCTGGGGATACTCATCTCGGGATACGCGACGAGGACTGATCCCCCCGGTTGTTGCGCAACTGGCGGCGGAATACCGCCGTGGATATTCGCTGTGATCTACGCAAGAACGGATTGGGGCCGAGTGATGCGGTTCGGTCCGTTCGTCCGGTCGCCCGACGGCTAACGTCGCCGGAATGTCATTGACTCAGTTGCTCGAGACTCCGCCGTTGGCGGCAACGGTGATCGATGCTGCACGGATTGCGCATGAGCTCTATGGCTTGGTCGGGGAAGCTGTGCAGTTGCCGGGGGAGCGGGACTGCAACTTCCGGGTGATCGCCGAGAGCGGGCCCTTCATGCTCAAGATCGGCAATCCGGCTGAGTCATTGTCGTCGCTCGACATGCAGCAGCGGGCGCTCCTCCATATTCGCCGCTGGGACCCAGGTCTGCCCGTCGCTCAGCCTGAGGAGACCCTGCAGGGAGCATTGGTTGGATCGGCCACTATTGGGGGCACGACGGCAGGGGTGACGCTTTCGTCGTTTCTCGATGGAAGTCCGCTGGAAGACACCGAGGCGTCGCCGCAGTTGCGGGCAAGCACGGTCGACATGCTGGCTTCCGTAGATCTCGCGTTGCGGACGTTCAATCACCCGGCGCTCGACCGGCCCCTGGCATGGGATCTGCGGATGTTGACCCAGCTCGGGCCCCAGCTCGACTACCTCGATGGCGCCACACATGAATACGCCGCAGCCTGGCTGCGTCACTTCGAAAGCCACGTATCTCCGCGCCTCCGACGAATGAGCACGCAGGCGGTTCACAACGATTTCAACCCGGCCAATCTGCTGGTCGACGCCGCCGGCGAGGGCCGCATCTGCGGGATTCTCGACTTTGGTGACATGACCCTAGGAACCCGTGTCGGAGATCTGGCCGTCGCCGCTGCCTACCAGTGCCTCGGGGAGGACGATCTCGCCGGGATCCTGGTTGCGGCGGCGCACCAATACAACCGGCGGCTGCCGCTGCCCACGGATGATCTGGAGCTCCTGCCGGATCTGGCCATCAGCCGTCTCGTCCAATCGCTCATCATCTCGGCGTGGCGGGCCGGCCTTCATCCCGACAACCGCGACTACATCCTCATCCACGCCGAGCCGGTGGGGAAGGCACTCAGTCGACTGACAGCGCTGGATCTCGACGCTCTGCGGCACGAGGTCGTTGCAGCCTGTCAGCCGGTGCGTCGTGCACCCCCGGGCACGGAAGAGGCGCAGCAACTGCGGCGTGCCCGGCTCGCCCCCGGGCTTCGCTTGACCTATCGCACGCCGCTTCACGCCGCGTCGGCAGAATCCGTGTGGATTACCGACCGCAACGGTGTCCGCCATCTCGACGCCTACAACAACGTTGCGCATGTTGGGCACGGGCACCTGGAAGTCGTTGCCGCCATGACGGCTCAGGCCGCCCGGCTCAACACGAACACCCGGTATCTCGTGGACGAGGTCAACGAGTACGCCGATCGCCTTGCCACGATGCTGCCCGATCCCCTGGACACGGTCTTTTTCGCCAACTCCGGGAGCGAAGCCAACGATCTCGCCTGGCGCATCGCCCGCACCGTCACCGGGCGACGAGGGATCATCGTCACCGAGCATGCCTACCACGGTTCGACCTCCCTCACCATGGCCACCTCACCCGAAGAGTTGGGCATCGAGAACATCGAGCCCTGGGTAGCGACCATCGTGCCCCCAAAGCGAAACGCTGCCGTGGCCGACTCAGTTGCGGCGGCCTTCGAGCGTCTGGCTCGCGGGGGTGTCCAGCCCGCCGCCTTCGCTTGCGACACCGTGTTCTCCAGCGACGGAATCCACGATCTTGCGCCCGGATATCTCGCATTGGTTTACGCCGCGGTGCGGGAGGACGGCGGGCTTTGCATCGCGGATGAGGTTCAGGCCGGGTTGGGACGAGTCGGGCAGAGGATGTGGGGCTTCGCCGCCGATACGGTGGTGCCCGACATCGTGACTCTGGGAAAACCCCTCGGCAACGGCCATCCGATGGCCGCGGTCGTCACCACCTCCGCAATTGCGGAGGACTTCGCTAACGACGGGTACTACTTCTCAACCTTCGCCGGGAACCCGGTCTCGGCGGCAGTGGGGAATGCGGTTCTCGACGTCATGGAGCGCGAGCAATTACCCATCCAAGCCGAGGTGATCGGTCGATACCTCCGTGAGGGAATAGGTGAGCTGGCGCTGCGGCACGAGATCATCAGTGAGGTTCGTGGCCCCGGACTGTTTATCGGCGTAGAACTCGTCGGTAATGGCGCCGCGGCAACTTCTGTCGCTGAGAGGGTCCAGAACAACATGAGGGAGCGACAAGTTCTCATCGGTAGGACCGGGCCCGCAGGCAACGTACTGAAGATCAGGCCGCCGCTCGTGTTCGCCGAAGAGCATTCGGATCTGCTGCTGAAGACCCTCGAAGACGTCCTCGAGAACCTCTAGGTCTCTTCGAACACCCGCGAAGGAATCCACCCTTCGGCCCGGTCGCTGTTGCGGCACCACCACCAACCGCTCGCATCGTCACGCTCCACAACCGCCACACCTTCACCGGCTGCAACCGCCAACTCGGTGGTGTCGTAGGCCACTTCAACGAGGGCCGCCCCGTGATCAGAAGACAGGTTTCGTGCGGGTACCCAGCCGGAGCCGGCGGATGTTGTGACGAAGACAAATTCGGGCCAATCGGTGTCCCGGTCGCCCACGATCACGGGTTCGCCGACGTCCAACCGGATAGGCGGACGCTCCGGAATCTCATGTTTGGCAACGGTTCGAGCTCTCATGGCGCGATTGGTTCCTCACTTGGTTTCTCGTCACTCGTCGGCAGCAGTGGGGCCTCCGTGCGCAGGAACAGGAAGAAACACCACGTCGCTACAGCTGAGAGCATATGCCAGATGGCGTGAGCCTGGATCAGCGAGTCGGGTCGGCACCATGAGTGATCTGCGGTTCCGGTGAGCCAAATGGCGTATGCGATCAGGAACGAGGCGACCCCTGCCCAGAACCACGGTGTGTAGCGTCGTCGGCCCGGCGGGGCATGGTTTGCGAGCAATCCGGGGAGCCAGAAGAGGAACACCCACCAGTACTCGCCGGGATTCTCCAGCATCGTCAGCGGCGTGATGCCGAATGCCGCGGCCACGAGGAATCCGACGAACCCGGATGCCCAGCGCATCGTCGGCGACCACCAGCGGTACAGCGCCTCCGAGATGATCCACAGCGGGATCGATGCCTCGAACAACTCGAATCCGATACCCAGGTCCGGGGCAATGAACCAGTAGCCGAGTGCATAGGCAGTGACAACCGCTGCGTAGGTGACGAAGAGTCTGCGGTCCCGCCACCTGGCCATGACCGAGAGGTTGAGAAGCCAGGGGATCGAGATGTACGCCACCATCGAGACGTTGTCGATCCAGGCGCCGAAGAATGTGTGGGTCCCATGCATCACCATCGATCCCGGGCCGAGGAAGACCGCGGCCGATGCGTACAGGATCGAGATCGGAGTGTTGCCGATGAAGCGGTTTACCGGGGTACGTTTGATGACGGTGTCCCGGGCAAGCATCCAGAACATGAGAAGACCGGCGACGACAAACCCAAGGTTGCCGAGGGTGTTGACCGGCTCCCGGAGAAACCCTCCGCTTACTCGTTCGCACCACCGCGAGACCTCGCCGACGGCCTGCTCATTGTCGGCAGGTGTACCCCAACCATCGTGGCCGAACGCGACGGCGGCAACGACGAATAGCGCCAGCAGTCCCAGCGTTGCCAACATCGGTCGGTATGTCTGCTTCACCCGATCACGCTATCGCACCCATCGTCAATGGACGGGGAGCATTACGATCACGCGTGAGGAGGCAGCATGGGATTGCAGCAAGATATCGGATACGTGGCGAGACGGCCCAACGCGGTGCAACGGGCCCTGCAGCGGCTTGTCGCAATCCCGGCGCTGTCCCCGATCTTGTCTCGACTGGTGACACCGGTCGACCGCGCCCTACATCGGATGACCTCCGGCAGGGCCTCGGTCACAAGCGGAGCCATTGCTTTCCCCACCATTCTTCTGGCCACCACCGGCGCCAGGACCGGCGAGGCCCGAAGTACTCCATTGGCGGCGATTCCCTGCGGCGATGACCTCGCCGTGATAGCCAGCAACGCTGGTTCCGGGAAGGTACCGGGGTGGGCCTTTAACCTGCGAGCGAACCCGACCGCCACGATCTCGTATGAGCAACGGGTGGCTGCCGTGGCCGTTCGGGAGGCCGAGGTCTCCGAGCACGACGAGATATTTGCGGCCGCCAACCGCATCTATCCGGGCTATGCGGGATACCGGGAGCGGGCGGACTACGAGATACCGGTATTCGTACTCACCAGCCGCCCCGACTGAGCCTTCTTGCGTAATCCGTGCCGGTATCCCGGCAGGATCTACGCCGGAACGGGTTTGGCGGGTTTGTGGGGTCGTCGTGTCCGGAACGATACGACGGGTCAGGCGGCTGAGGGCCAGTTGAAATCGAGAGCAAAGAGGTACCCGTCCGAGAGATGGTTGAGGACCCTTCGGGCGGCCCGGAATCTGGTTGCCACGTCGGCAACGACGGGCGGAGCAGAACCGCCTTCGACGGCGCTTTCGTACCAGCGGCTCCCCAGCGACTCCAGGGCGTCCAACCCGGGTGACAGGCTGCCCCGGTCGCATAGTTGGAGAATCTCTTCGCTCGTCATGTCGATCGTGCCGCCGAGTTGTTCGGCCTCGGTCGGAGGCATCGAGCGCGGTCCGGCGTGGTCGGGGAACACCCCGCTCATGAACAGGCTCAGATCACCCAGCCGGCACATCAGTGTTGCCCGCTGGCTTGGCAGCGCCTGATCCACCCACATTGCCATGTCGTTCAGGTCCAACGGATCTGCCGGTACGGGAACCGGAGCAGGCATGGCGAACGATTCGAGCAGCCTCACCAGGAAGAACATGCGGCTGGGGTCCTCGATGAACTCCTGGAGCGGGGCTACGTCGAAAACCGGCAACCGCGACTGCGGGCCCGTCCAGTCGTTCACGAAGGTTGCGGTCCGCAGGTCTTTGGCCGCTGCATGGACCAGAACGGCAAACAGCAGAAACGGCGAGACAACGTTTGCGGGGTGAGCTTGGCGTCCCATGACACCGGAGAAGACGTCCTCGTCGGAAAGGAAGTCATGGATCGCCCAGGGCCGAGTCTTCAGATCCTCCGCCAGCTGGTCTGCATCACCACCCGTGATTGCTGCCAACGTCCGGAGATCTCTACCGCTAAGGCCATCCAGATACGACGCCACATTTTTCTCCTAGCGAGTCGTACCCAGCCTGTCGGCGATGCTGCTGCCGACTTGAGGAGTCGTGAAGGCCTAGAGGCTCATAGCCCTTGCGAGGAAGGCCGCCATCTGGCCCCTGGTCACGCGGGCGTAGGGGCAGAAGTTGGTGTTGGCTGGTGGGTTGCATCCGTGTGTGATGTCGGCTGCGGCGAGCCTCTCGATGTCGGCCTCGAACACGGAATTGTTGTCGTCCACGAATTCAGTACCGTTCGTCGCCGTCAGCGCAAGAGCTCGCACGATCATCGCCGCCATCTGCCCTCGGGTCAGGCTGTCGTCCGGGCAGTAGCGGGTGTTGGCTGGTGGGTTGCATCCGAGTGTGATGCCGGCCGCGGCGAGCTTCTCGATGTCGGACTCGAATAGAGAGTCGTTGTCATCGATGAAGTCGACCCCGTTTGTGGCGGTGAGGTCGAGGGCTCGTACCAACATTGCCGCCATTTGCCCTCGGGTCAGGCTGTCGTCCGGGCAGAACATGTTGTTCATCGGCGGATTGCAGCCACTGGTGATCTCGGCTGCGGCGAGCTTCTCGATGTCCGCTTCAAAGACCGATCCGTCGTCGTCCCAGAACAAACCGTCACCGAAGGCCCCAGGGACGTTGTAGGTGCTCGAGTTGAAGAACAGTTCGGTCACCCAGGTGCCGCTGGGTCCCATGTAGACGCCAAGCGCGATGAAACGCACGTCCGAGCTGAGGAGGTTGGCCCGGTGCGGCGGCGAGTTCATGAACATGTCGTGCATTCCGGAGCAGCCGGGCAGGTTGGGGAGCGAATGCCATCCGACGTTCTCGCGCCACGTGCTGGTGCCGTCGGGAAGAATGGGATTGCGTTCGGAGGAGACCATGTGGCGCAGCGTTCCCTCGAGCCCGATCTTCTGGGAGAAGTCTCGAACCTCGTCGTTCAGGTCGTAGGCCATCTCGAGCGGTCCGACGCCGCTGGCTGCTCGGTCGCTGTTGATCAACTCGAGCAGGCACGACTCAAAACCCACCGGTGTCAGCGTGGCTCCTGCGGCGGTCGGTGCCGCAAGAGTGCCGGCGAGGAGCGCGATGGACAGAATCGAAGTGAATCGACGCATTGCGAGCGGGCGCATTTGTGCCTCCAAGTCAAGACAACTGCCAAAATGCTACGGAGAGTTATCGGCAGAACCCCTTTTGGGCTGTAACGAATACTCAGAGTTGTCACAGATTCTTCACGAAACTGACATGTGGGTCTGGCAAAGTGCCGGCAACGGAATCTAGGAACGAGGCGGGATTATGCGTGCAACAGCCCCAAATACCTGGCCCAGACGACGCCTGCACCTGCGATCGATCATCTCGGCCACGATGTCTATCGGCTGGGTCTGGGTGGCCGCTACCGCCCTCATTCCGTACTTCCTCATCGGGCGAGGCAGGGGCAGCGGATCGATCGAAATGTTTGGTGTCGCTCGTACCGAGTGGCTCAGCTTTCACGTCTGGTCGAGCATCGCCATCGGGCTGCTCACCTTTGGCCATGTGCTCCTCAACCGGCGCGGGCTCACTCGGTCCTATCGCGTGGTTGCCGGCGCACCCACCCGGTCGGGAGCAAACCCGGGGGGCGCAGGGGCGGGTAAGCGGGGGCTCTCCTGGCTTGCGGCTGTGACGGTTCTAGTGGTTGCCGTGGGCGGAAGCTGGGCATATGCCGCGGCATCCGGAGAGCCGGTCGGCGACGGGCGGCGTGGATCTGAGGCCGTACAGGATGTCGACGCCGATCGAAGCGCAGCTGCAGAGAATCAGCCCCGCTCTCCGGGGTCGGGGAATGGCTATCGAGGCGGCCGCGGTACCGGCAACGGTTGATGTAGCCTCGCTCCCGAGGAACCGAGAACGTATTGGGAACGAGCCGAGAACTATCACACGGTCGAACTGGCATTCGACGGAACCAGGGTGATCTACAAGGACTGGTGGGATCCCGGCCACGATCCCAACCGTACGGTGGTGACTGTGCCCGAGTTCCTCGGCGGCGCAATGCACGGCACCATTGCCCGGGAGCTGGGGCAGGCCGTCCTCGAAGAGGCGCTGGAGACCGTTGCACTGCTAACCACCGGTGGCCCGGGGGTTGCCGAACCACCGGAATGAAGCCACCTGCTGGTGTCGGCGTCACCTACTGGTGTCCGCGTCACCTATTGGTGTCGGCGCAGGAAGGCGAGGGCCTCCTCCTCGTCTTCGAAGACCCGGAAGGGAACAACCAGATCGTCGATGAGATCGGGGAACCGGCCAAGAGCCTTTTCGGAAGTTGGGTTGACCAAGACGGCAGCCGCCAGGCAGACGCTCTCAACAGTCGAAATGAACCTTGCCCACGAGGAGGGATCACCGCGGGGCCAGTCGCGGGCGTCGAAGAGGATGGGCACCCTCCTGGCGTCGGTGAGATTACGCACGTGCTGCATGTTTTCGTCAACGGATTGCGCCGTACTCGCCACGCCGCGAGACACGTAGTGAACGATGTCGCCCTCGTCCAGCCAGATCCGTGCAGACGCTGTCTCCTCAATCTCCATTCGCCGAAGATAGCGAAGATGCTGTCGCGGGCACGGGATTAGCCGCCGAGGACCCTCACCATTACTGCTCGCCCTGTCGCGGTTACCTCGCCTCCACCCCGGAGTTCTGTGGTGACTATGACCTTGCGTTCGCCGATCTCCTGGGCCTGCCCGGTCAGTTGCAGTGGCCCGATCGGAGTCGGTGCGATGTAGTCGACTTCGAGTCGAGCCGTTACAAAGCGAGGCGATGGAACGGTGCCGACAATCATCCCGTTCTCCCGCATCCAGAAGATCGCCGCCGAGCCCGCGGAATGGCAGTCGATGACGCTGGCGATGATCCCGCCGTAGGCGGACTCGCCGCCGCCGGTGTGATAGGGAGCGGGCGAGTATTCGGTGCAGGCTGTCTCCCCGGCCTGGTATGTCTTGAACCGGTAGCCGGATGTGTTGTGTCGCCCGCAGCCGAAGCAATGGGAGAAATCATCCGGGTAGGTGTCCTGGACTGCAATGTGGTCGGTCATGGCGTCATGTTGCCACGTCCCGAAGAGTTGCCGGCGGCAGTGACATACGGCCCTAGCGGAATGTGATCCCGTTGACGCACGCTTGAAAGTGGCATCCCCGTACCGGAGGACTCACCAATGAAGTACCGGATCGAGCGCAGTCCAACAGGCGAATGGATCATGGCTGACATCTGGAAGCGAGGCTCTGGTCTCCTGTCCGACCCGCTTCTCAACAAAGGGACCGCCTTCACCAAGGAGGAGCGAGAAGTCTTCGAACTCGACGCGATGCTGCCATACCAGCCCACCGATTCGGCCCACCAGCTGCGCCGAGCGGAGGAGCATCTGGCGGATCGGGGCGACAACCCTCTCGAGAAGTATGTCGCCATGACGAGCCTCATGGACCGCAACGAAACGCTGTTCTATCAGGTCCTGGCAGCCAACGTCGAAGAACTGCTGCCGATCGTATACACACCGACCGTCGGCACGGCGGCCATGGGATACAGCCACCTCTTCCGGCGGGGTCGTGGCTTGTGGATCACCCCGGACCACAAAGGCAGGATCTTCGAGATCCTCGGGCACGTCCGCAACGAGGACGTGAAGCTAATCGTGGTCACCGACAACGAGAGGATTCTCGGCCTGGGTGATCAGGGTGTCGGCGGAATGGTGATCCCGATCGGCAAGCTTGCCCTCTACACCCTCGGTGCCGGAATCCACCCGGCCTATACACTCCCGATCAGCCTGGATGTTGGCACCGACAACGAGCGTCTTCAGAACGACGACATGTATGTCGGGTGGCGCCATCCTCGACTGCGTGGTGATGAGTACTACGAGTTCGTCGACGAGTTCGTCGCAGCGGTGCAGCGCCGCTGGCCCGACGCTCTTCTGCAGTGGGAGGACTTCAAGAAGGTCAATGCGTTCACCCTGCTCGACCGGTATCGCACGACTCTTCCCAGCTTCAACGACGATATTCAGGGGACGGCTGCGGTCGTGGTCGCCGCCATTCTCGCTGGTTGCCGCGCAACGGGGATAAAGCTTGCCGACCAGCGAGTGGTTCTTGTGGGGGCCGGTGCGGCCGGGGTGGGCATCGCCCGACATCTCCATCATGAGATGGAAATGGTTGGTGTCGGCGGCGACGATCTCTTCCGCGCCATCACCCTGCTCGATACCAGTGGGTTGGTCGCCCATGATCGGGTGACAATGGATGGGCACAAGATAGGCCTCGCCTGGCCTGCCGAAATGGCGCATCACTTCGGCTTGACGGGCGAGTCAGAACTCCCGGCTGTGATCGATGCGGTTCATCCGACGGTGCTCATCGGAACAACGGGCGAGCCCGGAGTCTTCTCTGAGGACATCATCCGGGCGGTGTCTGACCACGTCGAGCGGCCGGTCATCATGGCGCTGTCGAACCCGACCAGCAAGACGGAAGCCCAACCGGCGGACGTCTTCCGTTGGACTGAAGGGCGCGCCTTGATGGCGACCGGAAGCCCGTTCGATCCCGTCGAGTACGAGGGGACAAAACTGCACGTGTCTCAGGGGAACAACGTGTATGTGTTCCCCGGCATCGGCATGGGTGCAATCGTTTCCGGCGCAACCGAAGTCACCGATTCGATGTTTGCCGCCGCCGCCAACGCGCTCGCCGATCTGGTGACGGAGGAGGACCTGGCCGCCGGCAGGCTCTATCCGGGCCTCGCCAATTTGCGGCCAATAACTCGCACCATTGCCGTTGCCGTTGCCGTTGCCGCTTGCGAGAGCGGAGTAGCGACGACGCTGACTCCGGATGAAGTCGACGCCGCACTCGACCATGAGATCTGGGACCTCAACTACCCGACGCTGAGGCCGATCTAGCGACCGAGTACTTCGGCGAGGTTCGTCACGAGCCGGTTGACGACGGTCGGGTTGGCGTTCGCTCCCATCAGGCCGATCCGCCAGACCTTTCCGGCCAGCGGGCCGAATCCGCCGCTGATCTCGATGCCCCGGTCGCGCATATCCGCCCGGACGGCTGCGTCCTCGACACCATCCGGAATGGTCACCACGTTGAGCATTGGGAGGCGATGTGACTCGGGAGTGAACAGCGACAGTCCGATATCGTCGAGCCGGCGCACAAAGAGTTCGTGGGCGTCCCGATGCCGGCGGAACCGGTCTTCGAGGCCTTCGGCGTGGATCAATCGCAACGCTTCGCGCAAACCGTAGATGTTCGCCACCGGAGCGGTGTGGTGGAACGCGCGCGTTCGGGTTCCGTCTTCGTCGCCCCAGTACTGGAACAGGCGGTTGAGATCAAAGTACCAGCTGGCGACCGGGGTCTTGCGATGGTGCAGCGCCTCAATGGCGCGAGGGCCGACGGTTATCGGGCCGAGCCCGGGAGGGGCGCCGAGACACTTTTGGGTGCACGATCCGGCGGCATCGATGTTCCAGCCATCGACGTCGAGATCCATGCCACCGAGCGACGTAACGGCGTCGACCATCAGCAGGGCACCGCTGTCTCTCACGATGCGCCCAATGTCGGATAGCGGCTGAGCGGCCCCCGTTGAAGTTTCGGCGTGCACAAGGGCAACCAGCTTTGCGGGACGCCGTTCTAACTCAGTGGCGATGCGGCCGGGGTCGAGGACCTCGCCCCATTGTGCTTCGACCGGTCGGACCACCGCTCCGGCGGCATGAGCCAGCTCGGCGAGACGCTGGCCGAAATGACCAATCACTCCGACGACGACCTCGTCGCCTGGCTCCACGAGATTGAACATGATCGTTTCAAGCCCACCGGTTCCGGTCGAGGAAATCGGAACCGTGTGGTGATTCATCGTGCGGAAGAGTGCGCGCAGATCCGTCATTGTCTCTTCCATGACGGTGATGAAGAACGGGTCGAGATGGCTCACCAGGGGAGCGGCCATTGCGGCGCTCACCTCGGGATGCGGGTTCGACGGGCCGGGGCCGAGCAGGAGGATTTCTGGGGGATCGAGTGGAGCTCGCATGGATCACCTCTGCGGTAGTCGTCTGTTGCTTGCAGCGTAACGCGGTGGCGTCGGCGCAGCCTGCTCCAATCATTGTGACCCCGGGGGCCGATCGGCCCTAGGTCGACTGCATCTCGACGATCGTGTCGTCGACCCGAGCCCACTCCTCAAACAGCCAGCGGACTCGTTTCGGTTGCTCGGCTGGGATTGCCGCAGCGGGCACGCGCCGAAAGTTCAACCTGACCGTCCGTCCCACCGGTGCGAGGTTCCAGATCTCCTTGATGCCTCGCATGCTCTCGAGGCCCGTATGGGCCACGAAGACTACGTCGATATCGTGATCGAGCAGACTGAGCACCCCGCCGGGACGGGGCGGAAGGACATGTTCATGGCCGTCCATGATGGCGTGCAGCTCGGGGTCGGAATCGGCCAGCTGCCCCATTCGATAGTTCCACTTCTTGGGGCTGAAGCGGGTTCCCTCGGGGAAGAGCAGGATTCCTTCTTTCTCCGTCAATCCGCGACCCAGCTCGGCGATGTTGGTTCGCTCGACCTCAGAGGTCGTGGACTTTCGGTCCACGAAGTAGTTGGGCATGCGGTTGCCGCCGATATCGAGCGCCGGGTCGCTGAGAAGTTCCTTCTTGAGAACCCAGCGCAGCCGGATCCCGTTCCGATCCGAGACGTAGGCGTGAGGGAGGAGGTTGTCGGCGATGCTGGCATGGCGAAACAGGACGATGATTGGTCCCGGCCCGATGTGTTCCTCGCCGGTGGCTTCGAATCGAAATCCCATCACGCCGCGCATCGCTCCCATGATCGACCGCGCCCACCAGGTCTGCAGCGTGTAGGCCCATTCCGTGCGCTTCTCAGCGGCTTTTCGCAGGAACACCAGAGATGCCAGCCACTGGATGGCGGCGATCACGATCGCTCCGACCTGCGATGTCAGGTAGACCCATCCGATGGCGATGAGTCGTACCGCCATCCACGGCTTCCGCGTAAGCAGGCCGCGCACGCCATCTACTGCGATCGCTCCGAGGAGAAGCGGCACCAAAAGTAGTGAAAGAAGAAGCCACATGATGAACACGGTGGGGATGGTCACCAAACGGCGGCGAAAGGCCTCGGATTTCATACGGTGGTTCCCACAGCCGGTGGCGAGTATGGCTGCTTTGACCGTGGCTCCGTTGCGGGGTAATCGCCCGGTGGGATCGAGTGTGGGGCTGACACGCGTTGCCTCATTCCGGATAACCCTCGAGCACCGCGGCTAGTCGTCGTTCGCCCTCGCCACCAACGAACCACCACAGTCCCGTTGCGAGAGACGTCACGGCGAGCACACTCAGGCTGATCAGATATGCAGCTGCCCACGCTGCCCCGGCATCGAGAAGGGGACGCCATCCCAATGCAAGGCCGAAGCCGAAAGCGAGGGCCCCCATGACTGTGTAGAAGAGGGTCATGAAGCCGAACCAACTGAAGTCCTTGTCGAGCGAGGCGGTTACGACCTTGCGCTCGTTCAGCGGAAACAGGTACCGGTTCTCGAGCTCGTGGGCGATGAGAACAGATTCTCCGACTTCTTCGTTGAGGTAGCGCTCGAGCGTTTCCGAATAGTGCCTCGAGAAGACCAGGTACGAGGCATCGAACGCCGTCTGTGCGGCGCCCAACAGGGCGATGGGCGGGATTAGCAGAAACGCCAGGGGAACTTCCCAGAAGCCGAGTACGAATAGTGCCACTACCGAGACTGTGGTAAACCGTGCATCGGAGAAGAACCGCTCGTGGTAGTAGCGGTTCATACCCCGCATCCGGCTCAGTTGGGAAGCGGCGAGTCGGGTTTGATCGGTCATCTAGCCAAGGATTCAGTCTCGAAAGTCAGTCAGATGAGAGAGATGATACAGATGAAACTCCCTGCTCCGCCGCAGCCGTCTAGCGCTCTCGGGCGGCCGCTGGATCCCCGCTATCCGTCGAATATGATTGCAGCTCTCGGGTCCGGTGCCGCGATGTTGCTCTTTCTCTTTTACAACCTCGTGGCGGAAGAACCGCTGCCTACTGCCCCGATCAGTGCCGGACTCACTGTGTTCCTGGCTTGGGCAATTAGCCGCGAGCTCGATCCCGACCACAACGCCTCGGCGTATCTGGCGATGCTTCTCGCGTTCGCCAGTGTGTTGTTTCTGAACGCCTCTCCGCTGTTCGGCTTCGGCGTTCTGATCGGCACCCGGCTTGCCACCGGAACCGTCGGTTTGAGACTGGGCCGTCGCGACCTGCCTTTTGTCGTCGCTTTCGGCGCTCTCCTCGGCAGTGGCTTCAACTCGCTTGCCGCCGTGGCTGCTCTTGTCATCGGGATTCTTGCGATAGACCGTTACTCCCGGCGGTCCTTGGTGACCGCGTTTGTGACGGTGGTCGCAGCTGCGGCAGTCTTTGCGATTCGTTCACCTGAAACGGTGTGGATTGCACCCGGACCCTGGGATATTGCGCTCGGCTTGATCGTTGTGGTGTCCTTGGCACTATCGATTCCGGCAAGGCAACCGGAGTCTCTCACAGACGTACGGGGCCGGGAGATTCTTGGGAAGCGGGTCACGATTTCCCGCATCGCGGTTGCCGTTTGTACCGCAGCGGCCTTCGTGATTGCAGGGGCCACCGGCCTGCAGGCGGCCTTTGCGGTCGCCGGAGTTTCCCTCGTTGCGACCGCAGTCGTCAACGTAACGGCAAGAATGGGGTTTGGCTCTCAAACCGTGGAGGCGTAGTGAGTTCACCAACATCCGCCGAGACAATTGATCCGATTCGCATAGGGCTTAGCGCTTGCCTGCGCGGAGACGAGGTTCGTTTCAACGGCGGGCATTCTCGCCAGCGCTATTTGACCGACACCCTTGGCCAGTTCTTCGAGTTTGTCACCGTGTGCCCTGAGGTGGAGGCGGGAATGGGAGTTCCCCGCCCCACGGTCCGCCTCGCCAAGCTTGGAGACAGGATCCGTGTGATCGATCCAAAGAACGACATCGACTGGACGGCAGCGATGGAAGACCACGCCGTAGATAGGGTCGCCATGGTCAGCGATCACGCCTTGAGCGGCTTCATTCTCAAGAGCAAGTCGCCGACATGCGGCGTGAGCCGGGTGAAGGTCTACGCCGAAAACGGAATGCCGACGTATGACGGGAGGGGCGTCTTCACTGCCGAGCTGATGCGACGCTATCCCCGGCTTCCCGTCGAAGAGGAGGGCCGGCTCAACGATCCTGGTCTTCGGGAGAATTTCGTGGAGCGGGTTTTCGCCTATCACCGCCTGGCGGGCCTCTTTCGCAAGCGGTGGACCGTAGGTTCGGTCGTCGACTTCCACACCAAAGAGAAGCTTCTGTTGCGGGCTCATCACGAGGCAACTTATCGGAAGTTGGGCAAGCTGGTGGCCGAGGCGAAGTCGATGCCTCGTGCTGCATTTGCTGCGGAATACCAACAAGGGTTCATGGACGCTATGGCCTACAAGTCGACCGTGCGCAAGCACACGAATGTTCTCGAGCACATGCTCGGCTTCTTCCGTAAAACGGGAGATGAAGTCGGTCGGACTCAGGCCTACGAGGCGATCCGAGACTACCGGGAGGGGTTGGTGCCGCTCGTCGTTCCGGTCACTCTCTTCTCGTATCTAGCCATTCGCTACGAAGTCACATACCTGACCGAGCAGTCGTACCTGAGCCCGCATCCAAAAGAACTGATGCTCCGCAACCACGTCTGAGTCGGGAGGTCCTTGCCTACTTATGGCTTTTCGATCGGGAGACCGACCATGTTGCCCCATTCGGTCCACGAACCGTCGTAGTTGCGCACCTTCTCGAAACCGAGCAGGTGGGTCAAGACGAACCAGGTGTGGCTGGACCGCTCGCCTATGCGGCAGTATGTGACCACGTCGTCATCCTTGTTGAGACCGGCCCCCTGGTAGAGCTCGTCTAGCGCGCTCCTGTCCTTGAAAGTTCCGTCCTCGTTCGCAGCTTTTGCCCATGGGACGTTGATCGCTCCCGGTACGTGGCCACCGCGGAGGACGCCCTCCTGGGGGTAGTCGGGCATGTGGGTGCGCTCGCCGCTGAACTCTTCGGGGGACCGAACATCCACCAGCGGTTTGCGAGCCGACGAATGCGCCAGTGTGTCCTGCATCATCGCCCTAATCGCCAGATCATCCCGCTCGACCATTGGGTAATCGGTCCGCGGTCTTACTGTCGGGTCCGTGGTGGTCTCCCGCCACTCGGCAAGCCACTTCTGGCGACCCCCGTCTAGCAATCGGACGTCGGGGTGGCCGAACAACTTGAAGACCCACATCGCGTAGGCAGCCCACCAGTTCGAGTTATCGCCGTAGACAACCAGGGTGTCTTCACGGCTGATCCCCTTGGCCGACATGAGATCGGAGAATGCTGCGCCGGAGAGGTAGTCGCGCACCGTCGTGTCGTTGAGTTCCGTGTGCCAATCGACCTTGACGGCGCCCGGGATATGCCCGGTCTCATAGAGGAGAATGTCCTCATCGCTCTCAACGACGACAAGACCGTCCGAACCGAGGTTGTCCTCGAGCCACTGTGTACTTACAAGCGAGCCGGGGTCTGCGTACAGACTGAACTTCGCATCCGGGTCGAACGGGACCACGCTCATACAACCTCCAGTTGCCTACCTCGAAGTGGCTCGCAATCTACACGCCAGAATAGATTCTGCGTGACGTTCGCGGCGCTGCAGCTATCGTTTACCTATGGCGGTACCACTCCCACTCCAGCAGATTGTTGAGCAGTTTGCGGCAGCTCCTCCTCAGGTAAAACTGCAGGCATTGCTTGACTACTCGCGACGAGTCCCGCCTCTTCCCCCGGAGCTGGCCGGCCGGCCCGACCTGCTCGAAAAGGTCGATGAGTGCCAGGCACCGTTCTTCCTGAAGGCTGAAGTCGCCCCAAATGGGTCCGTGACGATGTATTTCGATGCCCCCGCCGAGGCACCGACCACCAGGGGTTACGCCGGGATCCTTGCCGAGGGTCTCTCCGGCGCAACCGCCGACGAGATTCTGGCGATGCCGTCCGACTTCTACATGGGGCTCGGGCTTGCAGAGGTGGTCACGCCGCTGCGGCTTCGAGGAATGGAAGCAATTGTCTTCCGTCTAAAGCGCCAGATCCGCGAACAGGTCGACGCCTAGAACTGGATCGTGGTCGCCGAGAGCCTCCACCGCTTCTTGCGTAACTGGCGCCGGACGTTCCGGCGTTGGCCCTGCCGGGATACCGGCACCATCCACGCAAGAACAGAAAGGCACCCCCACTGTGACGTTCCGGCGTTGGCCCTGCCGGGATAGAACAGAAAGGCACCCCCACTGTGACGTTCCGGCGTTGGCCCTGCCGGGATACCGGCACCATCCACGCAAGAACGTAGGAGGACAAGGCGTTGGGTGGCGTGGCCTAGAACTGGACCGCGGCTGCGGCCCAGTGGAAGCCGGCGCCGAACGCCGTCAGGACAACGAAATCGCCCGCGGCGATTCGGCCTTTCTCCCGTGCCTCCCACAGCGCAAAAGGAACGGTGGCAGAACCGGTGTTCCCGTACTCGTGGACGTTTATGTAGACGCGGTCTTCGGTGATATCCAGCTTGTGGCCGACGGCGTCAATGATTCGTTTGTTCGCCTGATGAGGGATCACCAGCGCCACGTCGTCCATCGTCCTGCCGGTTCGCTCGAGAACTTCGCCCACCGCCGACGACATGCGGTGCACGGCTTCGCGGAACACCCGTCGGCCGTCCATGTCCAGGTGGTGGTAGGCGCCGCTCTTCAATGACTCTTCGTTGAAGGGGTGCCGGGTGCCGCCGGTCTTGAGGGTGAGGATGTCCGTCTGCGAGCCGTCGGTGCCGGCGACGACATCGAGCAACTCGGCCTTTCCTGTGTCCGGGCCGAGAACCACGGCACCGGCGGCGTCGCCGAACAACACGCAGAAAGATCGGTCTGTCCAGTCCATCAAGCGTGAGATCAGTTCGACGCCCACAACGAGAATCCGTTTCGGTTCGAGGAGCATCCTCGCTCTCGCCACGTCGAGGGCCTGGACGAACCCGGCGCAGCCACTGCCACCCAGGTCGTACGCCGGCACCTCCCGGGCACCCAGGCGGTGCTGGAGGAACGAGGCGGTATCGGGGGTGTAGGCCTCGGGGGTGTCGGTGGCGACGACAATCTCATCGATGTCGGCAGCCGACAGGCCGGCGTCGTCGAGGGCTTTTGTCGCGGCGTTGGCGGCCAGATCAACGGTTGCCTCGTCGTCGGCTGCGAAGCGACGTCGCTTGATGCCGGTTCTCACTGTGATCCACTCGTCGTCTGTGTCGACCAGAGCGGACCAGTCGTCGTTTGTCATGACCCTCTCGGGCACGTATCCGCCGAATCCGAGTATCGCTGCCACGGGTGTCCTCCCTCCCGGTCGGGTGATCGTAACCAGATCCGGCTCAGCCCGTCTTGCCGGCCGCCGGCCACGCCGGATCCAGGAACCGCTGGATTTCGATCAGGTAGCCGTCGGGGTCGCGGTAGAAAGCGTGGTAGACGTTGTACTTCTCGTTGTGCTGCGGCGCCTTCTCGCAAACGGCCCCGGCATCCACCAACGCCTGGTGACGGCCGTCCACATCGGCAGTTACGAGCGTGAACAGGATCGAACCCGGGTCGCCCCGCTCGGTGCGCTCACATATGCCCAGAAAGGCGGTCGGTGTTGTACCGAAAATCCGGCAATCACCCTGATCGAGCACCGGTTCGAGTCCCAAGACGTCGCGGTAGAACCGGGTCGACCGTTCCAGGTCGGAAACGAGCAGGAACGTGACCTGCTGATCCCACTGGCTCATGACCACCCCGATGGACCGGCGGCGGCGAAGACTCGTTCGATCGTCTTCATGTTGCCAAGAGCATCCGATCCTGAGTCGGGCAACTCGGCGCCGTCGAGTACCGCGGCGACGAATGCCTCTGCCTGCAGCGTGTATTGATCGACTGCCTCGAACTCGATGGTCTGCGTGCCCGGGGCCACCGGTGGTTCTCCGCCGACGGTGACCGCAATTCGTGTTGGGTGGTCGGGCGGGATATTGAACGGAATCTCTATCGAAACCCGCCCTGTGGTCCCGTAAATGTCGACTCGCTGATCATCCTCCGCACGGGTGGAGCAGGCGAAAGTGGAGACCCGGTCGCCGAATTCGAGCACTCCGGCTGTGTAGATGTCGACGCCGGAGGCCGGGTCGCGACGCACCGAGGCCTTGATCCCGGTCGGCTCGGAGTCGAACAGCATGCGCGACAGGTGGATGGAGTAGCACCCGATGTCCATCAAAGCGCCACCTCCATAGTCGAGGATATTGCGGATGTTGTCGGCATCGTCGTTGAAGTACGAGAACCAACTGTCAATCGCGATGACCTCCCCAATCCCGCCTTCGACGATCAAGCGCCGGGCGGCCTGCCATGTGGGGTGGAAGCGATACATGAAGGCCTCCCGCATGATGACGCCCGCCTCCTCGCAGGTATTGACCATCGACTCGGCCTCGGAAGAGGAGAGAGCGATCGGCTTTTCGCAAAGCACGTGCTTGCCGGCGCGGGCGGCGGCAATGGTCCATTCTGCGTGCATGTGATTTGGCAGTGGAATGTATACGGCGTCGATGTCGGGGTCGGCAAGGAGTTGTCCGTAGGAGCCGTACGCATTCTCTATGCCTAGCTCGGCGGCGTACTCCTCAGCAGATTCGAAGTTGCGCGAGGCCACCGCGGTCACGACAGATCGCGTCTCTGCCTGGATCGCCGGGACGACTTTGGTGCGTCCGATGTCGGCAGTGCTCAATATGCCCCAATTGACTCTATCCACGGCAACCTCCGATAGGCGGTCCTCTCAGCGTAGTTGGCGTGCCGGCAGCGCCCGAGCGCATCGAGTCGAGGGTGAGATTGCTCTTTGCCGGCGGTAGCGGCACCATGTGTGCAATGCGATGGTTGGCCGAGAAGTACCTGCGATGGCGGGGCTGGGAACTCGTCGGTGTTGAGCCGCCGCATGGCAAGTTCCTTGCAGTTGCCGCGCCGCACACCTCGAACTGGGACTTCGTTGGGTTTCTCGGTGTGGCCAGGCACTTCCGCATTCCGGCCCGAGTGATCGGTAAGCACAGTCTGGTTCGGGGGCCCTTTGGACCGTTGATGCGACGCCTCGGCATCATCCCGGTGGAGCGGGACACCGGCCAGGGTCTGGTCCAGCAGATGGTGGGTGAGTACGCTGCCGCCGATCGGATGGCACTCGTCATCGCCCCCGAAGGCACTCGACGGGCCGCACCGTTTTGGCGCTCCGGGTTCCACCGAATCGCCACTGCGGCCGGGGTGCCCATCGTCCTGACGTTTCTCGACTACGAGCACAAGAGGGGCGGTATCGGTCCGATAATTGAACCGACGGGGCAAATGGAAGACGACATGGCCACGATCGCCGCTTTCTACGAGGGGATGAAGGGCAAGAACCCGGAGAACCAGGGGCCGATCCGCCTCGAGCAACCCGACACTGCCTAACTCGGAATCGAGTTTGCACCCGGGACCTTGGACCTTGCCCGGACGGCGGTCCAAGTTGTAGCCTTGGAGATGCAAGGAGGTCCGCATGGACATGGAAGGCCTGATCCTCGACGTGACCCCAGCCGACGGGGATTTCGATCGCGGTTTTCTGGAGAAGCTTGGGCACCCCGTGCTCGTCTGCCACGGTCCTGAGGAAGGCCACACATGCCCGATCCTTCTCGACGGGTGTGACATGGTCGACAAGGCTCACGGCATCATCTTTCAGATCGACCTGGAACGAACGCAACATCGTGCGATCCTGAAGCGCTACCAGGAGGTCGTTGCCGACGATGTTCCAATCGTCGCCGTCGTTCGCAAGGGGCAGAAAGCGCGTTACCGCGAGTTGCTTGCCGGTGTGCAAATCTGGGAAAGCGAACCGACGGTGAGTGAACTCGACGGATTTGCCGCCGAAGTCGAGGCAGCCGACCACACCCGGGAGTAAATCACCGTCCATTGGATCGGTGCCGACACGGGTGAGCCGGACCCCGAAATCCGTCCACGGGTATTGAGCGATTCGCTCAATCGACCCCCCGCTCCTGCCGACATCACTTACATGGCGCTTCCCGAACCCAGCACCGGGTTGTCAGACGACGATCCCAGCGAGGTGCTGCGCCGGCAGCTGCAACTTGCCCAGGTAGCAGCGCGGGCGCAGCAGGATTTCATCGAGGGTGTCGACGCTCGTCGTGTTTTTGGCGAGATGATGGACTCTGTGCTCGACCTGACTGGGGCATCGTCCGCCTACGTAGCTGCCGCCGGCAAGGACCCCTCAGGCGACTCCTTGCTGCAGCCGTATGCGGTGCAGGGATTCTCCTGGGACTTCGGAGAAAGCGAGCTTGCCGCCCGGGCGCTGGCGAGCGGATCCATTATTGAAGAAGACGCAGAGGCCTGCGCTGCGCTGGTCTGCAACGGGTCCGTGTGTGGTGTCTTTGCAGTCGGCGGAGCTTCTCCCGGCGCGCTCAAATCGGTTCAGCCGGTCCTCGACGCAGCGGCGACGATCCTGACCGGTCTCAGGGAGGATCCCGATTCGGTGCCTGCGGAACACCACGACGATGAGGCATTGAAGGCCGTCGTTAGCCATGCTCCCCTCATACTCTTCGCAATCGACGGGGACGGGTCCTTCAGCTTCTCCGCCGGAGGAGATGTCGGCCTGATGGGCGTCGACGAGCAGGGTCTCGCTGGGATGACGGCGAGAGACTTTGACACAATTCCCGGCTGGTCGGAGCTCTACGATGTCGCCAGGTCGGGCACAGGAACGGCCGGGGTGGTGGATGCCTTTGGTCGGAGTTGGGAAATCCGCCTGAGCCCGCAGGGATCGAGCAACGGGTCCCCGCAGCGCATTGTTGGAGTGGCCACGGACGTGACCGACCGGATCCAGCTGGAACGAGCCCTCGATCGCAGCAAGGCGCGACTCGAGGTGATTCTTCAGGGGGCATCAGATCTGGTGATGACGCTCGACAAGCGCGGAGTCCTGCGGTTCGTTAGTCCGTCGATAACAAAACACCTCGACTGGCCGGCTGAGGAGATAGTCGGACGAGAACTCATCGAGTTCATGCATGCTGAGGACGTCGATGGCTTCTTCGACGCGATAGGCGCAGTCAAATCGGGGATGAGTGCGCCGGCGCTCCAGCATCGAATCCGTCACCATGACGGGACCTGGCATTTCTTCGAGTCGGTGGCGACAAATCGGCTCGACGACCCGAGGGTGCGCGCCTACGTTGTGAGCGCGAGGCCTGTGGGGAGCCGGCGCGCCGCAGAAGAAGCGATGCGCTCGAGCGAGGAGCGTTTCCGACTCCTTGCCGAAAACGCCACCGACATCATCTCCAGGCGCGGCCCCTATGGCGTGGTTACGTACGTCTCGCCATCGATAAACAACATCCTCGGCTACAGCGCCGACGAGATCCTGGGCTCGGATGCAACGGAACTGGTGCACCCCGACCACATCGAGGCCTATCGGAAGTTCGTGGTACCCAGTGGTGACGAGCCATCGAAGGCTACCTACAAGATGCGACACGCAGAAGGTCACTACGTCTGGCTGGAGGGCGTTGCCCGGCTAGTGCGCGATCCGGAGACCTCGCTGCCGCTCGAGTACCAGGTTGTCTCGCGGGACGTAACCGAACGCCAACAAGCGGCCGAAGAACTGCATGCCGCCAAAGAAGCCGCCGAAGTCGCCAACGTCGCAAAGTCCCAATTCCTTGCGAACATGAGCCATGAGATTCGGACGCCGATGAATGCCATTCTCGGCATGACGGATCTCGCATTGCTGACGGAACTGACCGTTGAGCAGCGCGACTACCTGACCACAGTCGCCCAGGCATCAAATTCGCTGCTCGACCTCATCAACGACATCCTCGACCTTGCCAAGATCGAATCGGGCCGCCTGTCTCTCGAAGAGATACCTTTCAGCCTGCGCGACACGGTCAGCGACACCGTCGGCACCATGTCCGTGCGTGCTCGGGAACAGGGGATCTACTTGAAGGGCGACATCGATGCGGACCTGCCGCACGGTTTCATCGGCGATCCCGGGAGGGTTCGTCAGATCTTGTTCAATCTCATCGGCAACGCGGTCAAATTCACCCACGTCGGTGGCGTGACCGTGCGGGTCTCGGCCCGTCACGTTGGCGAAGACAAACGCCAACTCGTCAGATTTGCCGTCGAAGACACCGGGATCGGAGTGCCGGAAGATCGCCTCCAAGCGATCTTCGAAGCGTTCTCTCAGGCAGATTCGAGCACATCGCGCAAATACGGTGGAACCGGACTCGGCTTGGCAATCACGGCCGAACTGGTGGAAATGATGGGGGGCAAGCTCAGCGCGACCAGCACACTTGGTGAAGGCAGCACATTCTCTTTCGAGATCCCGCTGCAACACGTTGACGAAGGGGCCATCACTCCGGTGCGCCACTCGGAGTCGAATGGGGTGTCGGTTCTGGTCATTGCCGATGCCGAGACTCGCGGCCAACAGGTTTCGACGACGGTCACGCGGTCCGGGATGGCCGCAACCGTGGTTGTTGACATAGATGAGGCAGAGGTCGTCCTGACCGATTCGCCCAACGCGTATGACGCCGTCGTCCTGGCAGCGTCGCGACGGGCCGCGTTCACTGACGATGACCTGGCCAGAACCGGCATCGTTGAAGAGATTCCGACTCTTGCCCTGCTGCCGGTAGGACAGCGCGGCGAGGCGAGCCGATACCGCCAACTCGGCTTCAAGGCGTACCTTGCCGAGCCTCTCGGTCCCGGGAGTCTCGTAGAGGCGCTGTTGTTGCTGACTGGGGGAACCGTCAGTTCGGACGAGATGATTACCCGCCACTGGTTGCGGGAGCGGCGCCAACAGCTCCGGGTCCTTCTGGCGGAGGACTCGCCCATCAATCAGAAGCTGGCGGTTCGCCTCCTCGCCAGGAGAGGTCACGACGTCACGGTTGTTGATGACGGTCGCAAAGCCGTCGATGCGTTCGAGCAAGGGGACTTCGATGTGGTTCTCATGGACATCCAGATGCCCGAATTGGATGGCTTTGCGGCAACCGGCGAAATTCGCAAGCTCGAAGAGGGCACGGGTGCCCGAGTCCCGGTCGTAGCACTCACGGCTCACGCCATGGCGGGCGACGAGGCGCGGTGTCTCGAAGCGGGTATGGACGCCTACGTGTCGAAACCGTTCCGGCCGGAGGAGCTCTTCGTGACCGTCGAGCAAATGGCTGCCGGGTCCCAACCGATGCAGCACCAGGAGTCGCTTGTGGAGGAAGTTGAATACGTTGTTTTCGATCGTGAGCAGGCCATGGCTCAATACGGCGACGACCCTGAGTTCCTGAACGAGATAGTCGCTTTGTTTGTCGATGAGATGGACGGTCTGCTCGCCGAAGGCGAGGTCGGCCGTGAGGCGCGTGACGCCGACGTGCTGGCCAAAACGGCACACCGGCTCAAAGGCGCTCTCGGGCAGATGACTGCCGAGGAAGGTCAGCACGCTGCTCTCGCCGTCGAGCTGGCCGGCAAAGCCGACGAGCTGGACGACATCGACCAATTGTGGGCAGATCTCGTCGCCGCAACCGATCGACTCCGCCCGAGGCTTGCAGAATTCCTCCCTTCCTAGAGGGTCGTCCATAGCCACTCGACGAAAATCGTTCTCCAATCAGGTTTTTGTGTGCCAGAATGCGTCTACCAGAGAAAGGAGGTGGTCCGAACAATGGATGAAAGTCTTTACAGGACTCTGGAGGTGGCCGAGCGCTAGCTGCTACTCGGTTAACTCGGAGTAGCCGCTCAATTTGAGGTGGCGACTCCAACTCGGACCACCGGAACCCGGAGATCTGCGATTTGGTCCTATCGCAGCGGTCACTGACCGAAGATGCTCCGGGTTCTTTCGCGTCTCGAGGTAGTCCGCGGCTGGAATGGCGACAATGCAGCGAGCTATCGTCGAGAGCGAAAGGGCGGCACTTCGGCATCGACACCGGGCAGTCATGGAACCGACTGAGCAGATCGTGATACCTCCTCAGATCCATCACGCCATGATTGAGCACGCCCGTTTCTGCTACCCCGAAGAGGCGTGCGGGCTGATAGCGATGGACGAGGCGGGGGAACTGCGAATGGTGTACGCAACCACGAACGTGGATCGTTCCCGAGTGCGTTTCACGGTGGCGCCGCGCGAGCACTACGGCGCGATCAAACACGCCGAAAGGCAGGGTTGGACCGTCGCGGGTTCCTTCCACTCGCATCCGGAATCGGCGGCCTTTCCTTCCGGGCGAGACATCGCAGGAGCGCTCGATCCCGAGTGGTTGTACTTCATAGTCGGACTTGGTGACGAGATGCCGGATGTGCGTGCATTCCGGATCCGCGACTACCGGGTTGTCGAGGTAGCCCATAGGGAGGCTTCGTGACTGTGCCGGACCGCTCGGAACACTTGACCATGTATGGCATGGTTGGTGTAGCCATGCACATCGTGATCGGCGTGCTGGTTGCTGCCTCGGTCCACGTTGTGCCTGCATCCGGGATGATCGTCCTGGGAGTCTTCTGGACTGTGGGGGCAATCGCCGGCGCCGTACTGTGGAAGCGCACGGTGTGGATTCCGCTGCTGTCCTCGCTGGTCGTCGCAGGTGCCTGGATGACCATCCTGTTTTCGAATCGGTCGACATGAGGCTCGACGTCCTGGGAAGCGCAGGGACATACCCCACTGCCGATCGTCCGGCCTCCGGATATGTGGTCAGTGCCGGCACCACCCACGTGTTGTGCGACGCAGGATTCGGGACATTCGCCGAACTGACCCGCCGCATGGACCCGGACCAATTGGACGCCGTCGTTCTTTCTCATCGGCACCCCGACCACTGCGTCGACTTCCTGGCGCTGCACCACGCCCTTTCTTACGGGCCCTATCAGCGTCGGGGGCTGCTCGTGTTCTGTGCCCCAGGGGTGGAGGACCGGCTCGCCGATTTTCTTGGAGCAGGAGAGGGCCATGTCTTCTTCGATGTGTTTGATTTTCACGAGGTTGGGGAGACCAATCATGTGACGGTCGGATCGATCGACCTGCGATTCGCCGTGACATCCCATCGGGTGCCGACGATTGCCACACGATTCGAAGCGGCCGGCCGGTCCCTGGCGTACTCGGCGGACACAGGCCCGGGTGGGGGCTATCCGGAATTGTGCGAGGACGCCGACGTGATGCTGTGCGAGGCGTCGCTCGAAGGGGAGCGGGACGACCACCATTTTGTGCATCATCTGACGGCCACTGAAGCGGGGGCTATCGCTCGCGAAGCCGGGGTGCAGAAGCTGATCCTGACACACCTACCGCCTAGCCTTGACCCTGAGCGGTCCCGATCCGAAGCCACAAGCGTCTTCGGGGGAAAGGTCGCCGTCGCTTCCCCCGGTGATGTGTACGAGATCTGACTAGCAGAGGATTGAAGATGAGAGAGGACCGCCAGGTCGACGAATTGCGTCCAGTAGTGATGCGCCGCGGCTACACCGAGATGACACCGGGTTCGGTGCTGGTCGAAATGGGCAGAACGCGGGTTCTGTGCACCGTTTCGATCGAGCAGGACGTGCCGCCCTGGATGAGGGGGACCGGCAAGGGTTGGGTGACGGCGGAGTATTCAATGCTGCCCGGGTCGAGCCGGGAGCGGGTTTCCCGCCGATCGATCAGCGGCGGTCGCACCAAAGAGATCCAGCGCCTCATCGGGCGCTCGTTGCGGGCCGCCGTCGACGAAAAGGCGATGGGGGAGATGATGGCCCGCATCGACTGCGATGTTCTCCAGGCCGACGGGGGTACCCGTACCGCATCGATTACCGGGGCCTGGGTAGCGCTGGCCGACGCCTTCGACAAGATGGTCGAGGACGGCGTGCTCGAGGCTTCACCCATCAAGCAACACATTGCCGCCGTTTCCGTCGGGGTTGTTGACGGAGAGGTACTTCTCGACCTGGAGTATGCCGAGGATGTCGGTGCAGACACCGACTGCAACGTCGTGATGACAGGAGATGGCACGTTCGTCGAGGTGCAGGGAACGGCCGAGGGAGTGGCTTTCGACCGGGATGAACTGAACCGCATGCTCGATCTCGCCTCAGACGGGATCGCCTCGCTAGTAGAGCAACAGAAGGCGTCCCGGATCTGACCATGGAGTTTCGTCGGCTTGTCATCGCGTCCAAGAATCAGCACAAGATCGTTGAGATGCTCGATGTGCTGGCTTCGATCGGACTCGATGTCGAGCTGGTCGACGATGTCGAATGGCCCGACGTAGAGGAGACTGAATCAACCCTCGAGCGCAACGCGCTGCTGAAGGCGCGTGAGGTGAGAGCGGCGACCGGGTTTGCGGTGGTTGCCGACGACACCGGCTTGGAGGTGGAGGCGTTGGATGGCGCTCCCGGAGTCTTCTCGGCTCGATTCGCCGGCTCCGGCGCGACCTACGAGGGCAACGTCGACAAGCTGCTCCGGGTTATGAATGGAGTCGACAACCGGGCGGCCCGGTTCCGGACGGTGATGGTCTTGATCGACGACCACGGCGAGGAACTGGTGGTCGAAGGCATCATGGAGGGTTCCATCACCACCGAGCGACGGGGGAGCAACGGGTTTGGGTATGACCCGGTGTTCGAGGTGGGCGACCGTACGTTTGCCGAGATGGAAACCCGGGAGAAGAACGAGATCTCCCATCGAGCGAAGGCTCTTCGGGCGCTGGCCGACGCGCTGCAACGCTGACGATAGGTTCGCCTGCCGACGCTCTCGGTCCACAATCCGGGTTCTGTCGTACCACTCCACTTGCTGTGAAGCCCGGTCGCGATCGAATCATCATGGGCGAGAGCCATAGTCTCGTCCATTCAGCCGTCGCTCCTGCCCTGTCCAAGCGGCCGCCGCGGGAGTACCTTTGATATAGGACCAATCGGCGAGGGAGGACGGAAGATGGCACGGCCAATGTGTCAGAGCTGCGGAATGCCCCTGAAGGACGAGGTCAAGGGAACCGAAGCGGACGGAAACGCCAACAACAAGTACTGCATGCACTGCTACGCCGACGGTGCCTTCACCGCACCCAATGCGACGGTTGAGGAGATGCGGCACTACTCGATTGAGGGGATGACCGGAAGCGGCTGGCCTCGATTCCTGGCGAAGTTCATGACCAAGAACATCGGCAAACTACCGCGCTGGCAGAAAGCGGACACCTCGGTTCCGTAAGTGGCAGCTATCCGTTGACGGCTGCGACCAGTTTCTTTGGCGACAGCATCCCGTAATCAAAGACGAACTCGCTGCCGTCCTTCATGGTGATGACGGCGCGTTTCATCAGGCCCTTCTTGACCTGTTCGGCCGCTGCGATGTCGGTGCGGGGGAGCACGACTGAGAACTCGGTGCCGGTGTCTTTGACGTAGGCGACGTGCCCGCCGGAGGCGGCGAAGCTTCCCGCAGCGCCCAGGATTCCCTTGACGATCTCGGCGTTCGAGGAGTCGTACAAAGCGTCAAAACGAACATCGTCGGACGTGACCTCGATCTTGCCGGTAAGCCGGCCCCCGTCGGCAGGTAGGTAGTTGACGGTCCATGTGTCACCCATTCGGGTCTCCTCGGTTGGCGTCCTGGTCATTATCGGCTTGGGAGACCGCTGAACAAAGGCGGTGAAGGCTCGCCGGAGCAATGGAGTGTCTGGTCACGGGCGGTCGTCGAGTCGGAACTCGCATTGTTCAGCGGGCTCCCGGGAGACCGCTGAACAAAGGCGGTGAAGGCTCGCCGGAGCAATGGAGTGTCTGGTCACGGGCGGTCGTCGAGTCGGAACGGCACCGGGCGCATTCCGGCGGGGATGTTCGGTGGGCGGTCGTGGAACCCGAAGAGCCCCCGGGGTAATCCCGGGGGCTCCGATAGGTTGTTTGCCGGCTTCTATTGCCTAGAAGTCGATTGCGTTGGCGAGGAACGTCGCCATCTGGCCACGAGTGACCAGAGCGCTCGGGCAGTAGTCCGTGTTTGCCGGCGGGTTGCAGCCCTGGGTGATTCCCGCGGCCGCCAGCCGGTTGATGTCGTCTTCGAAGATCGAGCCATTGTCGTCATCGAAGTAGTCGACGGCGGTTGCGGGCAGGTTGAACCCCCTGACCATGAACGCTGCCATCTCTCCGCGAGTGACGCTGCCGGTTGGGCAGAAAGCGTCGTTCAAGGGCGGGTTGCAGCCCCGGGTGATGCCTGCGGCCGCCAGCCGGTTGATGTCGTCCTCGAAGATCGACGTGTTGTCATCGCCGAAGAAGTCAGTCGCGGTCCCCGGCAGATGAAGCGCCCTGTTGAGGAACGCCGCCATCTGGCCACGAGACACGTTGCCGTCGGGACAGAACTCATCGTTGAGCGGCGGGTTGCAGCCAACGGTGATCCCGGCAGCGGCGATCAACTCGATCGACGTCTGATGGGTATTGCCAGTGGCGTCCGTGAATACGGGCTTGAAGTTGGAATCGGTACCCCAGACATTGACCTCATCGCCGTCTGAGATGCCATCGCCGTCACTGTCGGCAACGAGCGGGTCGGTGCCGTGGGTGTTGACCTCGGCCCCATCGGACAGCCCATCACCGTCGGTATCGGCTACCAGCGGATCTGTACCGTGATTGAACACCTCATCACTGTCCCAGAGCAGATCGCCATCGGTGTCCTTGTCCAACGGATCTGTGCCGTGAACGTTGACCTCGTCGCCGTCCGTCAGCCCGTCACCGTCGGTATCCGCAACTCCGGGATTGGTTCCGTAGGTGTTGAGCTCGTCACCGTCGGTCAGTCCGTCACCGTCGGTGTCGGCCAACCGCGGGCTGGTTCCGTGGATCGTGACCTCGTCCCCGTCGCTCAGGCCATCGCCGTCGGTGTCGGCCACCAACGGGTTGGTGCTGTGGGTGTTGACTTCGGCTCCGTCGCTCAGGCCATCGCCGTCGGTGTCGGCCACCAACGGGTTGGTGTTGTGGGT
>CAMYKI010000025.1:63973-64950 GCA_947258985.1 uncultured Acidimicrobiaceae bacterium
GTGTTGTGGGTGTTGACTTCGGCTCCGTCGCTCAGGCCATCGCCGTCGGTGTCGGCCACCAACGGGTTGGTGTTGTGGGTGTTGACTTCGGCTCCGTCGGTCAGTCCGTCGTTGTCGGTGTCCGTGTCGGTTGGGTCTGTGCCGTGGGTGTTGACTTCGGCTCCGTCGGTCAGTCCGTCGTTGTCGGAGTCTGTGTCCAGCGGGTCCGTCCCATGCACGTTGACCTCGTCGCCGTCATCGAGCCCGTCATTGTCGGAGTCCGGATCTAGAGGATCGGTGCCCTCTTCGATCACTTCCTCGTAGTCGTCGAGCCCGTCGTTGTCGGTGTCGGAATCCGTCGGATCGGTGCCGTAATCGTCGTACTCGTCGAAGTCGCTGAGTCCGTCGTTGTCGCTGTCTGTATCGAGCGGATCGGAGCCGATCGAAAGCACCTCGAGGCTATCCCAGAGGAGATCACCGTCGGTATCAGTGTCGTTGGGGTCTGTGCCGTGGGTATCGACTTCGTCTCCGTCGTCGAGTCCGTCACCGTCGCTGTCGGCGTCGAGCGGGTCGGTTGATTCGTTGTCGTAGTCGTCGTTCTCAGAACCGGTGACTTCCTCACCGTCCGACAAGCCATCGTCGTCGCTGTCGGGATCGAGCGGGTTTGTGCCCTCGTCGATCTCGTCGCCGTCGTCGAGCCCATCGTTGTCGGTGTCTGGATCGAGTGGATCCGTTCCGAATGTGTTGATCTCGTCGCCGTCGTCGAGTCCGTCGTTGTCGGTGTCGGGATCGAGTGGGTCGGTTCCGTGATCGTCGAATTCGGTGTCGTCGAGTCCGTCGCCGTCGGTGTCGGAGTCGTTGGGGTCGGTACCCTCATCGATCTCTTCACCATCGAGTAATCCGTCGTTGTCGCTGTCGTCATCGAGCGGGTCGGTTGCTTCGTTGTCGTAGTCGTCGTTCTCAGAACCGGTGACTTCCTCACCGTCGGACAAGCCATC
>CAMYKI010000026.1:0-35383 GCA_947258985.1 uncultured Acidimicrobiaceae bacterium
GGCCGTATCTACCGGGGCGCCATCCTCCACACCGGGAGCAAGACCAAGCTGCGCACCGCGTGGCGGACCGCATCCCGGTAGCGCCGGTCAGCCGGTGTTGCGCAGACCCGCGGCGAGGCCGTTAACCGTCAGCAAGAGTGCCCGGCGCAAATCGGGATCTGATTCACCGCCCGCTCTGGATCGTTGCAGCAGCGAAACCTGGAGGTAGCTGATTGGATCGAGGTATACATCCCGAATAGCCAACGTTCGCTGCAGGATCGGATACCGGTCGAGCAGGTTGGCGTCGCCTGTGATCCGAAGTATCTCGGCAACGGTTTGCTCGTATTCGCTACGAATCATCTCGAAAACGTGCCGGTGCTCTGAGGGCACGAGGGAGCTCACGTACTGGGCGGCGACGCCGAGATCCGTCTTCGAGAGCGTCATCTCCACGTTGGAAACAAACGCACGGAAGAACGGCCATTCACGGTACATGAGGTCAAAATCATCGGCCGCACCATTCCGGCGTGCCGCCGCCAGACCGGCGCCGACCCCGTACCAGCCGGGCACCACCTGGCGTGACTGGGTCCAACCGAACACCCATGGGATGGCCCGCAGCCCATCGAGCCCGATGTTGTCGTCTCCCCCACCGGGGCGGCGAGCGGGGCGCGAGCCAATATTGAGCGCAGCCAGTTCCTCAACCGGAGTCGACGTGCGAAAGTACTGGCCGAGACCTGGGGTCTCGATGAGCCTTCGGTACTCGTCGAAGGCGGCGTTGCTTACCCCGTCCATCACCCGATCCCACCCGGCGAGGACCTCATCCGGTTGGCGCGAGCTGCGATGACGCAGCGACGCTTCGAGCGTCGCGGCAACCTGCACCTCGAGATTGATCGATGCAAGATTGGGGAGCCCGTACTTGTCGGCGATCACTTCGCCCTGCTCGGTGATCTTGATACGTCCGTCGATGGTCCCCCAAGGCTGCGCCATGATCGCCTCACCGGTCGGCCCGCCACCGCGTCCGACGGTTCCTCCCCTGCCGTGGAAGAGCCGCAGGTCGACTCCGTGCCGGAATGCAGCGTCGCGTAGCTCGCGTGAAGCCCTATAGAGCTCCCATTGCGAGGTTGCCAGCCCGCCGTGTTTGCTCGAGTCGGAATATCCGAGCATCACTTCTTGGATGTTGCCGCGCAGCTGGACGATCTGTCTGTAGGCGCCTGACGAGAGCATCTCGGCGAGGATGCTGCCGGCGTTGCGAACCTCGTCGATCGTCTCGAACAGCGGAACAAACCCGATGTCGGCTATCTCCGAATGCAGATCGATGAGTCCGGCTTCGCGAGCCAGCACCACGGCGGCGAGTACATCGTCGGCGCCGCGGGTCTCCGAGATGATGTAGCTCTCGATGACTGCGGGACCGAACCGATCGAGGGAACGCCGGATCCCCCGGAAGGTCTCGAGGGTGCGCTCCGCATCACCGTGCAGCAACACCGCGACGGCGGGCGCCAGCGGACGCCTTCCCGTCAGTTCCCGGTCGAGTCGTTCGAACCGCTCCTGCCGCTCCAACGCCGCATAATTCTCATCCAGGCGCGAGTAGAGGTCGGCGAGGGTCGCGTGGTGTTTGGTCGCATGCTCCCTGACATCCATCGTCGCCAGATGAAACCCGAAGGCGACAACCCGTCGCATCAGTCGCCGCAACATCCCGTCGGCGATCAGGCTTCCCCTGGCCGCGTTGAGCGACCTATACATGATCTCCAACTCGGCAAGCAGCTCGGCCGCGTCGCGGTAATCGAGCCCGGGCTGGTGGGCGGCTCCGTCGCCAATCCTGTCCCGCGTGTTCAACAACCTCTGGTGAATGAAGGCGCACTTCTGTCGATACGCCTCGCCAGCGGACAGCCTGCTGAACCGTCGGTGAACCTGGGGCAGGTCAGCAGCATCCCGGGCGAGAGACTCCGTCAACTCCTCGCTGATGGCGACCAGCCGCTCGGACGGGCTCAACTCCCCCGACAGCTCCTCAACCGCAAAGATCAGCCCGCGCAGGGCATGTTCATGCTGCGCCTCGAGGACCCGGAGTGTCACTGCGGCGGTGACGTTCGGATTGCCATCGCGGTCGCCGCCGACCCAGGTTCCAAAGTTGAGCGGTTTCGCTCCCCGCGGCAGTTCGGCACCGATCCGACACAACTGATAGTCGAGTTCATCGAGCAGATCGGGGGCGACGTCGCGGAAGATCCCATCGAAGTAATCGAGGACCGTACGGGCCTCGTCGATGGGTGTTGGCTTCTCCACACGCAATTCGTCGGTTTGCCAGATCAGATCGATCAACTCGGCGACGTGCCTCTCCGCCCGAGCTCTGGCAACATCGCTCAGCCGCGGATCGGCCCGCAACTCGATCAGCTGAGCCAATCGGATGATCTTGGTTCGAATCGATCGCCGTGACGCCTCTGTTGGATGGGCGGTGAACACGGGGCGGACATCAAGCCGATCGACCACATCCTGGATCAGCACCGGATCGACTCCATCTGCCTCGATGCGGTCGATTGCCCCCGACAGGATTCCCCGGCTGTCGTCACCCTCGATCGCCCGTCCATCGGTGCGAAGCGTTTGCTCGGCGACGTTGGCAAGGTAGAAATAGGTGGTGAAGGCTCGGACTAGGGAGATGATGGTCGTCAGGTCGAGGCCACCGAGCAGCTCGAGCAGCTCGGCACGGGCCGATTCGCTTTGCCCGTCCCCCTCCGGGGAACGTACCTGCTTGACCAGACCGCGCACGCGTTCAACCAGGTCGAGCAGCTCGGGGCCCTCCTGACGCACCAGAGTTTGGCCGAGCAGATTGCCGAGAAGCCGAATCTCGGCCCTTAGCTGGGAACTCGTGGTCTGATCACTCATCGATGCGAGCGTAGTGTCACGGCGAAGGCCCGTCAGTTGGCAAAGGCTAGGGACTGCACCCGCCCCCACCGACGAGCCATCGACGCATAGAAGGCCCCGGCCTCTTCGAAGTTGCCCAACTCCAGAGCGTGGAGGCTGGCGGCGGTGTCGGCCGCCGACTCGTCGAGCACCAGATCACCGTCGGTGAACAAGCCGGCGACCCGGTCGTAGTCGAGTTCGAGCATGGAATCAGGTGCGAATCTCTTCAACCATGACTCGAGACCTTCGACCTGGCCTACAACGCTCGGATCGAACCCGGCCCCTTCGACTATCTGTACGGCACGCTCGACTCGATCGAGGGCCGCCGACATGGATGTTCGGTACCTCACGCTGAGGCCACGATCCGTCTCGTAGATTTCCTTCTCATCGTGGAGAAAGGCGGAAAACCAGCGGATCGGCACATGCCATGCCGAGGTGAGAATGTGCGATCTCACAGCCGGAGATTGATTTCGCAGACGGGACAGCTCATCGTTTGCCGTCGTCAGCTCCGTCTGCGGAATGAGACCCGCGTCCGGGAAAGCGTTGTTGAAGGCGAGCATCCCTTCGAGCATCCGAAGCCGGGGCCGACGAGGGCATAGATAGACGCCGTCATCCCACTCAACCGTGAAGGCATCATCGCCGATCGGCTCCGTCCACAGGAAGTGTTCATTGCCGAACAGCCGGGTAGACGAGCCGGTGTGCTCCTCATAGCTAGAGGCGCCGTCGTACTTCACGTACGACCGGAGATAGGCCGACAGGATCATGTCCGGATCCTACCGGTCGGGCAGCAACACTGTCCCCGTATTGCCGATATCCCCCAGCTCAAGCACCCATCACCCACTAGAATCCGCCTTGTCCACGGGTTCAGAGTGAGTTTATTGCGCGCTGATTCGAAAGGAGCATCCGTTGGGAGTATTCGAGGCGATCGGCTCCGATACCCACGAAGAGGTCCTCTACGGCCATGATCCGGTATCGGGCTTGAAGACGATCATTGCCATCCACTCGACAGCGCTCGGTCCCGCCCTCGGCGGGACTCGGTTTTTTCCATATGCAACCGAGGGAGCGGCGCTGCGCGATGCTCTCCGGCTCGCGAAGGGCATGTCCTACAAGTCTGCTGCCGCCGGAATCGACCTTGGCGGAGGCAAGGCCGTCATCATCGGCGACCCCCGCACGGTCAAGAGTGAACGGCTACTCAGGGCCTACGGCAGGGTGATCGATTCGCTTGGTGGCCGATACATAACCGCAGAGGATGTTGGGGCGACCACTCAGGACATGATCACCATTGCCTCGGAGACCAGGTGGGTCACCGGCCTCCCGGACACATACGGCGGATCCGGCGATCCATCGCCCGCCACAGCAAGAGGGGTCGTAGGCGCGATACGTACCGTCGCCACCCGACTGTGGGACAGTGACGATCTGGCCGGCCTCACGGTTGCCGTTCAGGGAGTGGGCAAAGTCGGTTCGAGTCTGGTTGAGCGGCTGACCAAGGCAGGCGCAAAGACCGTCGTATGTGACGTCAACGATGAAGCGCTGCAACGGGTCTCGTCGGAACACGGCTCCGTAGTGGTGGGGACCAATGAGATCTTCGATGTCGAGTCTGACATCTTTGCTCCGTGCGCCATGGGTGGAGCCATCAACGAGGAAACTGTAGAGCGACTGCGATGCCGGGCCGTGGTCGGATCCGCCAACAACCAGCTCGAGACAGAGTCGATGGCCGACCGTTTGGTTGCCCGAGGCATCCTCTATGCGCCCGATTTCATCGTCAACGCAGGCGGGATCATCAACATCGCCGACGAGCTCAACGGGTACGACTGGCGCCGGGCTGCCGCTGCCGTCGACCAGATCGGCGACAACCTGCGTAAGGTTTTCGACAAAGCCGATGAACGAAGCGTAACTTCAAACGTTGCCGCGATAGAGGTTGCGAAGGATCGGATCAATGCGATCGGAAGCCTGAAAGTCAAGCGGCGCGGTCACGAGTCGTAGGAGGGCACTGCATGTTGGGTTTGGACAACGTACGCGACCACAGCGCGCTGGGGTTGTCTGACGACCAGCTGGTCGACATGTATCGAACGATGCTGCTCGCCCGCAAACTCGACGAGAGGGTTTGGGCACTCAACCGCCAGGGCAGGGTGCCGTTTGTCGTCTCGGTAGCCGGACACGAGGGGACGCAGGTTGGTGCGGCCTTTGCCCTCGACTCCGAGACCGACTGGTCACTGCCCTACTACCGCGATGTCGCGTTCAACCTTGCCATGGGCCTCACTCCGAAGGACATGTTCCTTGCGGTGTTTGCCAAGGATTCGGACCCGGCCAACTCCGGGAGACAAATGCCCAACCATTGGAGCGACCCCGATCGGAAGATCTTCTCCCATTCTTCGGTGATCGCCACGCAGTTCCCTCACGCCTGCGGCATCGCCCAACATTTGAAGGCTACGGGACAACCCGGTGTCGTCATGGTGTCGTCTGGCGAAGGAGCCACTTCCGAGGGGGATTGGCACGAGGCCATGAACTTCGCCGGCGTTCACAAACTGCCGATGGTTTTTCTCATCGAGAACAACCTGTATGCCATCTCGGTGCCTGCCGAGCAGGAAGTCGCAGGCGCCGTCGCCGCCCGAGCGGGCGGTTACGGAATTCCGGGAGTCGAAGTCGATGGCAACGATGTCCTCGCCGTCTACGGCGTAATGGCGGCGGCGGTGCAGCGCGCCAGGTCGGGCGAAGGACCATCCCTCATCGAAGCAAAGACCTACCGCTACTACGCACATACGTCCGACGATGACGACAAGGTCTACCGCTCTGCGGAAGAAGTGGAGCTGTGGCGGCGCAAGGATCCCATCCTCGTTCTCAAGCAGTACATGGTGGAGTCACGTTTACTCGACGAAGCCACCGAGGAGAGGATCGAGCGTGAGGTGAGCAACGCAGTTGCTCTGGCCGTGAGAGAGGCAGACGCCGCGCCGGACGCTATCGACTGGGAAAGCAACGTATACGCGGCACCAATCGAATCACCGGAACCGGCCACCGAGCCGGAGCCGGAACCGGTCGGAGAATCGGTCAACATGATTACCGCCGTCAACAGGACTCTGCATGAGTTGTTCGCGGAGCACGAGGACGTGGTCATCTTCGGAGAAGACGTGGCCGATCCCAAGGGCGGGGTCTTCAAGGCCACCGTCGGATTGACCGACACGTTCGGCGCAAACCGCAGCTTCAACACACCGCTGGCGGAGTCGTTGATCATCGGGCTCGGTGTGGGTATCGGCGCCGCCGGTGGACGCCCCATCGCCGAGATCCAGTTCGCCGACTTCATCCATCCCGCATTCGATCAGATCGTCTCCGAGCTAGCCCGCCTCCGTTACCGGACCAACGGGCGTTGGTCGGCGCCGATGGTGATCCGGGTCCCCTACGGCGGCGGTATCAGCGGCTCGCTGTATCACTCGCAGTCGATAGAGGCGTTCTACACACACGTTCCCGGCCTCAAAGTCGTGGTGCCATCGACCCCCGCCGACTTGAAGGGCTTGCTGTGGTCGGCGGTCGAGGATCCCGATCCGGTGATGGTGCTGGAACCCAAGAAACTGTACAGACTGGCAACCGGGCCCTTCCCCACGGGACCGTACCGGGTACCGATCGGTCGGGCCGCGGTGCGCCGCCCCGGTGACGACCTCACCATCATCGCCTACGGCACGATGGCCCACTTTGCGGTTGAGGCGGCCGCCCGGCTGGCCAGGGAGGACATCGACGCCGCAGTGCTCGATCTGCGTTCGCTGCGACCGCTCGACTGGCCATCGATCGCCAACGCCATCGAGATCAACGGCAAGGTGCTAATCGTCCATGAGGACAACAAGTTCGGTGGCTTCGGAGCAGAAGTCGCCGCCCAGATCGCCGAGAAGTCCCTCGATTGGCTCGACGCTCCGGTCCGCCGCTACTGCGCCCCCGAAGTGCCCAACTTCCCATATGCGAGCACCCTCGAGGACCAGGTCTTCCCCTCGGTCGAAGGCATCATCGCCGAAGCCCGCACCCTCGCCGCCTATTAGACGCACACCCGGTCACAAGCGTCCCCCCACCGCTTCTTGCGTAACTGGTGCCGAAATACCGGCAGGATCTACGCAAGAACACAGAAGGACCAGCCCCCTCAGCTTCTTGCGTAGCTGGTGCCGAAATACCGGCAGGGTCTACGCAAGAACGGAGAAGCGGAGGGGATGGCGGGTATCTAATCTCAGAGCAATGGAGCCAAACATCCGCCCGGCTCGGTCCGGGGACCAGACAGCCATTGCGGCGTTCACCACCGACACGTTCGAGTGGGGGGACTACATCGCCGACGCGTTCGCCGATTGGTTGGGGGATGAAGGCAGTTGCGTCCTGGTCGCCACCGACAATGCCGACGCCGCAATAGCAGTCGGCCGGGGTCTCATGCTCTCACCAACCGAGCTCTGGCTGCAGGGCATGAGGGTCCATCCGGAATGGCGCAGAAAGGGGGTGGGCTCCGCAGTGGCTCTCGCCCTGATCGACTGGGCAGGCCGCAACGGCGCAGTGGTTGCCCGCCTGGGTGTCGAAGATTGGAATGCTGCCGCGCGACACCAGGTCGAAGATATCGGGTTTCGCCCGGTCGGTGACTGGGTGGTGGCGGTTAGGCCCATACCGACGGGAGAACCGGTCACCCCTTCCAACGGTGGCAAGCGGGCGCAGGCAAGGCGCAAGCTGGAGCGGGCTCACTCGGCGGAGGCCATGCCTGCCTGGCTTTCGTGGCGATCGGGACCGCTCCTCCGCCCGACGCGCGGCCTGCAGAGCTGGCGGTGGCGCTGGTCACGGCTCGACCTCGAATATTTGACCGCGGCCGCCAAGAAAGGCGAGCTGTGGTCATCCCAGGCGGGATGGGCGATGGCCCGCCGCAACGAGGAGCGCCTTTCCGTCGGCTGGCTGGAATGCGGGCCGGACGATGCTGCCGACATGATGCGATCGCTCTTGGACCTAAGCGTCGAATCCGGGGTGGAGCGCATCCACATCACGGTCCCCGCCGTCGACTGGCTGCTGACCGCCCTCGAGACTGCCCAATTCGAATCGGTCCACCCGATGGTTGTATACGAGATGGGTCTCTGACTCGACTACCGATCGATCGCTTGCCAGTAGAGCTCTATCGGATGCAAGACCTTGAAGCCACGACCCAGGTGGGCGCGCAACTGGATCTCGCATCCCGGATTGGCCGAAACGACAGTCTTCGGTCCCGCCGCTGTGATTTGCTCGACCTTGCGTCGTCCCAACTCCTCTGCCGTGTCCGGCTCGTACACCATGTAGAGCCCCGCCGCCCCACAACACAGGGCATCCGGGTCTATGTCGACAGGGTTGTATCCGGCCGCACGGACAATCGCCCGGGGCGCATCGATGATGCGTTGCGCGTGCCGCAGATGGCAAGGGTCATGGACGGCGACATCACCGCGGTTCCGCGAGATCCGGGGAAGCCTTCCCTCTTCGATGAGCTCGGCGACGAACTCGGTGATATCTCTGGTGCGGGCCGCCACCGACTCCCCGCCGTCGGCCCAATGTGCGTAGTCCTTCAGATGCGCCGAACAACCGGCTGCATCCGAGACTATGTAGTCGTAGCCGTCGAATGCCGCGACGTTTCGAGCCGCCATCGCCGCAGCATTTCCGGCGGCCCCCTCGTGTGCCGCCAGGGCCCCACAACAACGCTGCGTCTCCGGACTGTCAACCTGGTAGCCGGCGATTTGGAGCACCCCACGGGTGGCGTCATGGACATCCGGGAACCATTGATCCATTACGCATCCGGCGAGAAGTGCGACGGTGCCGGCCGGGACCGCAGGTGACAGGTCATGTACCCCGACAGCCGAGTGAGGAAAGACCCGCTGACGACGCAGGCCGCGCGCCAACCGCATCCGACGCGGCAGCAGCCGCATCACGCCCAGCCGCTGTATCAGAGCAACCCCGCTGGTGAGGAGGGCCAGGAGCCACTTCATGTTGAGGAGACGCCCGACGAGAAGCCGACGAATCCGTCCACTCGTTGTGGGGCGGCGTTCGGCAAGCCGGGCCCGGGCTCCCTCCATCATCTGCCCGAAGGGCACGAGGGACGGACAGGCTGCTTCGCAAGCGCGGCACTGCAGGCAGTACGAGAGGATTCCGGCGTAGGTGTCGTCTGCCTCGACTCGACCGTCGGCAACAGCGCCCATTGCTGTCAGCCGGCCGCGGGGAGAGGCAATCTCGTCACCTGTTATCCGGAATGTCGGGCAGTGGGGCAGACAGAGACCGCACGTGACACAGGCATCGAGCTGCTCCGAGCTGGGACCGAGCGACAGTTTCATCAAATCCCTCCCGGAAGGATGCCGGGGTTGGCTATCCCGATCGGATCGAACGCGGCCTTCACCCGCCGTTGCAGTTCGAGCGATTGCGGGGCAGCACCCCATGGATCCAGAGACGAATCCAGAGGTGACCGGGTGACGACCAAGGAACCGCCTATCGCCTCTGCCTCCCGACGGATGCTGGTTAGCTCGCCCGGGTCCTCTTCCTCGACGACGAACCGGATTTCACCAACTCCGTGGGCAGCTTGAAATGCCCAGCCCAGTTGTCGGATCCCGCGCACAAAACGGCTGGTATCACCGGCCGGCACCCGCAAACTCAGTTCCCAACGGCCGGCAAGCGGATCGGGCCACCGGTGGCCGGCCACCAAACGGCCGTCGAGCTGCTCTGCCTGAACTTCGATCTCTGCACCGGTCCCGGCCAGATAGGCGACGCTCTTGGTTTCGGTCTCGACTACCGCCAGCGGCCGATACGCCGTGCGCAGCGCCGCCTCGGGGTCGCCAATCTCGACCATGCCCTGGTCGGTGGACAGGGGCCAGAGCTTCAGGCACACCTGTCCGATCAGACCGAGTGAACCATACGAGCCGACGGCGAGACGGGAAACGTCGTACCCGGTGACGTTCTTGACGAGACGCCCTCCCCCGCGAACGCGGCGTCCGTCACCGGTGGCGAGGACGACCTCGAGCACGCGGTCCCGGGTGGGGCCGTAGCGCAAGCGCCGCCACCCCGACAGACCGGCCGCAACGACACCTCCCACCGTGGCCCCTGGTGCGATCTCGGGGAGCACCGCGGTCTGGCGACGCTGCTGCAGCTGCGCTTCCAGCTCAGCAACGGGGACCCCGGCCTCGACCACGATCGTCATGTCCTCGACCTGCCAGTCGACCACCTTGTTGAGCCGGCTCGTCCCCACAACCACGTCCGGAGTCACCGGGTTGCCGATGCTTTGATGGGTTCCGCCACCCCAGAACAGCACCTTCATGTCGTTGGCCGCAGCAAACCCGAGCACGGCCACGGCTTCGTCAATCCGTTCCGGCAAAATGGTGAACTCGACATCGGGCGCACCCGGGATCGGGTCAGACATCAGACCCCGGGCCAGCTTGGCAAGTTGAGCCTTGAGCGCGGTCACGACGCCGTCTCCCCGGGGAGTACATTCAGCCCGTAGTCGTAGCAGCGCGCCCCGCGGGGTAGGACCTTGCCCGGATTGAGCAACCCGACCCCGTCAAAGGCATCGCGCAACCTCGCCTGCGCGTCGAGATCTACCGGCTCGAATACGAGGCCCATCAGATCCCGCTTCTCCAACCCGACCCCGTGCTCGCCGGTAAGTGAGCCGCCGGCGGCAACCGAGACCCGCACCATCTCCTCGGCGGCGGTCCGAACCCGCTCGCTCATACCGGGCTCCCTGCTGTCATAGGCAACGAGTGGGTGGAGATTGCCGTCACCTGCGTGAAACACATTGAGCATCTTGATCCCGTAGCGCTCGCCGATGGCGTACACCTGGCTGATCACTTCAGCAAGTTTGGTGCGGGGTACGACCGTGTCGTGCAGGTAATAGTCGGGTGCGGCCTGAGCGACCGCTCCAAAGGCGTTCTTCCTGGCTTTCCACAGAAGCGCCCTCTCCGCCTCATCTGCGGCAACCTTCACGGAGGTGGCTCCGGCCTCCCTACTGATCCGTTCCACGATCTCCGCCTCGGCAGTAACGCCGGATTCGAGGCCGACCAGTTCCGCAAGCAGCACGGCAACCGCATCGACGGGAAGCCCTCCCTTGATGAAGTTCTCCACGGCGATGACCATGGGCTGGTCCATCATCTCGAGAGCCGCAGGAACGATTCCAGCAGCAATGGTGTCAGAGACCGCGGCCGCAGCGGCTTCTATCGAGTCGAATGTCAGCAACAAAGTCCGTACCGCAGGGGGGTTCTCGGTCAGTTTCACCAAGACCTTGGTGACAATCCCGAGGGTCCCTTCCGAACCGACGACCACAGCCCGCAGATCCAAGCCGGGTGGGTCCGGGGCCTTTCCGCCAAGTATCAACACGTCACCCTCGGCCGTGACCATCTCCAGCCCGAGGATATGCGCAACCGTGGTTCCCTCCGCGAGACAGTGTGGCCCGCCGGCGTTGGTGGCGACGTTCCCTCCAATGGTGCAAGCTGCCTGTGACGATGGATCCGGGGCGTAGTGAAGGCCAAGGTGATCGGTTGCTCGAGAGAGATCGAGGTTGAAAACGCCGGCCCCTACCCATGCGGTCCTTGCGTGATCATCCACCTCCCAGATGCGATTCATCCTGGTAAGCACGATCAGGAGCGCAGGATCTTCCGGGACGGCGCCACCGGCCAGTCCCGTTCCCGCCCCTCTGGCGACAATCGGCATGCCGTGATCACGAGCTATGCGCACGCAGGCGGCTACCTCCTGGGTGGTCTCCGGAAGAACCGCCGCGGCTACCTCTCCGCTCGTTGCGCCGGCATCTTTGTTGTAGATGAGCAATTCGAGCGGATGAGAGTGAACTCGTTCAGATCCGAGAGTCGACCGGAGTTGCTCGACGAGTGTCATAAGACAAGGTTACCGGCCCCGCACGAAGGCTTCGCTGTCGGGCATCGATGATCAGGATCCCCAGCCCCCACCGCCGGGGGTGAGCACCAGCAGCCGGTCCCCGGGACGAACCTCGATCGTCGTCTTACCGGGCAGACGCTCCCGGGAACCATTGCGCTTGATGAGCCAGTCCTCACCAACCGCTCCCGAGCCACCCCCCGCCAGACCCCAGGGAGCATTGCGCCGCCGTTCTCCGACCAGCGAGACCGACGCCCTCACCAGGAACTCGATCTCACGTTCGATACCGTCCCCACCCGGATAGAGGCCGGCGCCTCCGCTTCCGCTGCGGAGCCCGTAACGCAGCACCCGCAACGGGTAGTGGGCTTCAAGCGACTCGATCGGGGTGTTCTTGGTGTTGGTCATGCCCGTGTGAATGCCGGACTGCCCACGCCGCCCCGGCCGACCCCCTTGACCGCCGCCGAGGGTCTCGTAGTAGGCGAAGTCGTCGTTGCCGATTAGTACGTTATTCATAGTTCCCTGGCCGGCTGCCGGAACCCGATCGGGGGCGGCCTGGGCGAGAGCTCCGAGCAGCGTGTCGGCGATCCTCTGGCTGGTCTCGACATTGCCCGCGGCGACCGCGGCCGGTGGGTTGGCATTGACCAGAGATCCGGCCGGAGCTTCGAGCTGCATCGGCCGATAGCAGCCGCCATTCGCCGGGATACTCGGATCAGTCGCCACCCTCACCGCGTAGTACAGACAGGAGCGGGTCACCGCGCTCACGGCGTTGATGTTGCCGGCAACCTGCGGGCTGGTTCCCGCAAAGTCGGCGATCAGGTGGGCTCCGTCGACGATGACCGCCACGCTCACCGGGAGGTCGTCTTCCTTCCACTCCATGAAATCCGTGAACTCGAATTCACCATCTGGCAAGTCGGTGATGGCAGCTTTCATCCGCCGTTCGCCATAATCGAGCAATGCCGACACGACCGCGTCGTATTCGCGCAACCCGGTTGCCGTGGCGAGTTGCTCGATCCTGGTGGCCCCAGCCTCATTGGCCCCGAGTTGGGCCGACAGATCGCCGAGTCTCTCTGCAGGAGTCCTGGTTGCCTCGAGAAACGGCCCGGTGAAACTCTCCAGCCATATGCCGTTGCGAACGGCCGGCACCGGGGCAACCCTGTGGCCCTCCTGGTCGACCTCGGTGGCGTGTGCCGGCATTGACCCGGGGGCCTCGCCGCCAACATCCGCATGATGGGCGCGGTTGGCGACCCAGCCGACATGGATGGCACCAACATGGACCGGACGGACGAGGGTCAGATCGTTGAGATGCGTGCCCCCGTGATATGGATCGTTCACGGCGTACTGGGTATCGGCCTCCACCCGATCCCCGAACGAATCGAGAACAGCCCTCACCGATGCGGGCATCGAGCCGAGATGCACGGGGATGTGCTCAGCCTGGGCCAGCATTTCGCCGGAGGGCACGAAGACGGCGGCGGAGCAATCGGCCCGCTCCTTGATGTTCGGCGAGTATGCGGTGCGGCGCAGAACGACACCCATCTCGGTGGCGATCGCCGCAAGTCGGTTCCTGGCGACCTCGAGTGTCACCGGGTGGATGCTCACCACTCCACCTCCAGCGTACCGCTGCCGTGGACGCGGGCCCGTTCCCCCGGCGCGAGGTACGTCGTCGCGTCCGTCTCCTCGACCACGGCAGGGCCGACTATCTCCGCTCCCGGAGCGAGCCCTGCCCGGTTGTATACGGCGGCATCGACCGGGCCGGCGCCGGTGAGAACTGTCCTGCCGACCCGCACGGCAACTCCCCGCGGCCTCACTTCGGGAAGGTCGGCCCATGTGATGAGAGGTCGTCCGATGCTCTCGGCCCGCACTGTGACGACCTCGACCGGATCCTCGTATCTGGCGAAGCCGTTCTGCTCGAGGTGCAACCGTTGAAAACGCTCAATCAAACTGGGCCAGCCGTCCCCCGGTGCGTAGGGCACTGTGGTCTCGTGCGACTGGCCGCGGTAGCGGACATCCGCAAACCCCGCAGTGCTCTCTACATCGGCACCACCGTCCGCGAGTCGGGCCGACGACTCGGCAACGACTCGGGCGACGGCACCGTCGAGATCGTCGCCTCCAGCGAGATGGACCGACAGACCGATGTCGATGCGAGGTGGGCTCAACAGAAGACCGAGGGCAGAGAAGACACCCGAATACGGCGGGATCACCGCTCCGGCCATGCCCAGCTTGCGGGCGAGCGCAGTGGCATGGAGACCCCCGGCTCCGCCAAAAGCCACGAGGGCAGCCCGGCGCGGATCCGCTCCCTGTTCTATCGACACCGTGCGGATCGCACCCGCCATCACTTCCTCGATCACCTCGACCACGCCGAGCGCGGTTGCCTCCACGCTCATCCCGAGCTGATCGCCTATCGCCTGCAGCGACTCGGCCGCCAGCCGCGAGTGCAGAGGAAGCGAGCCCGCAAGAACACCGCCGGGATCGATTCTCCCGAGCGCCACATTGGCGTCGGTAACCGCAGGCTCTCGCCCTCCGTTCCCGTAACAGGCCGGCCCCGGCACAGCACCGGCCGACCGGGGGCCGACTCGGAGAGACCCACCGTCATCGACCCAGCCGACCGAGCCCCCACCGGCTCCAACCGTGTGCACTGCGACCGCCGGCATCCGGCATGGGTAGCCGGCTACCGGACGCTCGTACGAAACCTCCGGGCGGCCGTTCTCGATACGGCACACATCCGTCGAGGTGCCCCCCATGTCGAACGACACAAGACTGCTGCGCCCCAGTGCTTCTCCAATCGCACTTGCCGCCACCACACCGCCCGCCGGACCCGAGAGAAGAATCGCCGCGGGAAGGGCTGCCGCCTGACGGATCGGGATCAACCCTCCGGAGGACCGCATTACCTGGATGTCCGGGGGCAACCCGACCGCTTCGGCTCGGGTAACGAGTCGACTCAGATACCGACCAGTCTCCGGCATGAGGTAGGCGTTGAGCACCGTGGTGATCGTCCGCTCATACTCGCGGAACTCGGGGACAACATCGCTCGATAGCGAGATCGCCAGGTCGGGACGCACCACTCTGATTGCTTCGGCTATTGCCCGTTCCTCGGTCGAGCGCTCGTAACCGTAGAGCAGCGATATCGCCACAGCCTCCACTCCACTCAGTTCTCCCGGTAGATCGCGCGTGTCCCCTTCGAACCGAAGCCGGCGTGGCACCAGCGCGGGCGCCCTGTCATCAAAGCTGTCATATAGCGAAGGGCGATCTTGGCGGCCGATCTCAATGACGTCGCTGAATCCCGGGGTCGTAACCAATGCCGTCACGGCACCGCGCTGCTCGAGGAGCGCGTTGGTGGCGACGGTGGTGCCGTGTAGAAGAAGGCTTGGGTCGACCGGCACCTGCTCCGCAGCGGCTACCACGCCGACACTCTGATCGTCAGGAGTGGATGAGACCTTCCCGGCGCGCAGTGTTCTTCCATTCCATCCAACGGCATCGGTGAAGGTACCTCCGACGTCGATTGCCAGAGCTGCCGGGGCATCGTTCGCACTCAAGTACCATCACCCCTGGTCGAGAGTGAGGTTTCGATGCCGGTAACAGTCAGTTCCACACCCAACCCAAACGCCGCCAAGTTCACCGTAGGTGTGCCGGTCGGGGGCCCGATGACGTTCGTGCCGAGCCAACCGACAGACGATCCTCTCGGTTCGGCTCTGCTGGGGATTCCCGGAGTTGCCAGTGTCTTCTTGACTGCAGACTTTGTCACCCTCAACAAGTTACCGGACGCCGCCTGGGATTCGATCATCGACCCGGCCACGGCGATCCTGGAAGCTCACTTCGACGGGTAACCGGCTCACTCCACAGATAACCGACCGCCGCTCAAAGTCCATTGAGTCTGCGTTGTCTCGCGGGCAAACTCGTCGTCGTGGGTGACTACGACGAGCGCTCCCGGATACGCCGCCAGCGCCTTTTCGAGCCGCTCTATCGACGGCAGGTCGAGATGGTTAGTTGGTTCATCGAGTAGCAGCGCCCACACCCCCTTGCCCAGCCCGGACGCAATCAACAGTTTGCGGGCCTCACCGGGAGACGGCTTGTCGGTAGCGAGAATTCGCTTCGGATCCGAGCCGAGTACTCCAACGATGCCGAGAACCCGACCTTTGGTGGCGGCATCGAGTGCCTGTACTTCTGCGACGAGGGCCCCGGTCTCGGTCTCGGTCAGCTCCTGAGGAAGGTGGAGCAGGCGCGATGGCTCGATTGTGGAGGTCTTCATCAGCCGGGCGAGCAGGGTCGACTTCCCCGCTCCGTTGGGGCCCGCCAGGAGCACCCGGTCCTCCCGGTCCAGGGCCACGCTTATCTCCTCGGCCAGGACGGTGTCACCTATCCGCAGCGGACCATCGAACGAGAGCAGCCGCTTGCGCCGGGACGGTTCGTAGTCGAAGTACAGATCTCCGCCGAGGAGACGCGTGACCTCAAACGATTCAGCCGTCGCCCGCAGCCGTTCCGCTTCGTCACGCAGTAGATGAATCTCATGCGATCCTTGCCGCTGTCCGCCCTCGAACTTCCCCTTCTTCTCCATGGAGCGAGCGTCTCTGTCCTTGATACTTGCGGTGCGCAATTGTCGCTTGTGACGGGCCGTCTTCGTTGCCGAGGCGCGCCGCTTGTCGGCCAACCTCCGTTCGGCTCTGCGCTGTTCGGCCCGGACCCCTTGATAGCCTTCCAGCTGCTCTTGGGCGGCATGTTCCCAGGCGGCTCGTGCCGTGTCGTAGTTGCCGTTCCATGTGCTGACCCCACTTGGATCGACTCGCGAAATCCGCCGGCAGAGTCTGTTCAGGACTCGTCGGTCGTGCGAGATGATCACGCCGACTCCGCGGTAGCGGTCGAGGGCATCGAGCAGGAGATCACGAGCGGTTGGATCGAGGTGGTTGGTCGGCTCGTCGAGCAGGAGTACGTCGGGATCCTGATACAGCGCCGCCCCGATTTGCCATCGTTTGCGCTCGCCCGGAGACAGGGACGGCCACCGATCCAGATCCTCGCGATGCAGCCCCAGTCGGCCAGACAAGCTGCGAGCTTCGCCGTCCCACGCCGCAGCCAGCGTCTTGATGTCATCCCCCAGTTGATCCGCCGTCTGCGGGCAATGGACGACGATGCCGTCGGGAGGATCCAGGTCGACACGTCCGCGGCTGGGGCTGAGGCTGCCCCCGATCAGTTGAAGCAGGGTTGTCTTGCCCGTGCCATTCGGGCCGACGACGCCGGTCCATCCCGCACCGAGGGACAGGGAGACATCGTCGAGAATCGGGACGGCGGACGAATACGAGAACGAAAGATTGTGCAAATGAACGGCAGGCATGGTTACTCCCGGAATGGCCGACGCTAGCGGCGCCGGTGGCGGTGATTTCCTGGAGTTACTTGCGCATTCCGTCCTCTGGTACGACATGCAGAGAATAGCGCCTCGGCCTAGACGGCGAGAGGTTGCGGAGTACCCCGCCGCATCCGGGCCAGGCTGTGCCCGCTGTACAGGGCGAGAGCCGCCCACACCAGGATGAAGCCGATCATCCGATCCCGGCCGACGATCTCGTCGTAGAGGAGAACGCCGATCAAGAATTGGAGCGAGGGAGCGATGTACTGAAGGAGGCCGATCGTCGAGAGCTTGACACGCGGCGCCGCTGCGCCGAACAGCAACAGCGGCAGCGCCGTCGCCACTCCGGTGAACACCAGTAGGACGGTCACCCGACCGCCACCACTCCAGAAGGCACCTTCACCGCTAGCCCCGAGCACCGTGAGGAAGACGAGGGCGGGGGCGAGTGCAAGAGTCACTTCGACGGTGAGGCTCTCTATCGGGCCGAGCGCTCTCATCTGCTTCTTGAGCAGCGCATAGATGGCGAAACTGGTGGCGAGAACCAGAGCGATCCATGGGAGTGAACCCACCCGCACGGTCATGTATCCCACACCGCAGGCCGCTATTCCGACGGCCAGCCACTGAACCGGATCGAGCCGTTCCCTCAGGATCACAACTCCGAGTACAACATTGAGCAGCGGGTTGATGAAGTAGCCGAGACTGGATTCCACGATGTGCCCGTTGGTCACCGCCCAGATGTATGTCAGCCAATTGAGGGTGAGGAGGCTGCCGGCCAGCAGAAGACGCCCCGTCACCGGCCAGGTGAGATTGCGCAGCTGATTCCAGCTGCCACGGACGGCGATGATGACACCGAGAAAGACAATCGACCATACGATCCGGTGCGCCAATATCTCGACCGGGCCGACCGTCTCGAGGGCCTTCCAGAAGATAGGCAGAACCCCCCAAATCACGTAGGCGCCGACCCCGAGCGCAATTCCTCGATTCATTCGAGCATTCAAACAGGCCGCAACGATGTCAACGACCCCGGTTGCGGCCGGCGTTCTATTCCTGCGGGACCGCAACAACGTATGGGCGGTTCACCCCGGGGAGCACCTCGCCAACAATGACCACGTGCCACTGCGAGTCTCGCTCGTAACCACCGACCACCGACGCCCCCTCAGGAAGAGGACCGACCGCCTCGGCGATTGCCGGAGAAAGCTCGGTTAGGTCGGGCACCGGAACCGCGGTCCTCTCCGGGAGCGATACCACCTCGGGCAAATGCAGCAGGCGTACCGCACCATCCGCGCCGATCGCCAACTGCACGGCCAGCGCTGCTGCCGGCTGGCGAACATATCCACCGTCCCCGCCCAGCAGAACGCGATGGGCAACGTCGACCCGGTACACGGCCGGGGCGGGCGTTGAGACTGCAAACGCCTCGACCCATTCGACATAGGTCGGTGGCTCATCGGCGGGATACTCGACGGAGAACAGATCGGCTGCAGCGGCGGCAACCGCACCGTCGCCATCGACCGTCAGATAGTCACGAACAAACCACTCGGCCCACACCACAGCAAGCCGTTCCTCCTCGTCGAGGGAGACCGCCATCAGGTCGGCCTCCGAGTACGCCGCCGTCGTGGTTTCTACAACGGTGGTCTGTACCGGCGCCGGGTCATTCGCTGCACTCGCCGGAGCTGCTGGTGCGGCAGCGAGGCGTTGACCTGTGCCGGCGGGAACGTCGAGAGGAACCTCGTATTCCGCTTGCTCGCCGGCGAGCATCACCTTCCCCGCCACGAGTGCCAGCACGACCACGGCGCAGCCGGCCGTGACGATCAGTGCCAGTTTCCAGCGGGGATCGGGAGTCCTTGCGGCCAGCGCAGCCCACGGGATGTGTTCTAGCTCTTCGAATTCTTCGCTCATGGCTCGACGGTACTTCGAGCCGAGTTCATGTTCAATAGACCTGTTTAGCATTGTTTAGCAATGCTCAAACGCAGATGTCACCCGCCGATGTAGCTCATCTCCACTTTTGGCAAGTTTACGGTGACGCCGGATCGCAGTTCGCTGTATTTGTCGGACCGCTGCGACCACAGGTCGGTAATCATCGTCCTCAGCTCATCGTCGCCGGCTCCGCTGCGCATCGGAGCCCGGAAGTCGATTCCGCCGGCAGCGAATAGACACGTGTAGAGGACCCCTTCCGCCGAAAGGCGGGCCCGTGTGCAGTCGCCGCAGAACGGCTGAGAGACTGAACTGATGACACCGATCTCGCCTTGGCCATCGCGATATCGCCACCTCGAAGCAACCTCACCCGCGTAGTTGGGGTCGACCGGTTCCAGCGGATATCTGGCGGCAATGGACTTCAATACCTCGGTCGCAGGGACGACATCGTCGAGCCTCCACCCGTTGGTGCTGCCCACGTCCATGAATTCGATGAAGCGAACGATGTTCCCGGTCCCCCGGAACTTCTCTGCCATCGCCAACACGCCATCTGCATTGACACCTCGCTTCACCACCATGTTGATCTTTAGCGGTGTCAGCCCCGCGGCGACGGAGGCGTCGATACCGTCGAGGACATCGGTAACCGGGAAGTCGACATCATTCATGGCAGCAAACACATCAGGATCCAGTGAATCGAGACTGACTGTGACCCTGCTCAACCCGGCCGCCGCCAACGCATCCGCTTTTCGCTCCAGCAGTGACCCGTTGGTCGTGAGGGTCAGGTCGGCGAGGCCAACCTCCGCGAGGTCCGCGATCAACGTCTCAACACCCCTTCGCAGCAGGGGTTCGCCACCGGTGATCCGCACCTTGTCGACTCCAAGATCGTGGAAGATGCGCGTCAGCCGGCCTATCTCTTCGAAAGAGAGCAACAGGTCGCGCTGCAGGAACTCGTACTCGCGGTTGAAGATTTCCTTCGGCATGCAGTAGCGGCACCGGAAGTTGCATCTATCGGTGATCGAGATACGGAGGTCGCGCAGCGGGCGCCCATGTGCGTCAATAAGAGCCATTAGGTCAATCAGGTTACCGGGTGCGGGTGGCGCCATTCACGGAGCGCCGGTATCGCCTACCCAACCGGGGATAAGGGCCTCACCCCCGGGTGAGGTCGATGAACTCGCTGCGGGTTCGGGCCTCGCTCTTGAAATTGCCCCGCATCGCGCTGGTGACAGTGGAGCTGTCCTGCTTCTGGACGCCTCGCATCATCATGCACAGGTGCTGGCCTTCGATAACGACACCGACACCGAGCGGGTCGAGAATCTCCTCTATCGCGTCCGCGACCTGATTGGTCAGCCGTTCCTGGACCTGAAGCCGCCGCGCAAAGAGATCAACGACTCTGGCTACCTTGGAGAGACCGATGATCTTGCCCTGCGGGATGTATGCCACTGCGGCTTTGCCAAAGAAGGGAAGCATGTGGTGCTCACACATCGAGTAGAACTCGATGTCCTTGATCAACACCATCTCGTCGGCATCCTCGGCATCAAATACTGCATTGTTCACAACCTCACTCAACGAGGTCGAATACCCGTTGGTGAGGAAATCCATCGCCTTGGCGACTCGAAGCGGAGTGCGCACCAGGCCCTCGCGATCAGGGTTCTCGCCGATCTCGAGCAACTGGGCGCGAACGATGGCTTCGAGCTTCGGGGCGTAGACGTCGCCCGAATGCTCAAATTCGTCGGGGCCACGTGATTCGTATGGCTGGGCAAGGGTTATCGACATGACGGGCCTGACAGCCTCGGTTGCGGCATCGACCCCAAGCATCATGTCGTAAGCGGTTCGACCCGACACCGGATCAACCCAGGTGGGGGCAACATCAGCGATGGGAATCGCCACGTGGGGCTCCGCAGATGCGGCAGGATCCGGGAGTTGCCAGTCATCAAACGAGACGACCAGATCGCCGTAATAGACAACATCGAGATCGATGGTGCGCGGGGCATTCTTGTCGTCCGTCCTCACTCGCCCGAGCACGTCCTCGATATGGCGCAGTTCGGCCCGTAGCTCAAGCGGAGATAGATCGGTACAGGCCACAACAGCGGCGTTGAAGAACTCGGGTGAGTCTTCGGGGCCGCCAACAGGGTCGCTCTCGAAAAAGCGGCTCACTTTGCGGACGTCGATCTTGCGGTGACGCCGCAGCAGGCGGATGGCCTCGGGGAGGTGGCGCTCCTTTTCGATGTTGGAACCGAGAGAGATGATCGTCTCGACAAACTTGGGTGTGCTCATTAGATCGTCCTAATTCTCTGAATCTCTGTGTCCGCGGGTCCGTGTGATCGTGATACCGACCGACCGCGCATGGCGAAGGGCGCCGGGCTTCTCGACGGTCATCTCGACCAGTCGAACCCTTGGCTCGAGCTCGAAGCAGATCTCAGCCAACTCGGCTACCAGTCGTTCAACCAGCATTGGCTCTCCCGACTCAATGTGGGCAATGAGTGCCTTCGTGATGGTTCGGTAGTTTGCGGCATCATCGATGTCGTCGCTTACTGCCGCCGGACGGGTATCGACCCAGAGCGTCGCATTCACCAGTACATCCTGTTTGTTGATTCGCTCGTCAGGATTGATGCCGACTATGCCCGGGACGCTCAAGTCCTTTATGTGGATTCTGTCTAATTCCATGTCTTCTCGCGGCGGTCGCTGGTGGAGTACGGCACATCTAACCACTTCGAGCCCCGGGGCATTCCGGTGAGTATTAGTGATAAAAAGCATCCGCTTCTACTCGTCGCTTCGTAGAAGGTCCGGAAGGCGGATGAGATCCGCACAAACTCTTGCAAGGAGAAGCCATGAGAGGCCGAACCATCCTGGTTCTCGCTGCGCTGATGATTGCATCGCTCCTCACCGCCGCCGCACCCGCGGTTGCGGATGGACACAATGATGCATCAGTGACAGTCGTACACGGAATCCCCGGGGTAACAGTCGATGTTTACGTCGACGGCGCAAACGCAATCCCCAATTTTGAGCCCAACACAGTCACCGACCCGATCCCGCTCCCGTCGGGACCGCACACGGTCGAGATCTACCTGGCCGGTGAAGGTCCCGCAGCAGCTGCGGAGCCGGTGCTCGAAGCTGATCTCGTACTGCCCCCTGGTGGCAATGTGACCGCCGTCGCCCACCTCGAGGAGGGTGGAGGCCTGACCATTTCCGCATTCCTGAACGACACGACCAAGCCCATCTCGGGCCAGGCTCGTCTCGTCGTTCGCCACCTCGCCGACGCGCCTGCGGTTGACATCATTGCCAACGGCTCGCTGGCGCTGTTCGAGGACGTCACCAACCCCAACGAGGGCCAGGTAGATGTTCCGGCCGGCACCTACGGAGTAACCATCAACGCCGCAGGCACCGACACCGTCGCATTCGACGCCGGTGACGTGACTCTCCCTGAGGGCACGAGCACCATCGTCTATGCCGTTGGTGACCTTGCCGGTGGCACTTTCGGCCTGCTCGTACAGTCGATTTCAATCCCATCACCGGCTGCCTACGGTACGGCATCAGTCGTGCACGGCGTTCCCGGGCTGACTGTTGACGTCTACCTAAACGGTAACCTGACCCTTCCCGCGTTCGCTCCTAATTCCGTCGTCGAGCAGATCTTGCTGCCCGCTACCGACTACGAGGTTGCGATCTATCCGGCCGGCGCCAACCCGTTGGCAACCGAAGCTGCGATCTCTGGCATGACCTCACTGCCGGCGGCCGCCAATGCTTCGATCGTCGCTCACCTCGATGGTGCCGGTGCACCGACGCTGAGTGTGTTCGTCAACGACGTCAGTGAGATCGCTGCCGGCGAAGCCCGCCTTGTGGTTCGTCACACTGCGGCAGCACCTGCTGTTGACATCATCGCCAACGGCTCGCTGCCGCTGTTCGAGGACGTCACCAACCCCAACGAGGGACAGATAGACGTTCCGGCCGACACCTACGGCGTGACCATCAACGCCGCAGGCACCGACACCGTCGCCTTCGACGCCGGTGACGTCGCCCTTCCCGAGGGTCAAAGCACCATCGTGTACGCGATCGGTGATCTGGCCGGAGGCAGCTTCGGATTGATCGTTCAGGCCATCCCGAACCTGGGCCCCGACGGCTGGTTCGATGATGACAACGACAATGTGCACGAGGCCAACATCAACCTGATCGCCAACGTCGGCATCACGTTGGGTACCTCGAACACCACGTTCAGCCCGGACGAGTCAGTGACCAGGGGACAGATGGCAGCCTTCATCCGCCGTGCTCTGAACCTCCCGGCTTCGAATACCGACTTCTTCACCGATGACGACGATTCGATCTTCGAAGGTGACATCAACGCCATTGCGGCGGCAGGAATCACTTTCGGCACCGGCGATGGGGAGTTCAGCCCGAACGAAACCATCACCCGTGGGCAGATGGCAGCGTTCTTGGTGAGGGCATTCGACGTGCCCGCCAGCACCACCGACGCCTTCACCGATGACGACGACTCGATCTTCGAGAACGACATCAACGCCATCGCGGCGGCCGGCATCACGGTCGGCGACGGCCCGGGCACCTTCGGTCCCGACAAGGACGTTCTCCGTGGCCAGATGGCTACTTTCCTGGCCAGGGCGCTGGGCATCGGTAGCTGAATCAGAGACAAATACAAACGAGAGACGGGGTCGGCTGAGCCGACCCCTTCTCTCGCGTCTGATCAGAGGACGAGAAGCACCACCGCGACCATGGCAAGCGCAACCGCCAGGACCTGCGTGGATGAGAGCCGCTCTTTGAGTAACAGCATCGCAAGGACTGCGGTCACGATCGGATAGAGCGAGCTCAGTACGGAGACGATGCCGAGCGGGCCACGCTGTAGTGCAGCCGCGATGAGCAGGTTGGCGCCCATGTCGAGCAAACCCGCCGCCGCAACCCACTTCAGACCCGAGGCATCGAGCTGGATCCGAGGTTCGAGTATCCGATGCAGAAGGAAGCCCATCGGGATGGTCACCGCACGTGCTCCGACCAGAGGCCAGAAGCCGCTCTCTTCGGATGTCTGTGCGATGAAGATGAAGAAAAGTGCAAAACCGATTCCTGCGGCCAGAGCCATGGCCAGCAGCCGCGGTTCGAGCCGCCGCTGCGACTTCTCCCAGGCGATAGCGAATATGGCGATGAGGGCAAGCACCACGCCGACCGCAGACCACAGCCCGAGACCCCCGCCGGTGGCGAGATCCACCGCCACGGGGATAGCCCCGGTAGAGGCGGCGGTCACCGGGGAAACCACCGCCATCGTTCCTTCTGCCAATGCCCGATAGAGCAGCCCGATGCCGATGGCTCCACCAATGCCGGCGGCGGCACCCCAGACGATGTCCGCCGTGGTCACGTTGTCGGCCGGGAATAGGATCAAGCCCGCCCCGAGTGCCCCCAGACCGATGGTCTGTGACGCGGCCATCACGCCCCACGCAGGAAAGCGCTTCGAGGCAAACCCGCCGGCGAAGTCCCCGGCGCCGTAGAAGATGGCGCCGCCGAGGGCGAGAAGTAGTGACATGATGATCAAGCTAGCTGCTGCACACCGGGCGCAGGACTCACGCACAGACCTGCGAACCGACGCCGGATTCGTTCCACAAGTTCAACGGGCCAGACAGCCCGCCGGCAGTAGGAGCGAGCAACCAGCAGCCGCCACGAATCGGGCGGGAACAGCGACGCCATCGTCAGGAACTGGATGGCGTGTCGGTTAGGGGCGGGCGGTTGCCTGGTAGCCGAGAACCCTGCGTAAGCCCCAGCGGAACTGGGAGATGCCGGCGACCGTGGTTGCTGTATCAAGGGCCGGCCCGGTAAGGATCGGGAAGGTCTCCGGGTCGAGTTGCGAGATCAGGCTCGTCCATTGATCGGCGTAGGCCTCCTTGGGCTGGAGGTGCACGCGGGGGATCTCCCAGAGCACGAACCCGATGGTGTAGGTGAGGGCGGCATAGAACACACGGATTGCTTCGTCCATAGACACACCGTCATCGGTCATTTCGCCGAAGAACCCTTCGAGGATGTCAAAGACAGCGGGAATCGTTATCCGCCCATTGGCAAGGAGCCTCGCAAGGGTGGGATGGGCTATCGCGGCTTCGCGAAACTCTGAGAAGAAGTCGAACAGCCCTTGTTGCCAGCTTTCGTGGGAAGGCACCTCGAGGTCCTCGAACAGTCGGGCGGCAATCTTGTCCAGAAGGTCTTCTTTGTTGTTCACGTAGCCGTACAGAGTCATCGTCCCCACCCCGAGATGCTTAGCCAACGCTGGCATAGAAAGCCCTCCAAGGCCGTAATCGTCGGCAAGCCGAATCGCCTCGTCGATCACCTCCGGAGTTGTGAGTCGTTTCGGGCGACCTACACGCTTGCTCTCACCCCCGGCTGTGTTGGTCGGCGAGGTGTCTTTGCTCATGGCATCTCCCACTTGACATATTTTCCGTACGCGTTACATTAACTTCTCGTAAGCCTTACGACAAATGGGAAGGGCAGCGGAGTGATGACCGATTTCACAAACACCATCAGGATCGAGCGACCGATCAACGAGGTCTTCTCGTACCTCTCCGACCTGGAGCGCATCCCAGAGTGGAACTGGGCAATCGCCGACACCAAGCAGATCACCCCTGGGCCGATTGCGGTGGGGACTCGATATCGACAAACCCGAACCGTCCCGCGGCCGGCTACCGAGATCCTCGAGTTGACTACTTTGGATCCAGACCAGCGCATCGAAGTCCGGGGCGTCTTGGCCGGCATCGCAGCACACCTCACCTACCTACTGACAGACGACAGTTCGGGGACCGTGCTGACGAACACGGTGAGTCTCGACGCCGACGGTCCCGTCCGCCTGCTCGCTCCGATCCTCGGTCGGAAAATCGCCGGCGCAGTGGCCAGCAACCTCAACGACCTGAAGACTCGACTCGAGGCACCAGAGGGCACCACCAGGACAGAAGCACTGGATCTTGATCACTGAGGAGAACCTGGCGCGGCTCGCAGGACTCCCCTACCTCATCGTGGCTGTGACCGGTGGCTTTGGCGGGCTGGTCGTGCGCCGCTTGCGGGACGCGCGATACGCAAATGGCATTCGCGGGAGCCAGTCTGCGTGGTGACCGACCGCTATCAAGCGCTAGGTGGCCCGACGTGTGAAGTAGTGGAATGGGTACCAGGTGACGGCATGCGTCCAGCCCTCCCCTTCGTACCGCTTGATCAGCGCGGACCGGCGGAGCGCCGGAGCCGTCACCCGGACGTTCTCCCAGGGCGTGCCCCGGGGGGCGAAGAACAGCTTCAAGGGCGCGGCGCCAACTAGTTCATTGCCGTTGCGCCCTTCTTCCTCGAGTGCCGCAACCTCGTTGAATGCGGTCATCCCCGTCCTACAAATGAGGTCTGCACCGTGATCGGTTTCCGGCGTCGACAGATCGGTAAAGGCCGACGACCGTGCGAACCGCTGTTGTGCGGCCTGACGGCTCACGCCAAGGACCTCGCCCACATCGCTCCAGCTCAGGCCGGCGTGGCGCCCCGCGTCAACCCAGCGGTGCAGCGAGTGGCCTGCTTCGTCGGCGACGATGTCGGCGGCGCGTATCAACTGTCTGAAGTCATCGGCTGATGCCGTATCGAGGCTCTCCGCCGATCCGCCGGGCAGCTGTTCGACGGCCAAATCGGCGACGGTACCCCGAAGCTGATGCTCTGTACTGGCCCGCATACGTTCTCTCCCGTCGTCAAGCGTCCATTGACAGTGGTGTCAACATACTATTGACATATCCGGAATGTCAAGACAACGTTGACGACAGGCTGACTGGACCAACAGTGAGCACCCCTCTGGGGATGCGGCGGTTTCCGATGGGTGGCGCTGCAGCGCCGCGTCTCGAGTCCTCCGCGATCAGATTCGTCTTCGGGGGTGGCCGAGTGGCCCAACGAACCGCTCGGTATTGGCTTGTTGCGGGCGGTTGTGGGTAAGCGATCTCGCTATCGACGAACGCTGATCGCCGCGTCATGACCCCTGCGAAAACTCAGTGCGTGAACGGTTGTCGATCTTCGGTTTCTTGCCCTCCCGCCCTGCAGCGGCTTGACTAACAACGGTGCAAGAGGAAGTTCCGATGTCCGGAGGGCAATCGCAAACTGCCGGGACGGGAGCAGGATCCGTCGGCCTCTTCTTCACGGACCGGGAGACATTCCGGACCATCGACTTGCTCCGCTTGCTCTACGCCGTGGCTGCCGTCGTCGCCTTTCTTCTGACCGAGGCTGGCAGGTCCGTCTACCGGCCGTACGTCTACGGGAACGGGATCAACGATTTTGGGATCGCCGACAGCATGGGCAACCTGGGCGGAATCGTTGTGCAGATCTTCTTTTCGCTGGCGCTTCTGAACTCGCAGAAGAAGAAGGCCTTCAACGTCATTGGGTTCCTGGTTGCCGGCTACATCCTCTACGAGATCGTGCAGCCCTACCTGCCCAAGGGCGTGTTCGACTGGAAGGATATCTATGGGACGATCATCGGTGGATTCGTCGCTGTCATGCTCCTTCTTCTACTGCGACTGATAGTCAAGAACAACAAGGTATTCATCAAGTTCTGATCTATTCGCCGACAGCCACAGGTCTCTTCGAGTCAGGCGCCCCGGGTTCACCGACATGGGTAACCTGAAGCCACTCCAGGTGAGAGGACCTTCCATGGCGACAACACCGATACCGTCGCATATGGCGACACAAGCGGACCTGTCGCTGGACGCACCTCACCATTCCAGGCGGTCGAGCTCCACGCCTCGGGCACAACAGCTCACCGACAGGCACCGACGCTACGCCGAATCGGCCATCGAATGGCCGGAGTCGGTGAAGTGCCTAGGGGTAACGGGTGAGTTGCTGGAGAACCCTGCCCATGGCTGACTCGCGGGACGGCGGCGACATTGAGACAACACCGACGGGTGTTGCCGGCCGGACGATTGGTGAATCCACGCGTCTTCCGTCGCCTGGGTTGGACGTCGCCGTTGCGGTCATTGTCTTCGGTTTCAGTGTCGTGAACGTCGCTGCCCAGGACGCGGCGGGCGTCTCGGAGATCCCAATTGCCGGGTTTCTCATGTTGGCCGTTGGCAGCGCCGCCCTGTTCTGGCGACGCAGCCGGCCGCTGACGGTGTTGGGGGTTGCGCTCACAATGACGCTCGCCTGGACGGCGTTCGGCTATCCGGGCAATCCGGTATTCCACGTCCTGGTGTCGCTGTATGCGGTTGGTCGGTACTTCCCGGAGGGGAGAGTCAGCCTGGCGGCGCTGGCTGGCGCACTCGCGGTTGTCGGTTTCGGCCAGGTGAGGGATGACGACCCTGTCTCTGACCTGGTCACGGCACTGGTTGTGACGGCGCTGCCGTGGTACGTGGGTCGTCGGCTCCGGATCCGGGCGGCTGCCGCCCGGGAGCGTGCCGAGCATCTGGAATGGAAGCGGGCCGCCGAAGCCCAGCGGGCCATTGCCGACGCCCGCGCCGGTATAGCGCGCGAACTCCACGATGTTGTCGCCCACAACGTGAGCGTGATGACGGTGCAGGCCGGTGTTGCCCGATTGGTGGTCAAGGATGACCCTGACCAAGCTCAGGAGGCGATTGGAGCCGTGGAACAAGCCGGGCGCAGGGCTCTCGACGAGCTGCGTCATCTTCTCGGCGTGTTGCGTCCTGAGACGGCCTCTGGCGAGCTCGGTCCGCAGCCGGCCCTGAACCAGATTCACGAACTCGTCGTTCAACTCCGGCAGACCGGGATGAGCATCTCTTTGGTCGCGGACATCCCGTCGGAGGTTCCAGTCAGGGTGGACTTGTTTGCGTACCGAATTGTCCAAGAAGCACTCACGAATGTGCTCAAACACGGCGGAGTCGACGCCGCCGCCCAGGTGCATCTCGAAGAAGCCGATGGTCACCTCGACATCGAGGTGACCAACACAGGAAAGGCGACAACGACACTGGGCGGATCAGGCCAGGGGATCGTCGGAATGCAGGAACGCGCTATTTTGCTGGGCGGTACCTTCGAAGCCGGGCCACGGCCCGAAGGCGGGTTCCGGGTCCGAGCACGATTGCCGATTGGAGAGCAGTGAGCATCAGGGTTGCCATCGTTGACGATCAGGCTCTGGTGCGTGGTGGTTTTGCCACGATGCTCGGTCTTCAGGACGACATCGAAGTAGTCGCTGAGGCCGGCGACGGTGCGGCCGCAGTCGAGATCGCCCGTGCCCATCGCCCCGATGTGATTCTGATGGACATCCGCATGCCGGAGATGGATGGCCTCGCGGCCACCCAGGCCATAGTCGAGATCGCCGATTGGCCGGTGAAGGTGTTGATCCTCACCACCTTCGATCCGGACGAGTACGTGTACAACGCCCTGCGGGCAGGAGCCAGCGGCTTTGTCCTCAAAGACATCTCGCCTGAGGATCTGGTCTCAGCGGTTCGCACCGTGGCCGACGGTGGGGCCCTATTGGCTCCATCGGTGACACGACGACTGATCGGTCGGTTTGCGGCACCCCCGTCCCTCGACTCATTGGTGGTGTCTCGCCTCGACCGGCTCACCAGCCGGGAGCGGGAGGTCCTTGTCGCCGTCGCCGCCGGATCGAGCAACAACGAGATCGCAGAGGACCTGTTCGTAGGTGCCGCAACCGTCAAGTCACATGTCTCGAGCGTCCTCACCAAACTTGGGCTCACCAACCGCGCCCAAGCGGTCGCGTTCGCCTATGAGAGCGGGCTGGTCAAGCCCGGCGACAGCGACATCGGCTTCTGAACCGTCTCCCCCTATTGGGGGATAGCTGGACAGCCGGCAACGGGAATCTTCCCCCAAACGGTTGAGGCGCGAATCCCTCCGTTGCCCGGAGACAGCCACCCCTCACGTACTTACCTTGAGAGCAAGCACCAAGGAGGGCCAATGGCACATCGAACCCGAGAAACAGAACGTATCCACCCTCAGCCCCGGCAACTTCGAGATCGATCGCTCACGCTGGAAATCGATTCTCTGACCAAAAGCTACGGGGACACCACCGTGGTCGACGGGCTCACATTCACCGTCCAACCCGGTCGGGTCACCGGATTCCTCGGTCCCAACGGATCGGGCAAGTCCACCACAATGAAAATGCTGCTCGGTCTGGCATCAGCGGACAAGGGCCGAGCCACCATCGGCGGTATCCCGTACCGAAACCTGTCCGATCCGGCCCGAACTCTGGGTGTGGTCCTGGAACCAAACGCCTTCCATCCCGGTCGCAGCGGCCGGAACCATCTTCGCATCCAGGCCGAAGCCACTGGGATCCCCGCTAGCCAGGTGGACGAGGTGCTGCGTCTCGTCGACCTAAGCCCCGAAGCCGCCAACCGACGGGTCGGCACCTACTCGCTTGGCATGAAGCAACGACTCTCGCTGGCGTTGGCGCTACTCGGCGACCCACCAGTCCTCGTTCTCGACGAACCCGGCAACGGCCTCGATCCGCGCGGCATCCGAACACTTCGAGACAACCTGGCAACACGGGCAGCCAACGGCGACACCGTCTTCGTATCGAGCCATCTCCTCAGCGAAGTCGAACAGCTCGCCGACGATCTCGTCGTCATCAATGAGGGCCGGCTAGTCGCAGCAGGATCGATCAACGACCTGCGCAACCCGACTGCTCTGGTGCGAACCACTGCTCCCGAGGAGTTGGCCGTCGCTCTCGAGCACATCGGAGGGAAGGTCAAGCGCCAGGAAGCAGACACGTTGATTGTGGAAGGCCTTTCAACAGAGGACATCGGAGAACTCGCCTATCACCAGAGTGTCGTCCTTCACGAGCTGTCGTTGCACGAGGGCTCGCTCGAAGAGATGTTCATGGCATGGACCGGCAATGCGTCCAGCGCCAACCCATCGATATCAGGAAGGAATGAGGTCCCCGCATGAAGAACCCTCAACTCGTCAGGTCAGAAATCCGCAGAATCACAACCACCAGAATGCCGCTCGCCTTCCTAGTCATGCTCGGCGCATTTGCCGCTCTCAACGCAGCGGTCGTCGCATGGGGGGCCGACGCAGACGGGACACAGGCATTCCTGTCGACAGCCCTTGACCAGCAGTCCCTGGTCTCCTTCTCAGCGAACTCGGTGATTATCGCCGGGATCTTTGGAGCCACCGCGATCGCCCGCGGGTACGGACACGGGACCGTGGTCCACATCTTCCTCGCGACCCCGCGGCGGCTCCACGCCCAGGTCGCCCAGTTCACCGCCGTTGCGCTCGGCGGCGCCGTCTTGGGTCTCGCCGGGCTTGTAATGACAACAGCAGCGGTCGTAGCGGCTCTGCCCAGCACTGACTACGGATTCATGATCTCAATCGGCGACATGGTTCGGCTGCTTGCGGCGTCGTCATTCGCCGGAGCAGCTGGGGCGTTGCTCGGCGCCGGCATCGGAGCCGTGGTGCGCAATACCGGCGGAGCCGTCACCGGCGCCGTCCTGATGCTGGTCATGGCTCCACCACTCATTGTGCAGATCGCCGGCGGAGCAGCCGACTGGATCCCGCCGACTCTCGCCAACGTCGTCTCCGGAGTCAGCAACGAGGTGACGGTGCTCGTGGCGATCGTTGCACTCGTCCTCTGGGCTGGCGTCCCGGCAACCATTGGACTCATCTCGACCGTAAAACGCGACGTCATCTGAATACCGAGCGGGAACCATCCCAATGTGGAGTGCGCCCCTGTTGCATCGCACAGAACAACCTTGCGATCAACCGGGGCGCAGCCATGCCCGGACACCATGTCGGCAGGTCGAGGGCGGCTTCGACCCGGACTAGAAGGGACTCGGTCGATCCGGGTGGAGCTTCTTGTACAGGTCGACCGCTTCGTCGAGGTAGTTGACCCCGCACACGAGGGCAGCGCTCGAATAGGCCGAGCACTCCCCTGTCTTCACATATCGAGACGATTGGCGCCGGCACCACCATCCGCCGGTCACTGCTGTTATTCGGTCGCCGGCAGCGGATCCGTCGTCTTCGCTCTGTCTCCGTTGCCATTCCCTTCGGCTTCGGTTTCCCACAGATCGCGGAACTCAGAACTCGTCTCCAGAAGCTCATCGAGCTTGCCCACAGCGACCACCCGGCCACCATCGAGGACGATGATTTGGTCGGCGCGCTGCAACGCCGGCCGGCGGTGAGACACCACCAACGCCGTCGATTCCGCGTGCTCGGCGAACAGGCGCTCCCACAAGGTCTTCTCGGTATCAACATCGAGAGCGCTGGACAGATCGTCGAACACCAGCAGCTCCGGACCACGGACGAACATCCGCGCCGCCGCGGTGCGCTGCACCTGGCCGCCGGACAGACGCATCCCGAGCGGACCGACGAGAGTCTCCAGGCCGTCGGGCATGTGCTCCACATCGCGGTCGAGGGCGGCCGATCGAATCGCGGCTTGGAGTTCCTCATCGCTCTCGTTGCGACCCAGCCGGAGGTTCTCCCGCAGGGTCATCGAAAAGAGCTTGGGAACCTGCGGGGTGTAGGCCGATCGGGGCGGCACAAAGAAGTTGTCCGGCTCGTCGACAACTTCACCGTTCCAGCGAACGGTTCCCGCGTCGACATCGACCAAGCCCAGAATCGATCGCAGCAATGTGGTCTTCCCGGCACCGATCTTGCCGGTAACGACCGTGAACGATCCGCGCTCGAGCTTCATATCTATGTTCTCGATGCCGTTGCGTGTACCCGGATAGCGGAAGCCCATCCCCTCTACCTCGAGCAAGTCGAGACGCGCATCGTGAATCGGCGTCGCAAACTCCGGCATGTCACCGGTCAAGTGCAGTTCACGCTTTTGCACGAGCAGGTACGGATCGTCGCTGTGGAGCAGCGCAAACATGCGCTCGAACGAGACACCCGCCTGCTTGAAGCGGGCAATGAACGCTCCGATGAACCAGCCGGCGTCGGTGACGTAGTCGAGGAAGAAGACGAACAAGGCAAATTCGCCAATCGTCAGCCCACCCGGCTGACCGAGGTTGTCCGACGCCAATATGAGGATCAGGCCCGTACCGATGCTCAACGTGTTCCAGAAGACCGATTCGAGGGTGGCGGTGAGCACCTTGTCCCGCACCATCATCTTGCGACGCTCGTCGTTGAGCTTCTCGAAGTGCTCGATCATGGGCTTCTCGACACCGGCGACTTTGATCGACTGCACCGCTCCGTACATCTCGCCAAGAGCTCCGGTGATCCGCTCGGTGGCCTCACGCGCCGCGTTGCGATAGCGCCGGATATGGGTCCCCGCGCGCTCAGCGACCACCACCATGAACAGCAAAGGGGCGAAGACGAGCAGCGTCATTTGGGCATCGATCGACGTCAGCACCGAGGCGGCAATGATCCCGAACAGCAGCGTGCCCACGAGATCTACCGTCATGCTGGTGGCCTCTTCGACGTGCTCGACGTCCTCCCGGAACCGGCTGATGATCTCACCGGACGCCTCCTCCACCGACTGGGCGCCGGGTAGGTCGAAGATGCGTTCGAGCATGTTGCGGCGAAGCGTGGAGCTGATTCGGAACATGAAGTTCACGTCATTCCACATGGCGGTGAACATGAGCGCCAGCCTGGCCGCGCCGTAGCCCAGCAATGCCGCGATCAGGGTTGCCGGATTGAATCCGACAGTCCCCAGCTCGTCGAAGTAGCGCTGCGTAATCAAGGCCGGAATAACAGGAAGTACCCAGATCGAGGTCCACAGGAAGACGTTGGCCAGGTACCAGCCCGGTGCCGCCTTGATCAGCTCGCGCATCATGCGCAGTTGCGGCAGAGAGGATTTCCGGGTCGTCATGCGAGCACCTCCTCCATGCCGGTCACCAGCAAGTGCGCCAACCTGGAATTCGGGTTGGCGGCGAGAGCGCTCCGCTCGCCGTACTCGACAACCTCGCCGTCTTCGAGGATCAGGATGTCGTCGGCCCGGGTCACCGTCGCCAACCGGTGGGCGATGATGATGCCGGTGCGGTCCTGAAGGAGCCGATCGACGGCACGTTCGATGAGCTTCTCCGTCGCCGGGTCGAGCCGGGACGATGCCTCGTCGAGGATCACCAGACCCGGATCCTCGAGGAAGATGCGGGTGAAGGCCAAGAGCTGGGCTTGACCCGCCGACAACCCGGAGCCGCCGGATTCAAGCCGGGTGTCGAGACCATCCGGCATCGAGGCCAGCCATTCATCAAGTCCGAGTTCTTCGACAACCTCGTGGAGCCTGTCATCGGGAATGCTCTCGTCGAAGAAGGTCAGATTGTCACGAACTGTCGCCCGAAACAGTTGGACGTCCTGGGTGACCATGCCGACATGGCGCCGCAGGCTGTGGATCTCCGCTCCCCGAATCTCGACCCCACCCAACCGGACACTCCCATGGAGGGGGTCGTAGAGGCGGGTGAGCAGCCGCGCCATCGTCGTCTTGCCGGAGCCGGAACGTCCCAGCACACCGAGCACGTGGCCCGGTTTGAGGTCGAGGGACACGTGGTCGAGGACAATGTCGTCGTCGTATCCGAACACGATGTCGTCGAGTTCGACCCGGAGAGCACCTTCCGGTATCGGCTCGGTGCCGGTGGTGTCGAGCTGCGAGGTGCGGTCAAAGAGGCCCTGCACCCGGGAGATTCCGGCGGCGGCCTTCTGGAACCGTTCCATCTGTTCCCGGATCTGTTCCATCGGGCGACGCGCCATCTCGGCGTACGAGAAGACCAGGAATACCCCGCCCAGCGTCAACGTGCCCTCGTTGAAGAACACCGACCCGAGCCAGAACACGAGGACGGTACCGACCAGGTAGTTGGCGATCGAGGTGCCCCACAGCGCGGCAAAGCCCATCCGGCCCATCACCTGGTCGGGGAGCCAGGCGCGCAGGATCGCAGTGAAACGGCGCAGCATGTAGCCGACTCCGCCATTGCCACGGATGTCTTCGGTGCCGCCGAGTTGCTCGCCGATGAGACCCATCAACTCGGCCGACCTGGCCCGCACCTGCTTCCACAACGGCACAGCCCACGCCTGAATCCGGAGCATTACTCCAAGAGCGACGATGAAGAAGACCGTGATACCAAAACCGATCCAGACGTTCTCCAGCCACAACATCACCATCACACCCACCATCAGAAGCGAGTTGCCGAGAACCCGGATGGCGAACGCCGAGAAGAAATCTGCCTGCGCGGTGACATCACCGTCGATCCGCTCGATCATCTCTCCCGGCGTGTGTTCCTTGTGGAAGCCCATGTCGAGATCGAGGACGTGGGCGGCCAGGTCGGCGCGCATCTCATTGGTGGCGGTCCACCCGACCTGCTCGGCCAGATAGGTGGCGACCACGCCGAACACCTGGGTGAACACGGCAATCACCATGAACCAGATGGCGATGGGGATCAACCGGCTGGTCGGCTCGCCGTCGATAGCGCGGTCGATGAACGTGCGTATCAACTGTGGTCCCACCAGCATCAGCCCGATGCTGGTGAACATGGCGATGGTGAGCAGCGCTACCCGCCCTTTCTGGCGGCGCAGGTAGTCATACAGGAGTCTTATGTAGGAGCGGACCGGGATCAT
>CAMYKI010000026.1:35411-44038 GCA_947258985.1 uncultured Acidimicrobiaceae bacterium
CGAGAGTCGGTGTCTTGCTGTGCCGAGCTTGCACCGGGCGCTGGTTCAGCGAGGTCTTCCGGTAGAAGGCCTTATGGGAGTCGCCTCCCCAACAATGCTGGTTTCGGCTCGTCGCTGGTGGCCGGCACTTCGGCCCCAGACCGGAAGGGACGAGCCTCCACGGCAATCGTTCGGGAGGCTCCTAAGCCGCGAGGTGAACCTTGCTCGCGACGCTGATGGGGAATAGCAGTTTCATCAAGCGCTCTTTCTCTCGACCGTGTCCGGTCGCACATACGAACGGCCGCACACGCACAAATACGTTGCGCCCACGGCCAAGAAGGATGTTCGCAGGGCATTGCCGGGGTGTCAAGGTTGGGGCTGAATCGAGGGGATCCACCCCGTCCACCGAAGCCCGGGACCACGTTTGCAGGCTCGGATTCGACTGGAGCCATAAGGCTGGCACGGGATTCGGCGATATTGTGATAGCTCACGCGGCCCATGCCGGCTCAAGGAGGCTGGAAGCACGACGGAGAAGCAACGTCTCTTCATGTTCGAGCGACGCGCTAGATGGCTCGAAACCCGGGCCATTCAGACGGGGCGCTAACCTGACAGCGTGAGCAACGCCGCGGCGAGCCTGCGCCGATACGCCATCGTACTGCTGGTTAGCAGCATGATGATCGTCCTGGCTTCCTGGGTTAGCTGGATCGCCGGTGTGATCGACAGCAAGGGTACGTCGGATCCAAATGGCAACCCGGTCGGCGTCGACTATGCGATCTTCCATACCGGAGGCCGGATCCTTGCAGAAGGCAACCAGGAGAGCCTCTACGACGAAACAGCCTTTCTAGCCGAGCTCAGCATCACGGCCGACGTGGACGAACCGACGTCCTCTCCGACGTTCGTCAATCCGCCTATCTTTGCCGCCGTCTTCATGCCATTGGCGGACGTGGAATACCGAACCGGTTTGGCTATCTGGAGCACCATTGGGCTAGTAGCTCTCGGTGTCAGCATTCGGTTGATAGGCCCTCGCATGCTGATCCCTGCTGTGGCCGCATCCCTCCTCTTCCATCCGGTGTTCGTCACTTTCAGGCTCGGGCAGAACAGCTTGGTAAGTCTTCTTCTGCTGTCAGCATGTTTGGCGGCACTCAGCAGAGGCAACCAGAGCCTGGCGGGAATCGTATTGGGACTGCTGGTCTACAAACCCCAGCTTGCGCTGGGCGTCGCCATCTGGTGGACCGTCGACTGGCAGACCTATCGACGGGCCTGGATATCCGCGCTGACGACCGCCACTTCGTTGATCGCGATAGGGTGGCTTCTGTGGCCGGAGGCCACATCGGCCTACTTCGGCGGTTTCCGCGATCTCGTGACTACCGCCAATCCCGGTTTCCTTCGCAGCACGTTCAGCCCGTACGGTTTCTTCGCAGTTCTGCTCCCCGGGAACGACGTCGCTATCACCGTGCTCACCGTATTGTCCGCGGTCGCCGGGTTGGCTTGGTTCTTGTCCTACTGGCAGAACCATCGCGTCGACCTCACCAACCTCTTCGCTCTGGCCGTCATCCTGTCCTTGTGGCTAGCCCCCCGGGTGGTCGTCTACGACTGGACGCTGCTGCTGATTCCGGCGTTTGTCCTCGTCAGACAGCGCTCAGATCTGCAGGACACATGGCTGTTGCTGAGCGCCGTCATCACCATGGCGGCAGCAACCAGCAGGCATTTCACCGTCATGCAACTCGACTCGTGGGGAAGAGCAATACAGGTGGCGGTGCCGATACTGGCCCTGGCGGCAATCGGCGCTACCCGCGCTTTGGCCGCCAATCCACCTCGAACAGGGGAACCGGATCCGGAAATCCCCTCAGACCAATCGCTCCCTGGCCAACAAAACGAAACTCCTTACCCAAAGCTAGATCTTTGACCGTTCCGGAGACCAACGTCTGCCCACCCCGGGCATGCGCGCAGATCCGGGCTGCCATGTTGACCGCCGCTCCGTACAAATCCCTGCTGTCCTCGACCGGTTCGCCGGCGCTGACGCCGATCTTCACAGCAAGTCGAGGTGTTGCGTCTCCGGCAAGGTCCGTAACCGAGCGCTGCATCGCAATCGATGCTTCCACCGCCCGCGATACCGACACAAAACTGGCGAGGATGCCGTCCCCGGTGTGTTTGACCTCACGACCATCGAAGCGGGCGAGGGCGTCGCGCACGACATCGTTGTGGCGTCGCACCAGCTCAACGGCCGCTGCGTCGCCGTGTTGCGTGCTGACATCGGTCGATCCCTGAATGTCGGTGAACATGATCGCCCGCAACGCCGAATCGGGCTGGCCGTCAACGAGCGCACGGTCTCCGGCGTCGTTCTCGGTGGCTCCCATGAACTGTGCCAGTGTGGGGGCCTCCACCTCGATCACTTCGTGTGGAGTCAGGCCATGGGCGATCTTGTGGCACCGCACTAGAGATTCGACGTCGGGGGCTTCGACCAGGCAGAACGCCTTGCCTTCCGGATCGGAAAACCAGTAGCTGAGAAACCGAACCCCGTACTCGTGTTGAATTTCGAGATCGCGCCGGTGTGCTTCAGCCACATCGTCCGGCGTCGCGTCTCCCAAGCCCTGGTGCACGTCCATATATATCGGCATGGGCTGATACTAGGGAACGGTCACAAGGCAAGTTGGAGACGTAGCGCCTCGTCGACATCGGCCATCAGAGATGCAGGCACGGTTCGCAGCTTTTCGGACACTCGTTCGACAGACACCGCCCTGACCTGCTCGACCTGTGCTTTCGAATCGCGATCGAGACCCGAATCGTCGGCCGGCAGCAGCACCTGAAACTGCAGGCGATCGATATTCGATGTGATCGGCACCACGGTCACCACCCCGCGTCCAAGTCTGGCGGCGGCCGTATTGGCACCATCGTTGGACACGACGACTCCAGGACGCGGCCTGTTCGCTTCACCGGATCGCACGGGATCGAGGTCCACCAATCGGATGTGCCCACGCAACATCAGAAAGACCCCATCCCATCGCCCATCGTGACATCCCAGTCTTCTTCTGCGCCGGAATCGGACCACTCGCGCCAGGCATTCACATATTCGTCGCCGAGCTGTGACGCTCGCAGCAGGCGTACCGCTCTGCGGACCGCGGCCGATTTGCAGGTATCTGTGACAGGAACCGAGGGACCGCAGCAATTTCAGATCACGGGCGAGGAATGACTCCCGCGACCGCCGACGACGGCACGGGAACTGAGGTTGCCGCTCCGCCAAATCCGGGGTCCGACCAACCCGGGCCCATCTAACCAGCGGGCCGCCCTTTGTTCAGCCGGGACGGAGCGCCGTCGTGGCGTAAATGGCGGCGATCAAGTCGTCGGGCTCATCAGTACCGATGCGGAACTTGGTGCCGTCTGCCATGTCCAACTCGACGGCGTCCAATCCCCATACGTTGTACATCCAGCCGTGCGAGATCTTGCGGATCCCCCAGCCGTAGTACCACTTGTTGCGCACCTTGCGTAGGCCGATGATGGCGTGGTCGGCCATGAACCGGCGCGGTCGCCCGGCGCCGAAATAGCAGGTCACGCCGTGGGCATCGACTACGACTGTCAGCCTGCTGAACCAGAACGTGACGACGCCTATGAACAGCAGGACGGTTCCAGTAATCGCCACGATCCACGTGCTTTCGGCGTCGTCGTCGGCCAGTAGCACTACCGGGACAATGACGGCGGCGAACCATAAGAGGAGCAGAACCCACAGATAGCTGTACTGCGCATGCCGGTACTCCACGCGGCAACAGTACCGCGACCTTGAAACTCTTTCCCGTACTGTGGGTCGAAGTCAAGGAGTAGAGAGAAGGAGAGTGGACTCATGTCCGATGCTTGGGACAACATGATCAACGGCTTCAAAGATGCCTTCGCCGACATTGGAACCACCCTGGGTGAGTGGATTCCGCGGATCATCGTCGCACTACTAGTGCTTCTGATCGGCCGGTGGATTATCAACACGCTCAGGGGGTGGATCGAGAAGTTGCTCGACTTGCAGCCCGTGCAGACGGTGTTCGACAAGGCGGGAATCACGTCTGCGCTGGAGCCATCCGGAAAGAAGGCTTCGTCGTTGATAGCAATGATTGCCTACGCCTTCCTGGCGCTGATGCTCTGGCTGATCGTCTTCCGGGTCCTCCAGATCGAACCGATCGAGGACTTGCTAGAGCGTCTGATCGCGGTGATTCCGTTGATCCTCGTGGCCGCTGCCCTGGTGATCATCGCCGCTGCGGTCGCAAGCTTCGTCGCCGACCTCGTCGCACCGTATGCCGAGCGTCGCAACGTGAGGTGGCTAACACCGTTGACCCGGATCGCCATCATCCTCGCCGGCGTTCTGGCCGCTCTCGACCTGCTCGAGATCGGATTTGCCGAGGACATCGTGAAGCTCCTCGTTGCGGCCGGTGGCATCGCCTTCGCCGTAGCGTTCGGCGTCGGCGGGATCGACACTGCCAGGCTCTGGTGGCGCAAGCTCGCACCGAAGAGCGCCGAGTAGCACGACAAGACAACCTACGTGATGATTGGGGGCCGGATTACCGGCCCCCAATCGCGTCAGACTGTCTTCGGCACTTTGCCCACCAGCGACAGCACGCCCTTCATCATCTTGTGGCCGAAATCGGCCGTTGGTGCGTACATCAGGGGGCAACCACCGTCGATGACGGTTATCCCCGCCTCACGGCCGAGCACCGTCGCTGCGTCGGACACGCTTCCGCCGCCCGGGCCCCGGTGCATCCAGACGTGCTCGATGCCGGCATCGATGCAGTCCTGCATCACAGCCGGAGCCATGTCGGGATGTGTGCCGATAACGACTGCATCCACGCCACCCGGGATCGTCTTCACGTTTGGGTAGCAGGCGTCGCCCTCGACCTTGGACGCGTTCGGGTTGACGGCAAAAACGTCGTATCCGCGGTCTCGGAGTCGCACATACACCGGATTGCCACCGTGGGCGCCTCCGGATTCGCGCGACACGCCCGCCACGGCGATTCGCTTCTTCGACAGGAAGTCGGCGGCAGCTTCCTTCATCGTTGTCATGGACACCTCCTGCCGCACAGGGCGGCACCCACCGCGATCGAACACCTCGATCGCGCCTACTCACAACGTATCGTCGGGCCCTTCGCACCGATAGGGGCCATCGGCCCAGCCGGGCACTTGCTACCTTGGCGCCACCAGTGAGGAAACGAGGTTGCTGATGAAGATCGGGTACGCCGGAATGGGGATCATGGGCCGGGGGATGGCGGGTTGCCTGCTGCGCGACGGGCACGAGGTCATGGTGTGGAATCGGACCGGTTCTCGCACAGAAGACATCGCAGCGGCCGGGGCGACGGTTGCCGACACCCCGACAGAGCTGGCTGCTGCATGCGACATCGTCATGATGTGCGTTTCCGATACTCCCGACGTCGAGGAAGTCACCCTCGGGGACGATGGGCTCATCCATGGTTTGAGCGAAGGGAAGCTGGTGGTCGACCACTCGACCATCGGCACATCGGCGACGCGGCGCCTTGCCGCGGCCGTCGAAGAGAAGGGATCTTCCTGGGTGGACGCCCCGGTGAGCGGCGGAAGCGAGGGTGCCGAACGGGGAACCCTCTCGATCATGGCGGGTGGCGATGCGGTGAGCGTGGAGCGGGCCCGCCCGTACATGGAGAGCTACGGAAGCTCGATTACCCATGTCGGTCCGATAGGTGCCGGGCAAATGGTCAAGCAGGTCAATCAGGTTCTCGTCGTAGTCAACGGGCTTGCGGTATCTGAGGCGCTGCTGCTGGCCAAGGCCGGCGGCCTGGATCTCGATGCCACCATCGAGGCGGTGAAAGGCGGCGGCGCCGGATCGTGGATGCTGGCGAACCGGGGACCGCAGGTTGTCGACCGGGATTGGCGGCCTGGCTTCACCATCGACCTCCAACAGAAGGACTTGCGGCTGGTGCTCGAATCTGCCGACGAGTTAGCGGTACCGCTGCCGGCAACGAGCCTCGTGTTCCAGATGTACCGAGCACTGCAACGGCGCGGCCTGGGTGCGGAAGGCAACCACGCGCTCGTCAAGGCGTTGGAGGAGATGGCCGGCCTCGAGGTCACCCGAGACGAGGCTTGAGTCGGCCCTATTCCCGGCTACAAGATGTCACTCTCGAGACACCTCAGGCAGATGGCTCCAGAATTACGACAGCGGTCTCACCAGAACGGCGGGCGGCATAGTCATCCAGGTCCGTATCGATCTCACGCCACCGGTCCCACAAGCGCGACCGTTCCTCACCCTCTGCGGCCCGCGCCCTGACCTTGCGGCGGCCGTCGGGGAGATGGACATTGACCTCGGGTTGCGCTTGGAGGTTGAGCCACCATGCGGGCTCCCCCTCCCCCCAACCGTTCATAGCCATCGTCACCACGTTCGGACCATCATCGAAGTACCCAAGGATCACGCCGCGTTCCTGGCCGCTACGTCGTCCGATGGTTGTGAGGTGCATCATTCCCCAACGGTTGCCTTTCGCACGTCTCAATCCGAATCGGCCGCCGCTGAAGCGATACAGGCCACGATGGATTGCCCAGGCACTGCGAATGAACCACCGCGGGGGAAGCCTCGCAGGTTTCTTGTTGTCGGCTGACATCCTGCGCTCCTAATGCTGCGGACAGCCAAGGTTAGCGAGAGGCCACTGTCGGCAGATCCAGCTAAGTCAATCACTGCAATGGCACGGCCGAGTCATTGGTGTGTGGAGCGCGACAACTGGGCTGCTGCTGACCCGGGGGCACCCGCTCGTTGAGCCGATTGCCATCGGTGGCGAGTGTGTCGTCTGGCAGCCGTTCCTTTTCGTGTTAGTATAACTAATATGAATATGACGAGCCACATAAGTAGCGTCGCCGGCGACACCCCAAAACGGACCTATCGCATGACGGCGCGGGCGAAAACGGCACGGGCAACCGGGGAAGCGATCCTCAACGCGGCGCTGGCTGAGTTCGAGCAGCTGCCGTTCGACCAGGTAACCCTCAAGGACATAGCTGCTCAGAGTGGCGTGACGATACAAACGGTGATTCGCCGGTTCGGCTCTAAGGAACAGCTCTTCGAGGCGGTGGCACAACGTGAGCGACAGAGGATTACAGCCTCGCGGGCAGTTGTCGAGGGCGCCGATCTAGAAACGGCGTTGCGTGCTCTTCTCGACCACTACGAACAGGACGGGAACGTCATTCTGCATTTGGTGGCTCAAGAGCATCACTCGGCACATGTCCGAGAGGTAGTCCGCGAGGGTCGCCTGGTACATCGCGAGTGGGTGGAGAAGCATTGTGGAGATCTTCTCAGCAAGGGTCCATCGCAGGACCGAGAACTCCGGATCCATGCCGCGATAGCAGCGACCGACCTGGGCACATGGAAGCTGCTGCGTCGTGATCTCGGCCTCGACAGAGAAGGGGTCGCCGCCGTCATGGTCACGCTACTGAACGGATTGGAGAAATCCTGATGACATCGATTCTCGTTTACACATCTCCCGCCAGAGGACACCTGTTCCCGGCCCTTGGTGTCGCTCTAGAGCTGCATCGGCGGGGTCACGAAGTGCACGTTCGTACCCTCGCCGACGAGGTTGAACGCGTCCATGATCTCGGCCTGAAAGCCTCAGCGATCGATCCTGCCATCGAGGCGCGCGTCCTCGATGACTGGCGGGCCGGCAATCCCATGAAGGCTGTCGAGTTGGCAATGAAGACCTTCGGAGATCGGGCCGAGTTCGAGGTAGATGACCTTCACAATGCCATCGCAGAGACCTCCGCAGAGGCGCTACTGGTTGACACGAACAGCTGGGGCGCTCAGGCAGCCGCCGAAGCCTCCGGGCTTCCCTGGGCAACATTCCAGCCATATTTCACACCTCTCACGGGGAGCGGCGTGCCACCGTGGCGCTGGAGCATCTCGACACGCTTTGGTTCAACACCGGGACGGTGTGCAACATCGAGTGCGGCCATTGCTACATCGAGTCGAGCCCGAGCAACGATCGACTCGAGTATCTGAGTCTCGCCGACGTGCAGGTGTTCCTCGAGGAGATCGACACGCTCGGCCTGCTGACCGGCGAGATCGGTTTTACCGGCGGCGAACCGTTCATGAATCCGGCGCTGCTGGAAATACTGGGCGAAGTGCTGGGGCGCGGCTACGACGCGCTGGTATTGACCAACGCGATGCAGCCGATGATGCGCCCGGCGGCGCAGCGTGGACTTCTCAAGCTCCGCGAAGCATACGGGGATCGACTGGGGTTTCGCGTCAGCATCGATCACCACAGCGAGGCGCTGCACGATTCTGAGCGCGGTCCGGGCTCCTTCGTCAAGGCCTTGGCGGGCGCCCGCTGGCTCGCCGACAACGGTTTCAAGCTCGCCGTAGCCGGCCGCACCTGTTGGCACGAAGACCACGCCACCGAGCGCGCCGGCTACCGTCGCCTGTTCAAGTCCGCCGGCCTGCCGGTCGACGCCAACGACCCCCAGTCGCTGGTGCTATTTCCCGAGATGGACGAGCGCGTCGATGTGCCCGAGATCACCGTCGACTGCTGGGAGATACTCGGCGTCAAACCCCGCGCCCTGATGTGCGCCACATCCCGGATGGTGGTCAAGCGGAAAGGTGCCTCGACGCCGGCGGTGCTCGCCTGCACCCTGCTGCCCTATTCCCCCGAATTCGAACTCGGCGAAACCCT
>CAMYKI010000027.1 GCA_947258985.1 uncultured Acidimicrobiaceae bacterium
CTTGGGGTGTCAAAGTCTTCGAGAACGACATTGCTGCTGACGTTCGCTCGGAATACCGCGATCTCGTGGCTGAAGGTCTCGACGGAGCGCTTGCGACAGATCGCTTGCTCGCTAGCTACGCCGGTGGGGTCGAAGACCCAGACGAAGGTTCGGATTTCTGGATCGCTTTGGCCGTTGCACAATTCGAGGTAGGGCGTCTAGAGGACAGAATTCGCGATCGTGCGCTGGCTCACATCGATGACGGCACCGATGTGAGCCGATTCGTCGGCAAAGATCGAGGTAGACGCGAGAAGGTGCTGGATCAGGTCCGGGAGCAGTTGACTGGGCCGCACAAGGATCCGAAGAGAATCCGGAAAAGGCAGAAGTCGATCTGTCCCTACCAAGTCGGCGACGTCCTAGGGGTGACGCTCCGCGATGAACGTCGGATCCTGCTCTGTGTGCAGAGCGTCCACGAGGACAAGGGAGGCGCGTATGCTCGGGTTGCTGTGTTCGACTGGCATGACGGCGAACGGATACCTTCAAGACGACGCCTCCGTCGACGTCGACTCGCAATGAGCCCATGGCCGGGTCCATTCAACCGCAAGGACCAAGCCCTCGGGTTCACCCTGATCGCTTCGGCGAAGAAGGATCGGGAGCGACTCCAGGACTCTGTCCGCAAAGTCGCTTGCCCTGGGAGAACCAGCCGAGGCGATGGGACTCAGGATCTCGATGTACATGATCCCATGGACCGATCTAGAACGCTGGTTCCAGGATGGGAAAGTCAGGTCTTCTCCGGAGAAGCGAAGCTAGCCTAGGCACCGTGACGAGTTTCGTTGGATAATGGACCCTAGCAACCGCCTATGACAGATTTCGGGGCCTTGGCACCGTGACGAGTTTCGTTGCATACTCGAGTGGAGCGATACGACTCAGGTCGATTCGGCAGAATCTGGTTGCTGCCATCGGTTGGCCAGCAGCGCGACCACCAGCAAGCCCAGCATCAGCGGCACCACCACCGCCGGCATCAGCTCCGAATCAGGATTGCCGGGTCGTGGATGGGCGAAGAGGAACAGGTAGTCGATGGCCGGGGTCAGCAGCAGCAGCGTGCACGCGGCGATCCCGAAGAAGCGTAGATGAGCCCACCAACGGTGGACCGGGCGCCACAGGAGGCCAGCGACCACCGCAAGACTCGGCCACACGAACAGGTAGCTGAAGCCGGGTGCTGCCAGCGCCGTCACCAACGTCAGCACCATCCACAGCCCTATCCGCCCATTGCGCCGTGCGACGGCGCTGTCGCCCCCGACGTGATCCTCAACCCACCGCGCAACCAGGATGGCGACCGCGAGGAGCACCGCGGCGTAGAGGTAGACCTCGACGATCCCTGGTGTCGAGTGGAGGGCGGTCACCAGCATCCACACCACGGTGCCCACCAGAGCACCGCTCAGACCGGCGAGCGCCGCCGCCCCAAGCGAGCGAACGGTGCCCCGCACCGTGCTCTCAGGGCGCCGGACCCACATCGCCCCGGCAAAGCCAGCCATTGCCACGAGAGCGAGCCACGGCGTCAGTGCGGAGGGATACCGAACGAGGAACGGGCGAATCGTGAAGAAGACCGAATCCCCGGAGTCGGGGACCACCGTCAGATCCATGTCGCCGAAGTGCTGGGCGATCGCCAGCGCATTCGAGCCGTGGTGCTGCAGCGAACCCTGCCCGACGCTGTCGATGTCGTCGTCATCCGTGTGATAGATGGGCGATCCTCGTAGATAGGCAAAGTTGACCCCCGGCACCCCGGCATCGCTGAGCACATCGAAGTCCGTGCCGATCTCGCCGATCCACTCGGCGACCTCCGTCAGGAACGAGAAGGCAACGGGATGTGGGGCCGCCGCCGAAAACTCACCGATCAACCACGATGACGATCCGTTGGTCTCCACCAGCGTGGACGCCCCGGAGCTGCCATTCGCCTCGAAGTTGACCACCACACCCAGGCCGTCGACCACGTCCGGCAGGCTCACGAAGGCCCTGGCTCCGAAGTGGCCAGACGGTCCCGACGGTTCCTCGGCATCGGTGAAGAGGAATACGACGTCGTTGGCCAGGGGGGGCCCGGCACGCAACGCCCGGGCGGCCTCGAGGAGCGCTGCCACAGCGGCGGAGTTGTCGTTGGCTCCCGGTGTGGAGGGAACCGTGTCGTAGTGGGCTATCAGCACCACCGCTCCGGTGTTGGCCGTTCCAGGGATCCAGCCGATCACATTGGCCAGCTCGACCCGACCGGCGCCCGCGTAGTAGTCGGGTGCCATGAAGGTCTGCAGGTCGATCTCGAGGCCCAGCGCTTCGAGTTCGGAGACGAGGTAGGCACCGACCCTCTCGCTCTCCGGAGAGCCCAACGGATGTGGCTCGCGAGCGATCTCGTTGACGTGCTCCATCGCCCGCGCTGCCGAGAACTCGGTGGCGGGAGCGTCGGCACCCTGCGCCGTCGGCGGCAGAGTCGAAAGGAACCCCACCATGATGAGGACGACCACCATCACCCCGCTGGCGAGCCTGCCCGCCACCAGACTCCGCAATCGTTCGGTATCGATGCCCACTCCTGCCTCCCTGTGGTCGACCCAGGGCGCCGTCGGCAAGCCAATCGTCGAAGTCCGAGCGTCATCTCCTCGCCCGCTGTCAGAAGCGCTCCAGAATCCAGTCTGACACCAACTCTATCGCGTCCGGGTCAAACGTCTCTTCGATCTGCCCATACTCAGATAAGGCACCAGTAGTCGCTGTCTGGAACAGATGGTTGAGTCCGTCGAGTTCGGTGACCATGGAGTCTGAGTTGGCGGCAAGCGCCGCTTCGAGCGCTGAGATATTGAGCTCCGCCGACACCTGCTGGTCGAGATCACCGATTAGCGCCAGCACCGGAATGGCCAATGCCTCGAGTGCAGGCTGTGGGTCGTAGGCGAGGAAGTAGCGCAACCACGGATCGGTGAATGCGGCCACCGTGTCCTCGATCGCGGCGTCGCTCACCAGCTGTTCGTACCCCGGCGGGACATCATCCGCGGCTGCTGCCATGACCTCACGGATCTGAGCGGCAATGTCGGCTGAGTTCATGTCCGATGCGGCGAGCGCAATGACCTCCGTTGCCCACCCGACCCGCCATTCGACTGCACTGCGAGAAGCACCCTCGGCGCGCATCAGGTCTTCGGTTTGCTTTGCCAGCACCTCGGCTCCGGGCAAACCCGGTGCGGCGAGCAGCACGGTGAAGGCCACGTCGGTCTGGGCTGCCACCATGGGTGCGATGAGTCCCCCTTCGCTGTGTCCGATTAAGCCGATGGCCGAGAACCGCTCATCATCAGCGAGAAAGACGACGGCGGCCAACGCGTCTTCAGCGAAGTCGGCCGTGGTGGCTCCCGCCGGATTGCCCCCCGACTCGCCAACACCACGATCGTCGTAGCGCAAGGTTGCGACGCCCTGGCGGGCAAGCCAGTCCGCTAGCACCAGGAACGGTTTGTGACCCAGGGTCGACTCGTCTCGATCGTGTTGCCCGGAACCGCTGATCAACACCGCTACCGGGAACGGCCCATCTCCCTCAGGGACCACGACAGTGCCACCCAACGAGATGGGGCCATTGTCGAACCGCACCTCAACGGATTCGTACGGGAAGGGAGGCTGCGGCTCCTGAGTCCTGACGATGGTGAAGGGCTCTGCTTGCCGCGCAAAGGTTATGGGCAACTCCGAGGCGCCCTGTTTCCAGATGCCCGTAAGCGAGTCCCCCTCAACCGTGGCCTCAATGACTACAGCAGCAACCGGAATCTCAATGGTCACGTTGACCCCGTCCGTCGCGATCACGGTCGGCAGATCCGTAACCCCCTCCATCGGGCTGTCAAAGACGCCAGTCAGATCCTGGTCCGGTCCCTGATCAATCCGAAACTGAACTACGACGCCGGCAAACTCGGCGAGCCAGATGCCAGCCACCGCCGCGGGCTCCGGCGGGCCAGTTGTGTTCGCAGTATCCGAACCCGCACAGGCTGCGACCACCAGGAGAATGCTGAGGAGCAGGACTCGTCGTTGCATGGGGACTCCGAGTGGACCGGTACCAGCGTAGCGGTCTCATATGGGTCCCCTGTAGCTCGATGATCTTGATGACTCACTCCGTCTTCGTATCGGCGATCAAGTCGGGGACTCCTCTCGGATCGAGACTTCCCACGGCAGCGCAGCGCCGATCACAAAATACGGCGTCATATCGCACATTTAGCCGACCGTCCGAGAACGGCACGTCGAGGATCGGCTTTCGAACGCGAGCGGTGGTCGGGATGGCGAGTTCGGACGGACCCGGTCCATTGTCGATTAGAACACGAGCCTCGTAAGCAATGCCTACGCCTGCTCCGGTGATGAGCCCCACAGCGATGATTGGTGCCCAAGTCCTGGTGATGATCGCGGTCCCGACGCTGGTCCCCATCCCGACCAGCACGCCGATGAGGATCCCGTTTGCGTCCAACCCGGCGGCCACCGGTCCAACGATGAATCCAAGGAAGAAGCGTTCGATGAACGCCGCGGTCATTGCCCGACGTTTCGCTTCGACACTTGGGAAGTCCAGCGGGATCATCACCGCACTGTCCATCACGGCAGCCGTACGCCGGCGACAAGGCTGAAGGTCCACATCAGCCTTCAATCCTGCCGGCTCGGTGGGTGATCCATGCCCATGTACACGCCGCCTTGAGTCAACTCGTCGAGCATCTGTTCGATCCGTCTGCGTCGGGTTTCCAACTTGGCAGCCCGACCAATCCAGGCGAGATAGTCGTTTCGCTGGTAGAAGGGACGCTCCTCGTAGGCCTCAAACAGACCTCCCTCTTCGAGTTCTGCCCGGACATCGTGGGGCATCGATTGCGCCGGCCGCTTTGCCATAGCTCCATCGTACCGGTTGCAGACGGCCCGCCCAGAGCGCTAGAGATGGGCGAGAACGCCCCTCGTTCCAAGCCACGCATACCGGCACTTCGCCGAGCGGGATGTCGAATACTGACGGTGACGATCGTTCCATACCGGCGAATCGACCAATCAACGACAGGCGGCACCGGGGACACGATGGTCGCGGCCCTTCCCCGTAGCATGAAGCCATTCGAGAGGAGCCGAACAACCACGGAAATCCTAGTGTTGGCAGTGTTGGTCATCATCGTCGCTTGGCTGCTCGGTCGTTGGTGGATGACCCGGTCGAAGCAGCAATAGCCAGGACTCGTTGCCGACCATCCGTTCCACGCCGATCACGGTCGCAAGAGCATTGCAAAAGCATACCGCCGTCGGTATAATTATGCCATGGATGTTGTAGGTGTCGTTGAAGCGGCTGAGTATCTGGAGGTGAGCCCTCGACGGGTCCGCCGGATGCTGGCCGATGGGCTCCTCGCTGGTCGCCAGATTGGTCGAGTGTGGGCAATTGAGCGGCGCGCCCTTGAGAGTCTGAGACGACATCGCGGGCCCGTCGGTCGACCGTGGCGGGCCTCGTCGGCGTGGGCCGTGCTGGCGATCGCCAATGGTGACGGCGCTGATCTGTCGCCAATGGATCGTTCTCGAGCCCGTCGCCGCCTTGCCGAGCAGGGTCTGGCCGGCCTGGCGGCCCGGCTGGGCGCTCGGGCCCAGATGCGAAGGTTCTATGGCCACCCCTCGGTACTAGAACCTCTGGCCGCGGAACCTGATGTGGTCCGCTCGGGGGTAAGTGCTGCCGCGAACCACGGTGCAGACATCGTGGCTCCTGACTTCTTGGAGGCATACGTGCCTGAGGCTCGGATCGCAGCGATTGCCAACCAGTACGGGCTCGACCCCGATTCGGAACGCCCGAATATCATTCTGCGTATCGTCGACGAAGCGGTGTGGCCCTTTACTCCCGAGATGGATGTGGCGTCGCGATCCATCGTTGCGGTCGATCTCCTTGAAGCAGACGACGAGCGGAGCCGACGTGCCGGCGCAGAGCTGGCCCGACAGCTATGACCGTGTGGCCCACTGTTGATTGCGATTCCCTGCCCCTGCCGACACTTCCCGGTCACGACGATGCTTTGTGGGATACGCTCATCGAACTCGCCGAAATGCGGCTCGGTGATTGGACCCTCATTGGGGGTCAGATGGTGTTCCTCCATGCCATCGAGCACGCCGCAGCTCCGCCCCGTGTATCGACCGATCTTGATGTGTTGGTCAACGCCCGCTTAGTGACCGGCGGCGTTGCCGGGTTCGTCGCCTCACTCGAGCTTCGCGGCTTTAGGCTCGAAGGAACATCGCCCGAAGGGCTCGCCCACCGCTACCGGCGGACGGTGTCAGCATCGATGTCCTAGCTCCCAAAGGACTTGGCTCCCGCACCGACCTCACGACGACGCCACCCGGTCGCACCCTCCAAGTCCCCGGCGGCACCCAAGCACTCAACCGAACCGAACTACTCCCCATCCACACGACGAGCGCCACCGGTCACGTGCCTCGCCCCTCACTCCTCGGAGCCATCATCGCCAAAGCCGTGGCCGTCGACGTTGACGACACTCCAGATGCCCAACGTCTAGATCTCGCCTTCCTACTGTTCCTCGTCGAGCAACCACTCGATCTCGCCACCCGGATGACCCCTAAGGACCGCCGACGCCTACGAGCACGCAACGAGATGACCGATCCCCAACACGAGACCTGGCAGCTCCTCGCACCGAACCAACGTGACCGGGCGCGAGCCGCGCTCGCAATCTTCATCCGATAGCAAGGCTGGCAAGAATCATCGCAAGCCTTCGCACCGGCCCGGATCACCGTCGGCTGCACACCCGCCAAGGCGCTCCAGCGCCAGTGGTGGTCCGCGTGTGGTCCGCGCGGCTGGCGCAAGACGATGAAGAGCAATGAGCAGCAATGATCACAAACTCCCCGCTCAGAGGATGTTTTTCCACAATAATGCAAACCAATGAAAACCCCCAGGACGGACTTTTGATCCGAAGGTCGTGGGTTCGATTCCCACCGGGCCCACGGGAACCCCGAGGGCTCGGCGGTACCGGTGTGCCCATGCAGGGATACGACGGGCTCCTGAATCCGACGGAGATCGCCGCGATTTCCCTCCACGAGGTCGTGCAGTTCGGTGGCGAAGCATCGTGGCGGCCGGAGAGTGGCCGGCAGCCCGCGATGTAATTCGATCCGGAAACCAGCACCATCCGCTATACATGTAGAAGGGACGGCGTCAATCCGGGGCCGCATTCACGAATGGGGATGACCAGTGTCAAAGCGTTCTATGCGCCTGGGAGCAGTGATGGTGCTTGCCATGGTGCTTCTAGTGCCCACAATCGCAGTCGGCTCGCACGATTATGTCGACGTGCCGGACACCAACGTGTTCCACGAAGATATCTCTTGGCTGGCCAATGCCGGCGTAACTCTTGGGTGCAATCCACCCACCAACGACCGGTTCTGTCCAGACGACCCAGTTACTCGACAGCAGATGGCGGCGTTCGTGCGTCGTGCAGCCGAGAACCAAGTTGTCGATGCAGGGATGCTCGACGGCATGGATAGCGATGACTTCCTCGGGGCCATGGATACTGCGGCCAATTCCATGTTGCTCGCCGGCATGGCCAAGGACGATATTCGAACTCTGACGTTCGCCGACGTCCAAGCGCTGCAGGGACCCGGGGTCATCCCAACCCCCGGCAACGGCCCGATAGCTTCCATGGACTTCGCGGTTCCGGTCGACGGCATGATCCTGGTTACTTACTCCGCCTCGGTTCAAGGGATAGCTGGAGCGACGGCTTACGCCATCTTCCCATCTCTCGATGACGCCACGTGCATGGACGGCTTCCAAACGGCTGCCTTTGGTGCGGTGCAGGGTGGAGGGGAGTACGACAGCGCCGGTGGCGTCTTCCCGTTCGACGCCACTGCCGGATCGCACACGTTGACCCTGTGCGGCAGCGCTCAACTCACGGACCTCAATCTGCTCAATACCCACATGGGGGTCGTTTTCGATCCCGGAGCAGTGGCTCCCGAGATCGAAATTCCTCCGGCCATGATGTCGGCTGATGGGGAGGGCTGGCGCTAACAACCGAAGAACCGCGCGAAGGGACCCGTCGTTGCGGCGGGCCCCTTCGCCTATTGGAGACTTGGTACCAATTTCCACAAGCTGAAGTACCCGTTCGTCTGATCGACATCCTGCACGTTGCCGACGTGCCCAGCCGGTCCCCCAAACCTGCGTCGACTACGGGCTTGGGGAAATGGTTTGCGAGGTCACCGACCAGTTGGTCGGGCTTGGTCGCTATTGGGCTGGCCACGGTGGTTGGGCTTCTGACGGCAGTACTCGCCGGATGCAGCGACTCGGTTGACACATCGGCGATCTCTGTCACCAACTCGAACACCGGAGAAGTATCCGATGAGCTCGTCCCCCAGGCAAACGCTTATGAGGTGTATGCGGAGCATATCCGCGTACTCAATGACTGCAACTGGGTCGGACTCATGGCCCAGTATCCCGACAATGCGGAGATCCACCTCTCCGGCGGAACGGTGGTCGCAGGACGACAGGCAATCGGTGACCTATTCGCCGGATTCGTCTCGTCACTCGAAGACGGCGGCCTCTGCGGCCTCAACTTCGTCGAGGAGTCCCGACTCGAAGTCGGCGGCACCGAGAACGTGCAATGGGTGGCAGACGCCGACTTCCTAGCCGAACCGTACCGCGGCTCTGACGCCTACGTCAGCGACGGTCGATACATGGTGGCCATGGTCACCACCTTCGACGGCGCCGACCTGGTAATGAAACCGTAGCGAAAGGGGGCCGCTCAAGCGGCAGTTGGTTTGAGCCTCTGTAGCCGTGTCGGCGGAATCCGCCGACACGGCTCATCCTCTTCCTGAGGCGAACGGGTGGAACGGCGTCGGTTCTGGGCGATCCGGGAAGCTCCTTCTTCTTGGGACTGAAGGAATCAGCGCCGCGATCACCCGATCACCCTCGAGCGCCCTGCAGACGGCAGGTAGCCTTCAGCCAAACCGGTGCCGTACTGTGCACGCTCGCTCGGACTCAGCGACACGAATCGTGCTGTAGGGCCTTTTGAACAGGGCTCCATCCGGACTGGTCGCGCCCACCCCGACTACCTCGGACGCCGCTTGCTGGACTTATGATCCGAAGGTCGTGGGTTCGATTCCCAACGGGCCCACGTGTGATCGCCGAAGGCGATCACGTTGCAGTTCGCAAGGCGAACTGCCGCTCGACCCACAACCCGGGCGAGTACGTTGGCAATTTCCTGAAGAAACTGCAGCTGCCAGCACTCGGTTGCTAAAGACTCCCAGCTATCGGCCGATGAGGATCCCAAGGCCAAGGGGACCTACCGCTAGCGGCAAATGCACCGAAGGGAACTTCATCCGTCGCCGGGGGTCCTCCTTCGAAATCGAGCAGCGCCCACCGCTCGACTGGTAATCGTTGGTGGGCGGCGATTAGCTGCGATTGTCTCCGAGTCATCGCTTATCGGCCTAGGGGACGAACCGACAATTGCGAGGATCAGGATCATGAGAATTGCACGCCGGCGGAGCCAACACCTAGTGGCGATATCCGCCTTGATGTTGCTCGCCGCAGCGCTCACTGCCGTGAGTCATGGCCCCGCGGCGCGCGCCGACGGTACCCCCAACCTCGCATTGACAAAGAGTGCACCCGGTGAGGTCCTCTTCGGTGCCGACGCAACCGTCTCCCTAACAGCATCGAATCCCGCTACCGAGGCCGATGTCGGTTACAACCTGTCTTTTCGCGACGTGCTACCTGCCGGAACCGCCTACGTATCCGGTACTGCGAGCATTGCTCCGAGCACGGTGCTTGTCGACCAACCCAATCCCGGCGAGACCACGCTCATCTGGCTGAATGTCGCAGACCTGACCCCATCGTCTTCCTTCACCGTCACCTACGACGTTCGCCACACTGGCGCCGGCCTCGGTGTTGGAGACGTCTATGTGAACCAGGCCGGAGCCTACGTCAACTCAAATCCGCGGTTCGTCCCAGACTTCGACCCCGCCGACGGGACACCCATCACCGGGCCAGCGAGCCACACGGGCTTTGCCACCGACAGCGCATCCACGGAGATCACCGCCATCGAGATCACCAAGGCCGAGCCGAACGCTGAAGGCGAGATCCTGCGAGGTCTTCACCACCACCAGACCGCGTACACCCTGACCGTGCAAAACAACTATGTGAATCCGACCAGCACGGTCGAGGTCGAGGACTGGCTGCCGGCCGGTCTCGAGTACCTGGGGTGCGGCACGGCCGACAACACCGTGGATGCCCCCACCAACCCCGGATCTGCCGACGAGTATCCGAGCGCTGGCGTGATCAACCCCGGCAACGCTCCCGCCGCTCCCAACTGCGTCGTTCCCGATCTGGTCGAAACCGTCAACACCGACCCCGACGGCACCGGCCCATTGCCCACCGCCGTCTATACGCACGTGGTGTGGAACGACGTTGCCGATCTGGCAGCATCGGCGAGCACGACTATCCAATACATAGCCGCCATCCCGATTCGAGAGAACACGACCAGCTGGCCACAAGGCGAACCGACCCCTGCCTCGCTCGGCCAAACGGCCAACCTCGACAACAATTCGGGCCCAGAAACGGTCGATGAGCAATCGTTGGAGAATCTGGCCATCGCATCAGGGCAGTACCAGGGAATTCTGGCCGTCTCCGACGACCACAGCATCGTCCGCTCAGCTGAGGATCTCTCGGTGCACAAGGGCGTCACCGACGGCGCCATCAACCAGGGCGACGTCGACACCTGGAGCCTCCTGATCGAGACCTCCGAATACCGCTACGTCGATAACATCCGGGTCACCGACACCGTTCCCGATGGGCTGTGCCCCCTCGACTCGGTAAACCTCGAAATACCGGATTTCACGGCAGACTGTGCCCCATCCGGAGCGACACCCTCGTCTCCGTACACCACAGCAACCGAGAACGCCGATGGCACCTGGACACTGTTCTGGGACTCCTCAACCGCGCCAGAGCTGGCACGCCTTCAGCCCTCCTCGAGCTTCACGATCACCTTCCCGACCCGGACCCGCACGTTCTATCAGCAGAACCTCCTGAACGCGGCCCCCGTGCTTGCGCAGGACTCTTGGGAAAACAGGGTGGATATCGCCGGCGCCGACTATGCGATCTGCGCTCCAAGCGACCCCGATTGCACCCTGGGCCAGCCCAAGATCGATGCCGACGAGGCCGATGGGGCCGACGATGTCGACAGCTCGACTAGCGGACAGAGCGCGTCCGGTCCCACCATCGACAAGCGCGTCTCGCAGCCGGGAGCAATTCCGCTCGACTGCGCCGCTGCGACTTACATCGACACCGTTGCTTCCAGCTACGGGCCGGGAGACCGGGTGTGCTGGCAGCTCCGCATTGATTTCCCTTCCCTCCTCGATACCGGCGACGCGACGGTCAACGACTTCCTACCGCCGGGCAGTACATACGAGGCCGGGTCGATGTCCCCGACCGGGAACAACAGCGTCCCCATTGCCAGCTTCGACGACTCAGTCGCAGGTGTGCTCAGCTGGACTCTGGGCAGCGGTACCTTCACGGACCCGGCTCTCGTCTTCGAGGTCAGATTTGCCACGACATTCGCCGACCCGGCCGCCGCAGGGTCGGGGGACATCCTCGATAACCTGATGAAGTTCAACCACATCAACACTCCCGGTCAGGCGTTCCCGTTGCGCGACCTCGCCAACTTCGAGTGGTCCGAGGCGCGCCTCGACCTGGTCAAAGGGGTCGCCACCGTCGACGCCGATGGCAACCTCGGGACCACCGGAGACCAGACGACATACAGCCCGCCCCAGGACGGGTTGACGGTCACCGGAGGCAATGCAGTCCAATACCAACTGGACATCGACAATCTCGGAACCCGGGATGCGGACAACATCGAGGTCTGGGACCTCCTGCCCACGGTCATCGACTGCACCATGGTGAGCAACATCTCCGACAGCGGGACCTGTAACGACCGGGGAACTCCTGCCGATCCCAGCGACGATCGCATCGAGTGGACCGGCTTGGCAGCAGCCGGGTCGAGCGCAACCAACGTGACCTACTGGGTGGACATCCCTACCACGGTGGCGCCTGGCCAGTCGCTGGACAACACCGCAGGCGTTCGCGAGTACACCTCGGCAACCAACCTCGGTGGAGATTTCCCCTACATCCCCTCCGGAAACGTCGACCCAAGCCAGGAACCCTCTGCAAATACCACCCCTGCCGACGATCCGTCAGACGTGGTCATCGCCGACGCCACACTTGCCAAGACCCGAGCCACCGGGATCGCCGAAGGGGGCAATGCCGGAAACAATGAGGCGACCATCGGGGAGCAGGTCGACTACACCGTCACGCTGACGATTCCGGCAGGGACGACCGTGTACGGCCCGGCCGTGCTCGACGATCCTCTGGGATCCCGCCAAACCTATGTGTCGGGATCGCTCGTCGGAACCCTCAACGGGGCGGATCCCACCGCCTCCGGCCTTGTACTAGACGACAGCGGCAACACGATCACCGTCACCTTCCCGAATCCCTACACCGTGGCCGGTCCGAGTGACGACGTGCTCGTCCTGGATTTCTCTGTGACCGTCGACGATGACCTCAGCAACGTCCGCGGCGGTAGCAACCTGAGCAACCGCGCCGACTTCGACTGGCAGACCTCGACCGGCACGGACGTCAATGCCAATGCGACCGTCACGACGAGGATCGTGGAGCCGAATCTGGCATTGGCCAAGGACGAGAACGACACAGACAATGTCGTCGATCCGGGCCAGATCATCCGGTACACGCTCACGCTCACCAACCTGGACGCCCCGCCGCCGAATGTGTCGACCGCACACGACCTCACGATTATCGACCTCATCCCGGTCGGGCTCACTCCCGTCGACGGTGTCGGCACCCCGATCCCAAACGGTGGCACCGTGCCCCCCAACAACGGCACGTGGAACTCCGCAGCCCGGACCATCACCTGGAACCTGGCAGCGCTGGCGAACGATGGCACCGCCACCTTCGAGTACGACGTTGAGGTCGATAGCCCCGCTGTGAGCTCCTCGGTGTTCACGAACACGGCCGTCGTCACTGGTTCGAGCATGGCGGGTACTGTCACGGGAGAACGCACCAGCGGGACCGGATACTCGGATACCGCTCAGGACACGGTTTCCGTCGCCCGCCCCACCAACACCAAGTCGGTCACGCCCACCTCCGGAACGATCGGGGACGACCTCGTCTACACGCTGGTTGTTTCGATCCCGATGGACCTAACCCTCTTCGACGGTACCGTGATCGACACCCTCCCGGACGGAGTGGACTTCGACAACTACCTCACGGCAGCCTGTACGAGCGGCTGCCCGCCGGACGTCACCATGAGTTCGTTGCCGGCGGTGGACAATGCCGATGGGTCGACGACGCTGGGGTGGTTCTTTGGCGACGTCACTCCGGCGCCAACGGTGCGCGAGTTGACTCTCACCTTTGCCGCCCACATCGACGACCAGTATGAGCCCGAGGCGATTCCCGTTCAGGATTCCGACCCGCAACTCACCAACTCAGTGAGCACCTACTGGAACTTGGCCGACACGATTGTCGGTAGCCCGGGATCGATTCCGGCCGGTCCCTTCAGCGGCCAAACCGACCCGGCAACGACAGATGTCGACATCGTCGAGCCGCAGCTGGTTCTCGACAAAGACGTGTCTGGCGACCCGGACGACGACGATGTTCGCAGCTCAGAGGCAGGGGAATCGTTCACCTACACGATCGTGGTTGAGAACACCGGCAACTCACCGGCCTACGACATTACGGTCACCGACCAGCCCGATGCCGAGCTCGAGAACGTTGTACTTGTTGATGGAGCGGGTCTGGCAACCGACGCTTGGTCGGCGGCAGACCCCGATATCGTCTGGTTCATTCCAGGGCCCATCAATCCGGGCCCGGCGAACGCAGTCACCCTCAGCTACACGGCAGATCTTATTGGCTCGGCCACTCTTTCCGAAGCTCAGCAAGTCGTCAACACCGCCGATGTTCCCTCCTACTGGGGAGTCCCCGCAACGGAGCGGACCGCCAACGGCTTCGACTACGTCGAGTACGACAACGTTGCGGACGACACCGTCACGATCAACCTGGCGTTCCCGGCTATGACTGTCGACAAGACAACCGGGTTGGCCACGTTCCCTGATACCGGTGATGCTGAGCTGCTGCAGTCGTTCCCGTGGCGAGTCGTCGTCACAAACGCCTCGCCGGTTGCCGGCGCGTTCGACATCGATGTGACCGACGTGCTGCCGCCCAACTGGACCTACGACGCTGGCTCGGCAGTCGTGGCACCGGGCGGTGCCATCGAACCGGTGGTGACGCCAGACACAACCGGTGACACACTCACCTGGACCGACGTCGCCGACCTCGCCGCCGGCGGGACGGTCACCATCACATTCACAGCAACGCCACAACTCGGGGCAGAAACTATCCCGGGTGTTGGTGTCGGCAATCCCCACATAAACACGGCGAACGCATCCGGCGACGACGTCACCGGCGCCGCAGGCAACGCCGACGGGCCCTACGAGACAGGAGACGATGACGCCCAGGCGATTCTCCGGGTTCCTGCTCTCGCCGTTGCCAAGACACCCGACGGCGACCCTGTTGTTGCCGGCGGCCCGGCGCAGTTCCAGATCGTCGTCGACAACACCGGTGACGGTACGGCCCGCAACGTGGCCATCACCGACACGCTGCCGCCTGGCCTCACTTATACAGCGGGAACGGCCACAGCCGCGCCCCCAACCGGATTCTCTGAGACGTCGGTAACGACCGGCCCCGGCGCCGGTGAAACCACGATTGTCTGGTCGATTGCCGACATCGCTGCGGCCGGATCTGTGACGATCGTGCTTCCGGTAGCCGTTGACGCGCCGCAGCCCGACGGCACGGTATTGGTCAACGCCGTCTCCGTCGCATCCGATGAGGTCACGACGCCGGTCACAGACGTTGGGTCGCTAACGGTCAGTTCGGCCCCGGTATGGGCGGCGGCGTCGGAGAAGACCTCCGTTCCGAGTGACGGGACCCCGGTCGGCCCCGACGACCAGATCGACTACAACATCCACTACGAGAACACCGGCAACGAGGACGGCACCGGTGTCGTGGTGGAGGACTCCATACCGGCAGATAGCACCTATGTATTGGGTTCGGCCACATCCACACCGGCCGTCTCTGTGGAGTTCCGGGTCGGCGGCACCTACCAGGCGGCTGAACCAGCCAATCCGGCCGCTGTCGAAGCGCTGCGCTGGACGGTCGGCAACGTTGGCGCCGGAGACTCCGGAGATCTCGGCTTTTCAGTGACGGTCAACAACCCGCTTCCCGACGGAACCACGATCACCAACAGCGCCACCCTCGTCTCGGACCAGACACCGGGCGGCACCGTCCTCGGCCCGGTGTCGCATCCAGTTACTTCAGCACCGATCATTTCCTTGCTGAAGAACGTGTCCGAAACAGAACTCGATGTGAATACTGAGGGCAACCTGCTCGACTACACGTTTAGCCTCATCAACCTTGGCGACGAGATTGCCACCAACGTTTTGGTCCTTGACTCGCCACCGCCGGGAACGACGGTGTCAGCCATCGATGCCGGCCCCTTCACCGTGCAGTGTTCAACTGACGGCGTAACGTACGGCGCTTGCCCAGGAGACCTGGCGACCGTTGTAGGCATCGAGTGGTCGTTAGCCGGCCTTGCCCCACCGGACCCGGTGACGTACGGGTTTACGGTGGCGGTGACTCTGCCCGTTGCCGATGGCACCGTCATCCCCAACACAGCGACGGTCACCACCGATCAGACGGGCAGCACCGATTCCAACCTGGTCGAGACGGTGATCGTATCTACCCCCTTGATCGGCCTGGAAAAGAGAGTGTCACCGACTGGAACTGTCGAACCCGGTGACCAGCTCACCTATACCCTCGATTGGGACAGTCGCGGCTCACTGGATGCCACAAATGTCGTGGTTACCGACTCGATCCCGGCCGATACCACCTACGTCTCAGGGAGCGCCACGGGCGGGGCCGAGTTCCTCGTCGGCGGTGTCTACCAGGCGGCTGAGCCGGCCGACCCAGCCGACGTCGCCGGACTTCGCTGGTCGGAGGCCGTCTTGGCTATCGGAGAGGCCCGTACTGCGTCGTTCGAGGTTCGGCTCAACGACATTGTCGATATCGGCAGCGCCATCGACAACACAGCCGTTGCTATCGCCGACGGTCTCGAGCCTCTCGACGACTCGACCTCCAACCCGGTTGACTCGGCTCCAGTGCTCGGAATCACCAAGACTGCCCTCTCCACGACGGCCGCACCCGGCGATGAGGTGATGTACCGACTCGCGATCACTGTGGACGGAAACGCTCCGGCCGATCCGTTGCTGGTCACCGACACCCTGCCACCCGGAACCACATTCATGTCGGCCACCGGCGGAGGCGTGCATGGCGACGGAGTTGTCACTTGGGATCTCGGTAGCCAAGACCCCGGCTTCTCCGCGGACCTGTTCGTAATAGTCCGGCTGGAAGGTCCCTTCAGCGAGGGGGCAACACTCGAGAACACTGCGGTCGTGGCCGCTTCAGGCGTCGAAGAGGAGACCGACACGGCCACCGTCCTGGTCGACGCAACTGCTGTTCTTACGATTTCCAAGACGGCGAGCGCCGCCATCGTGCAGGAAGGCGACGAACTCATCTACACGATCACCGTGGCCAACACCGGGGATGGGGTCGCTGAGAACGTAGTTGTGACTGACACGCTGCCCGCCGAGGTGGGCTTCCTATCGGCATCGCCTCCCGAAGCAGAAGACGATCCATTGACCTGGGAGCTTGGAAACCTTGTTCCCGGTGCTTCGGTCACGATCACACTCGCTACTGAGGTCATGGAGGCCGGGCCATTCACCAATGTGGCAAATGCCAACGGCAGCAATGCCGCTGCGGTCGGTGACGATGCCGAAGTGACCGCGACCGCGCTGCCGGTCACCGGGATCGAAGCAATCCACATTCTTGTCCTGGGTATGTTGCTGGTGCTGCTCGGCTTGGCGCTTCTCGTGTTGCGACAGAGACTGACGGTCGTGCGGTAGCCACCACCTAATGGCGGTGTTTGCGTCCCCACGGGTCGAGGCGCAGGCCGCAACACGCTCCACAGCATCAGACGGTGCGGGGAGCTAGCTCCGTCAGCCAGCGGTTGAATCCAGTCGTCGGTTTGGACCCACCGCAAGGCTGACTACGAGCTCAGCACCGGTCGTGAATTGGACCAAGCGAAGACCCGAGAAGTCGCGACAACCGTGTGTTGGCACGAGTGCGGGCACGCAAGGTATTCAAAGGACACGAGAATCCGATGTTCGTGGGTTCGCCTCCCACGCTTCGACAACTGCACTCACTCCGCGGACCCCGCATAGCTTTTGAGGAAGCCGATGTAGTCAGACGGTAGGTCACCATGCTGGGCGCCTTGGACCATTCGCTCTAGGTAGGCAGGAGCCGGCGGGGCCTCGTCGGGGGAACGATGCTCAGGCTTGACGGTGTAGGTGAATGCTCTAGCCGGCGTTCCGGTTTGGTCACCGTGACCGAACCGGAGAACATCAAATTCGCTTCGGTTGTATCGCTTCTCGAACTCGTCAGGAGCGCCCCAGTCAGGAAGCTCCCACAGAACGCCCCATACGCCGGAACCCGCGGCCCGTAGGACATCGGCGGCCCGCCCAGTCCAGCGCTTAGACGGGAGGGTGAACGCCAGTCGGTGATGCCGTCGCAGGGCGGTACCGGCCGGCGTCGCACCGACCACACGCTCGCGGATGGTCGCTGGTGACATATTGCTTCCATAAGCGAAGTAGAGGTGCGGCACGAAGCAATAAAACGGAGGCCCACGATTCGTACAACCTTCTCAGGGCAAGAGTGGTAGTCGATATCGATGGCACCCGCCCAAAAGTAGAGACCCCCTCGGCTGCAGGCGTCTTGCCGGTTCCCGGGTTCTATTCAGCGACCAGCAACCGCTCGAACCCGTCCAGGATCAGGTCGAGGCCGAACTCGAACTCGTCTGAGTAGTTATACCCCGGCTGCAGCGCATGGTCCACGATCATCTCGTACAGATTCGGATAAAGGTCGACGGGGAAACCTTCGAGCAAAGCCTCCGCAACTTCCTTGACCTCTTCCTCGCCGTCGAAGGGCAGGCTGATCTCCTGCATCCCGAATCCGTAGATGTAGGCATCAAGCGCCGAAAATGCGTGCGCCGTCAGCGCCATCGGAAATCCACCGCGACGAAGACAGCCGAGCACCGCGTCGTAGTAGCGCAGCGTGGCGTGGCCGGGGTTGGTACGGGATTCCATCAAACTCGCCGCCCACTCGTGCCGGGCAAAGACGTCGTGTGCGGAAACGGCCCGCGCCCGCATCGCAGTCCGCCATTCATCGCCCGGCTTCGGTAACTCTATCTCCTCCACGACGAGATCAATCATGCCGTCGAGCATGTCGTCCTTGTTGGACACGTGGTGGTAGAGCGACATCGCTTCAACACCAAGCCGATCGGCCAGTTTGCGCATCGACAGTGCGGTCAATCCACGCTCGTCGGCAAGTTCCACCGCGGCCCGGAGAACCCGCTCCCGGCTCAGCGGACGGCGCCGCTCGTCCTTTGCGTCGGTCTGTTCTACCAACAGTTCCTCCAAGAATCTCTTGACAACCTTACAGCGTATGGTTATGTTCTGCCAATCACCTTACGCTGTAAGACGAGGAGGAGCAATGACCACCACCGACAATCGCCACAACCCCGACACCGAGACGGCTTCCAAGACCATGCACGCCATCGTCCACAGGAGTTTTGGGCCGCCCCAGGCTTCCCTGACCTACCAAGTCGTCGACAAGCCCTCAATCTCCGACGATGAGGTACTTGTCCGAGTTCGCGCTGCCGGTGTGGCCATCGGCGACTGGCTGACCGTGATGGGTCTCCCCTACGTCGCCAGACCGCAATACGGCCTGCTGGCCCCCAAGCACCCGATTCCGGGGTACGAGATGGCCGGGATCGTCGAAACGGTCGGCGCGGGCGTGACCGGGCTCCAACCGGGTGACGAGGTTTTCGGGTGGGGCAATGCCACACTCGCCGAATACGTGGCCATCCCGGCGAGTCAACTCACCACGAAGCCGTCGAATCTCACGCTCGAACAATCGGCGGCGGTGCCGATCTCCGGTCTGGCCGCTCTCGAAGGGCTGCGCGATAGCGGAGGCCTCCGGCCCGGCCAGCGGGTTCTCATCACGGGCGCCTCAGGAGCCGTCGGCACTTTCGCCGTCCAGATAGCCAAAGCGTTGGGAGCCGAGGTCACAGGAGTCGTCAGCACCGGGAACGTCGAGATGGTCCGCTCCATCGGCGCCGACGACGTCATCGACTACACCACGGCCGCCATCACCGACAGCGGCTCTCGATACGACCTGATCCTCGACCTCGCCGGCAACCGGTCGCTGGGGGAACTTCGTCGTGCACTTACGCCCTCCGGGACACTCGTCATCGTCGGCGGATCCGGGGGCCGCTGGTTGATGGGGTTCGGGCGCACCGTCCGTGCCGGCGCTCTGTCCCCGTTTGTCAGGCAGCGTCTTCGGCCCTTCATTTCGAAGCCGACGCTCGAGAACCTCGAGACCCTTCGAGGACTCATCGAGAGCGGACAAGTGACACCGGTCATCGACAAAACGTTCCCGCTGCGGGACACCGCAACGGCACTCGACTATCTCGCCTCACGCCACACGCGGGGCAAATCCGTCATCACGATCTGAACACGTATCAACACCAGAAGGAGTACACAATGCTCACCCAGACAACCACACCAACCGAGATCCCCCGGCAACGTATCGCCATGCTCGCCGGTATCAGCTACCTGGCCGTATTCGCGCTGGCGATCTTTGCCAACTTCTTCGTGCGGACCGGCCTGGTCGACCCCACCGACCCGGCGGCCACGTTCACCAATATCGCCGACTCCGAGGCACTTTTTCGATCCGGGCTCTTCAGCTTCCTGATCGTGTTCCTTCTCGATGTGGTCATCGCCTGGGCCCTGTACGTGCTGTTCAAGAGCGCGAACAAGGAGCTCTCGCGCCTCACGGCTTGGTTCAGGCTGGTGTACACGGTCTTCCTCGGAGTTGCGCTGATCTTCTTCTTTCTCGTACTCGAGTTGGCGAGTGGTGGCGGCAACTCCGCATTCGGCACAGGTCTCGCTCAAGCGCAGGTCACGCTATTGCTCGAGGCTTTCAACTACACGTGGTACATCGGACTAGCCGCGTTCGGAATCCACCTGGTACTCGTGGGACATTTGCTGCGAACGTCTGCGACCGCTCCCCGTCTCCTGAGCACTTTGCTGATGGTTGCAGGAGCCGCATACCTGATCGACACAACCGCCATTTCACTGCTGTCCAACTACTCGGACTACGAGAACCTATTCCTCGCTCTGGTTGCCGTGCCGTCGGTCGTTGGAGAATTGGCGTTCGCAATCTGGCTGCTCAGGAAAGCGGGGAAACCGCAGCCGGCGCTCCGCTAGACAGCAGAGCCACGGACAACGATCGCGACTAGCTCAGAATCCCTTCCGAGACCTCGCACACGCCCCGGGCCGAAACGCTCGGGACATGGACGAGAATCAGGAGGGATTCTGTGCGTTTGCCGGCGCCGATGCACCTTATTCCCCCGTGGTTTCGGCCGACTGACTAGTGATCGACCGAACGCGACGGATATGGGCACATCCCCCAACACAAACGGCCTTGGGCGTGGCCGGATCAGCAAGCCCGCGCTCGGCGCCGCAATCAGCGGCGTCGTGGCGATATTGCTGGCCGCCCTTCTGCACGCCAATTCGCTGGCAGTCGGGTACTTCATCGACGATTCGTCGACCCTCGCCAAGTCCGAGGCCGCCCTTGTAACGACCCAGCTCAGCCTGCGGACCCTGAGCCAGGCTGTGCTCCTCGCCGAGGACGTCACCCTGGGTGTCGCCGACCGCGACACCGCTGCAGCAGCGGCCGCGGAGGCCTCCCGTGTCGTCGACGACCTCGAGACCCGTGTTGGCGAACTCGACATCGGCTTGGCCGGCGCTGCTGCGGTCGGCCAGTCCCGCGACGTGCTGCAACGCCTCGACGACGGTGACGTCGCCGCCGCCGGGGATCTGCTCGCCACCGATGCGCTTGCCGCCTACGAGAGCCTGCGGGACACAATCGCCGAGACGCGGGACGGATCCCTCGAGACACTGAACAACGCCCAGAGCCTGTCACAACGAATCGGAACAATCGCCGGGTTCGTCATCGCCCTTCTCGCCCCCGCCCTGGCGATCTTCGCCTACTGGCGGATTGCCCGGCGGCAACTCGACAGCGCCAGGGTCGAAATGGATTCACGCCTCAAGGCGGAACGTCGGGTGATCCAGGCCAAGGACGAGTTCATTTCGAACATATCTCACGAGCTCCGCACACCGTTGACCAGCATCTATGGGTTTTCCGAGATCCTGATCGAGCAGGGCTTCATCGACCCCGACGAGGCTCGAACCCTTATCTCGGTGATCAACGAAGAGTCCGCCGAGTTGAACCGCATGGTCGAAGATCTGCTCACCGTTGCCCGCGACGAAGCCGGCACCATCTCCTTCAATACCGAGACGCTCGATCTCGCCGAAGAACTCGCCGTGGTAGTGCGCCCGATCCAGCGGACCGGCCTCGACATCGAGAGCGCCTGCTCGCCGATACCAGTAGAAGCCGATCAGCTGCGCACACGCCAAATCGTCCGCAACCTGCTCTCGAACGCGCAACGGTGGGGCGGCGACAGGATCTACGTCACAAGCCACCAGATCGGGCTAACGGCCGTTGTCACGGTCGCCGATAACGGCCCGGGTGTACCCGTAGATGAAGAGCACCGCCTCTTCACCCGATACATACACGAGGGCGACACCGCCCTCACCACCGGCTCTATCGGTCTCGGTCTCGCCGTCGTCAAGATCCTGGCAGAGGGTATGGGTGGCGAGGTTCGCTACGAGCGTGAGGATGGATGGACTCGATTCATCGTCTACCTCCCGATGCCTGAATCCGCCATCGATGAGACGACAACGCCCGATCCGAATCACGCCGCTCAGCGACTCGAGGAACCGACCATCGAGGTCGCATGAGGCCCCCCGACGCCACCGTCCGGATTGCTCGGAAGACGGGCAGTTCCATCCTGGCGCTCACCCTCTTTGTCGGTGTCCTGGTCCTGCCGAATCTCCCTGCCGAAGCGGCACCCGACGAGACCTTTGCCGACGACTTCCAGTCATACAATTTCAGCGGAAGCACCGGCAGCCTGCCGTGGGGGGGACCCTGGTCCGAAGTAGGCGAAGTGGACGGAGCCGGTGCCGGCACGATCCGAGTAGATGACGAACCGAACTGCTTAGATGAGCCTTGCCTTCTTCTCGGCAGAGATGCCGGACCGGATGCGTCCGTGGAGCGAGAGGTAGATCTCAGTTCCTTCGAATCGGCGAGCCTTACTTTCGACTACAAGGTGCACTGGCACCCACCCGGAGGCGGTTCTGCGGAGCTCAGCGTGTCTGACGATGGTGGCGGTAGCTGGGTCGCTCTCGATAGCTGGCCCCTCGGCACCACCACAGGTGACCTGATCGGTTCGTATGACCTCACACCGTACCTTGCGTCCAATGCGCGGATCAGGTTTGCCGTCACCGGCAACAGCAACGACTCGCACATGAACATCGACAACCTCGTTGTGACAGGGAGTGACGTGCCGGTCTTCTACACGGTGGCGGGATCCGGCGGAGCCGGCGGCGGTGACGATCTCCTCACCGCAGTCCGCTCGACCAACGCCAATCCGGCAACCAACGAAATCAGCATCGGAATCGGCACCGGATCGTCGGGGATCCACGCTGCGGCGTGGCAGCCATCGACCGGGATCTTGTACGCAATCGACGGCGGCCAGCTCGGAACAATCGACCTGGCAACCGGGGCGTTTGTGGCTAAGCCGAGTGCCGTCGGCACCGGGAACGGCAACCAGGGTTCGGTGTCGATGGACGATGTCGTTGGACTCACGTTCGACCCCGCGACAGGGGACCTCTACGGAACGCAACGTAGATCCTTCACTGAGGCTCTCCTGATTGTCATCGATCCCGCAACCGGGGCACTCCGCACCGGTATGTTCGGCGCCGACGATTACGTACGCATTGACCCCAGCGGCCTCAACTATCAGGTGTCCGACATCGCCATCAACCCCACTGACGGCCAGCTCTACGCAATTCAAATCAGCGAATCTTTAGGCTCCATTGGCTTGTCCACGGTGAATCGCACCACCGGAAGCACCTCCGATGTGGGATCAGTGCCTGACGACCTCCGGAGTCTTGATTTCGACGCTGCAGGGCGCTTGTGGGCGACGACAGGCACCGGTACAGCCCCGGAGCAGCTCCACGAACTCGACAAAGGCAGTGGAGCAAGCCTGTCATCGATCGACCTCGATAACGGAGCGGACTACGAAGCCCTGGCGATTCCCCGATCTGCTCCCGTCAACCAGCCCCCCGGCTTCGACCAGGACCTGACCGACCGCGGCGATCCGGAAGGTACGTTAATCACCATCTCGGCGTCGGCCACCGACCCCAACTTGGGTGACACCCTCACCTATTCGGCAACCGGCCTGCCCGAGGGAATCTCGATAGACACCGCCACAGGAGAAATCACGGGTGCACTTGGCTCCAACTCCAGCGGCACTCACAGCGTCACCATCACCGTGACCGACGACGGCGTCCCAAATCTGCAAGACACCGACGCGTTTGTCTGGACCGTCACCCCCGGCGAGGTCACGTATCTGGTCGCCAACTCCGGTGGAGCCAACGGCGGCGATGACCTGCTGACCGTCGTCGATCGTACGAACCCAGATCCGACCACCAACGAGGTCAATATCAGGACTGGTACCGGCACCTGGAACATCGAAGCCGCTGCGCTCCAGCCTGGCTCCAATGTGCTCTTCGCAGTCGAGAACGACCAACTCGGGACTATCAATCTCACCACCGGAGCATTCACTCCCAAGGCGTCGATTGCCGGTGCGGGTAACGGGCCGGTCGGTCTGGTCGCCTTCGACGATATCGAAGGACTGTCTTTCAACCCGTTCACCGGCGACTTATACGGCACGAATCGTCGGGGCGCCAACGAGGAGGACATCCTATTTCGATTCGATCCGGTCACCGGGGCCCACGTCCCCGGCGCATTCAGCGGCAACGACTATGTCCCTATCGAGTACCGGGGCGGGTACTGGCACGCTGCCGACATTGCGTTCGACCCGACCAACGGGAAGCTCTACACCGTTCACTGGACTATCAACGGCTTCTGGTCCATCGCCACAATCGACCCAGCAACGGGTGCCACCGCCACCATGGGACCCGCTCCGGATGACATCACCAGCTTGGCGTTTGACGAGATGGGTCGGCTGTACACCTCGACTGACAGCGGGGGTGGGGAAACCCTCTACCAGCTGAACAAGGCCGATGGATCGACAATCAGCACCCTTGTGATCGACAACGGTTCGGGATATGAGGCGATGGCCATTACGTTCCCGGTTGACGCCAATCAACAGCCGGTCTTTGACCAGGACCTGCTCGACCGCACCGACCCCGAAGGCGCGGCAATCTCGCTCTCATCGGCAGCCTCCGATCCGGACGGTGGGAACCTCACCTATGCAGCAACTGGGCTTCCCCCGGGTCTCTCGGTCGACGAGAATTCCGGTCTGATAAGCGGCACCATCGGTTTCGCCGCAACGGGCAGCTACGCCGTTGAGATAGAGGTTACGGACGATGGCATCCCCAACCTGGGAGCGTCCGATACGTTCACCTGGACCGTCGTAGAACCCAACCAGCCGCCGGTCTTCGACCAAGACCTACCCAACCGTATCGATGCTGAGGGCTCGGTCATCGCGCTGTCTGCTGCGGCGACAGACCCCGACATTGGCGACATGCTCACCTACGGCGCAACCGGGCTGCCCCCAGGTCTGAGCATGGACACGGGAAGCGGGCTCATCACCGGAACCATCGACTACACGGCTGCAAGCGGCAGCCCATATCCCGTCACGGTCACCGTTGTCGATGACAGCACGCCCAACGAGAGTGCTCCACCCGATACGTTCACGTGGACCGTCTCCGACACGAACCGGCCTCCGTCGATCGTCAACCCAGGACCGCAGACCACACCGGAGCTGGCACCGTTCTCAATCGTGATCACCGCCACAGACCCGGACGGCACGACACCGTCGTTCACCGACTCAGGGACACTCCCGGCGTGGGCAGTGTTGACCGACAACCTCGACAGCACGGCAACAATCGCAGGTACGCCCGGAGGAGGCGACTCCGGCACCACCACGGTCACCGTCAGCGCCTCGGATGGGTCGCTCGGTGACGATGCGGTCTTCGATCTCACCGTCACCAACACCAACCAGGCACCCAGCATCACTAACCCGGGCAATCAATCCGGAGCTGAGGGATCGCCGTTCAGCCTGGTGATTTCAGCTTCCGACCCGGACGGCACCACGGTCGGCTTCAGCGACGGAGCGACTCTGCCGCCCTGGGCAACGCTCACCGACAACGGGGATGACACCGCCACCATCACCGGCACCCCCGGGTATGCCGACGCGGGAACGACGACTGTCACCGTCACTGCGTCGGATGGTTCGCTGACCAACGACGCGGCCTTCGATATCTCGATCCTCAACACCAACCGGGCACCAACGGTCGACCCGATCACCGACCCGACAGTCGCTGAAGGAGACCCGCTGACCCCGGTCACCGTCACCGCCTCCGACCCGGACGGCACCACCCCATCGCTGGCGGCCAGCGGCCTCCCCGGCTGGGCCAGCTTCACCGACAACGGAGACGGCACCGCCACCATCACCGGCACCCCCGGCTATGCAGACGCCGCAACATCCACCGTCACCATCAATGTGGAAGATGGCGGTGTCCCCAACCTGGCGGATACCACCACCTTTGACTTGACGGTTACGAACACCAACCGCCCACCAGTCGCCAACCCGATCACCGACCAAACCGTTGCCGAAGGCGACCCGCTCACCCCGCTGACAGTGACCTCTTCGGACCCCGACGGCACCATCCCAACACTGGCGGCCAGCGGCCTCCCCGGCTGGGCCAGCTTCACCGACAACGGTGACGGCACCGCCACCATCACCGGCACCCCCGGCCACACAGACGCCGCAATCCACACCATCACCATCAACGTCGACGACGGCGGCACCCCCAACCTCTCCGACACCACCACCTTCCAACTCACCGTCACCAACACCAACCGGGCACCGACGGTTGATCCGGTTGCAGACCAGAGCGTCGCCGAGAACGACTCGTTTGCGCTGACACTGGCCGCCTCCGACCCCGACGGGACCATCCCAACACTCACCCAAGCCGGGCTGCCCGCCTGGGCCAGCTTCATCGACAACGGTGACGGCACCGCCACCATCACCGGCACCCCCGGCCACACAGACGCCGCAATATCCACCGTCACCATCACCGCCTCAGATGGATCCTTGACCGACGACGCCGTCTTCAACCTCACCGTCACCAACACCAACCGCCCACCCGTCGCCGCCGGCCTGCCGGATCGGGCAGATGCCGAGGGAGCGACCGTCTCCCTTGCCTCAAGCGGATCCGACCCGGATCTCGATGACATCTCGTACTCAGCAACAGGCCTGCCTCCCGGTCTGACTATCGACCCGGCATCGGGGTTGATCAGCGGAAGCATCGGCTATGCGGCGTCACCGGGATCGCCGTACACGGTGGAGATCACGCTCCTCGACGACGGCACGCCCGTGCTGACGGCAACAGACAGCTTCACCTGGACCGTAACCAACACCAACCGCCGCCCCGTCTTCGACGGTGACCTGCCCGACCGCACGGACCCTGAAGGTGCGACCGTTTCGGTGAGTGCGGCGGCCACCGACCCGGATCTCGATACCGCCACTTACACCGCAACCGGCCTGCCACCCGGATTGACCATCGACCCGGCGTCAGGGCTGATCAACGGGACGATCTCGGCAACTGCAGCCTCGACCTATCCGGTAGCGATCACTGCAACCGACGACGGCACCCCGACCCTCGACGCGATTGACAGATTCACGTGGACAGTCACAGACACCAACCGCCCCCCGCAGCTGCAGCCGATTGCGAACCAGCTCGGTCCGGAGGAAACGCTGATCAGCTTTACCGCTTCTGCAAGCGACCCCGACCTCGACGGCATCGTCTTCAGCCTTTCCGGACAACCAACCGGTGCCACAATCGACCCGGCAACCGGGGTCTTCACCTGGACACCCGCCGAGGCTCACGGGACCGGCAGCTTCGCAGTGACCGTTACCGCCTCCGATACGGGAACGCCGGCTCTCTCCAACTCGAAGGTTGTCACCATCACCGTGACAGAGGTGAACCGACCGCCCTCAATTAGCCCGATCGCCGACCAGACCGACGCCGTCGACAGTGCTATCACTCTCGTGGTCGAAGCAACTGATCCGGACATCCCGGCCAACGGTCTTGTATTCAGCGCCTCCGGACTTCCCGACGGCCTCGCCATCGATCCCGCCACCGGCGTTATCTCCGGTGTTGCCGGTCCGGGAAGCGTGGGTACGCATTCAGTCGAGATCACCGTCGACGATGGCGGCACTCCTGCCGGTGTAGCCCGGGTCGAGTTCCAGTGGAAGGTCACGGACAAGAATCGGCCGCCGATCATGCACTCGATCCCGGACGAAACAGTCGACGAGGGAGATCTGATCTGGTTCACGACGTCTGGGTACGACCCCGACGGGCACACACTCACATTCAGCCTGAGCGGGGCGCCCGCGGGAGCCACCATCGACCGAGCCACCGGCGAATTCAACTGGAAGCCGTCAGAAGAGCAAGGTCCCGGCACGTACCGATTCACGGTCGTCGCCACCGACTCCGGTTCCCCTCGCCTCACGGCCAGTACCCAGGTGACGATATCGGTGCTCGAGGTGAACGAGCCACCGGAGATCGGGACCATTGCCGACCAGAACAGCAAAGTCGGCGACAGAGTGCTCGTTCGTGTCGAGGCCGCTGATCCCGACCTTCCAGCCAACGAGCTCACCTTCTCGGTGAACGGATTGCCGGAGGGTCTGTCGATCAATTCGCGCACAGGGTTCATCACCGGTGTCATCTCCGATGCTGCGGTCGGTGAGCACACGATCACCGTCGAGGTGACGGATAACGGCTCGCCGGCGGCAGAGGCCTCCACCGAGTTCACTTGGATCGTCGACGACGCTGAGGAAAACGACGACGACGCTGAGGAAGTTGAGCCTCCCGCAATTGATCCGATTGCGGAGCAGTACAGCGAGGAAGGCGAGACCGTCTCGCTGCAGATCGGCGCATCCGGATCGGGGCCGTTGAGCCACACGGCCACGGGGCTGCCGCCGGGACTGTCCATCGATGAGACAAGCGGCCTGATATCAGGAACGATCGGGGAGGAGACCGCGGGAACACATCATGTCACCATCACCGTGACTGAAAGCGGTCCCACCGGATTCAGCGGCACCACCACCTTCTTCTGGATAGTCACGGATGTCGCCGCGGCTGAGCAGAAGGATGATCTGGTCGTGGCCCTCGAGAGCTTCAGCGACGCAGGGCCGGATGAGCCGGCGGCCCAGGAGCAAGGGACTCGCCAGATCAGACGCACGCTCGTCGTGATGGGCGGAGTCGCCAGCGCCACTACCGAAGCGCTCAGCATGCCGCTTGCTCTGTTGCTGATCCTGCTCGTCGGATTTGTGACGATGGGTCGTGTCGGGCTTTACCCGCTGCTGTGGCGCGGCGACCGGCATCGTGGAACGATCACCTTCTTCGACCAGGAAATGCACTTCGGTCTCATCGAACCCGATGGTGACGGTGAAGCTGTATTCGTGCACGCACACGCATTCCCCCGCCGGCAGCGAGCGACACTCCACACCGGCACGCGGGTCCGCTACAGACTGCTGGCAAGCGACAACAGAGCAAATGCATGGGGAGCAACAACGGAGGGTACCGATGGATAGGCCGACTGCCCTCGTTATCGAGGATGACCCGGGTTCGAGCCGTCTTGTCGGCGAGATACTGCGGAAGAGCGGCGTCGACGCCGAGTTCGTCGTCGATGGGATAGATGCCCTGGTCAGCCTTCACAAGACCATTCCCGACATCGTGATCCTCGACATTGCACTACCCCGGGTCAACGGCTGGCAGGTACTGCATACGCTTCGCATGGGTGAGCTGGCCAGCGCGGTGCCAATAATCGTCATCACGGCACATGGTCAGGGAACCAGTGCCCGACGGGCCCTGGACGGGGGGGCGGATCGCTTCTTCGAAAAGCCGTTCCTGCCGGCGGAATTGGCCGGCGCAGTGGCTGATCTGCTCCCGAACGGTCGCTAGACGACCTGGTCGTCTGCCTGACGGGCGGCGAATCCAGAGACGAGGAACTCGCAGGCATACCAGGTGAGCATGGCCGCAGCGATCGGAGCGACGATGGCGGCGACCGGAATCACGATGTCGTCGCCATACTCGAAGACCGGAAGGTTGACCGCAGCAAGTGCCGCCACGATCCAGAGCCCGCCGACCACCCCGAGAATCCACGGGTATGCGATGTCCTGGCCCCATCCGGCCTCATTGGGCCTGCGGAACAACGTGAGGCGCAGAACACCGACCGTTCCGAGAAGGCCCCAGAACCAGTTGATGATGATTCCTATGTCGATCACAGTCGGATCATCTCCGAATTCCAGATTCGGGGATCCGGTGCTCATGATCAGGACCGCAACCCAGATTATGGCGATCGTCATCCAGATCCATGCGCTGTTCGTCTTCATTGCCCTTCGACCACCCGGAACTCGTCGCCATTGCGGCTCACCACGTTCGCAACACAATAGAGAATCGTCACGCTTGCGACGAGTCGCGGACCGGCCTGGCCCGGATACGGCGAGCCTGGCACAACGACGGCGACATCGCCCAAGGCCAGACTCGCCAATCCTTCCGGAACCGGCGCCCCTCTAGCCGACCGGCGTCGGGTCGATCTCGACCGGCAGCGGCCACTCTTCCTCGACCAGATCTTCCAGGCTCGCCTCGATCCCCGCCATGGCCGGTTCTGCGGACTCCGTGATCTCCTCCGTCTCAACAATGATTACCCGTTGCTGATTACCTATGTCCATTCCCCTTGTCTCCTTGCCTTGTCATTGATGTACGTTTCCATTTCTCCCAGCCGCTGCTCTTCGTCTGCGACCACCACCGCGGCCTTGATCAGATCCGGATCCTCAAAGACACCGTCTATGTGCGCCGGGTCGGCGGTGAGCAACATGTGGCCCTGCAGCGCCGCGGCCAGCGCCACCACCGTTGCCTCGGCGGCCCGATACCCGGTGTCGTGCTCCACTACCTTGCCGGTCAGCTCAACCAGACCGAGTGCAAGATTCTTGACCGTCCTCACATCGAAGTCCCTGTACAGGGGTGTGATGGTCTTGGCTGCGTAAACGCCGCACCCGAGCCGGCCGCAACGTCCATCGCTGTGTGGAATCTCGACGTCTCCGCCGCTGGTCAGGCAGATCGCAGTCATCTTCCGCTTCAGCCACGGTGCTTTCACTCCGTTGAGCACACCGCCGTCAATCCACCACAACCGGAACCCGAGCACGGGCCGGGGCGACCAACCTTCGGAGTTCTCCCGTTTTGCCCTCTCGATGGCGTCCTCGAAACAGAACTCCACCCACTTCTCGATTCGTTTGATCTCCGACGCCATTGATGCGATCTCGGATCGGATCCGAGCCTCTTCTTCGACAAGCCTGTCGAGCCGCCGTTGCCGGAACGCCATCGCCGAGTTGGCCTTCTCCACGTCGACCATCCCGCCTAGTTGGCCGTAGCGTTCGATGTAGCGCCGCAGGGCGCGGCGCAGTTCGGCAACCCTGGGATTGGTCTCCTGGCCGAGATCCGATTGCATCACAGTCTCCGAGCGAGCGATTTTCGACGATATCCGACTCGAACACCTGTTCGCAAGGTCCATTCGTTAGGCGTTTTTCGCGACTTCAGCTCGTTTTTCGCGATCTGCGCGCAACGCGGTGGCGTCGGGTAACTTCACCACCGTGAGTGACGAGATACCGGAGATCGAAGCCCCTACCCGGGAAGTGTTCCGCAGCTGGCTCGAGCACAACCACGCCTCCCAGCCTGCGGTGTGGCTCATTTTCTGGAGGAAGGGCAGCGGCCACCCTTCCATCGTTTGGGAGGACGCCGTCGACGAGGCACTGTGCTTCGGATGGATCGACTCGAAGGTGCAGTCCCTCGATGACAGGCGCTATCGCCAGTACTGGACAGTGCGCAAGCCCGGGAGCATCTGGTCGAAGATCAACAAAGAGAAGGTTGCCCGACTCACCGCGGCGGGCTTGATGGAACCGGCAGGTCTCGCTGCCGTGGAACGCGCCAAAGAGGACGGTTCGTGGACCATCCTCGACGGACCCGAAGCGGGAATCGTTCCCGACGACTTCGCCGCCGCTATGGAAGCAGCCGAAGTGAGAGCCACCTTCGACGGATTGACTCAGAGCAAACGGAAGGCGATCCTCGCCTGGTTAGTGATGGCAAAGCGGGAAACGACGCGGGTGAATCGTATGGCCAAGACCATCGAAGCGCTCGAACGAGGCGAAGCCCCCGGCCCATGAAATGGGCCCATGAGATGGGCTTGCAGTTCGATGCAATCGAACTGCGGGCACGGGCAAAGCCCGCGCGCAGGGGTCACAGCCATCGCCTCGCTCAGCTCTGCACTTCCCCCTGAAGGGGGAAGGAAGAACCATTTCGTCCCCCCTCCAGGGGGGACGCGGAGCAAAGCGAAGCAGGGGGTTGGCAGTCCGGGTCAACCCGTCACGAAGTTGACTATCTCGTCGGCGACCATGCCGGCACTCTCTCCAAACAGAAACGTGATGTGGTTTCCCGGGAACTCGGCGTAGCGACCGTTCTGCAGCCGGTCCATCGTCAGCCGAGCCTTGTCTTTGGGGACGATTGGCGGGTAACCCGGGGGCCCAAATGACTCCGTGGCCCGGATGAAGAGGATTGGCTGCTCGATCCGACGAACCGTTGCATCCCAGTCGATGTCGAGCGTCCCCTGCATCGCCTGGCGGATGTGCTCCGGACGGCAGACGGATCGCACGCCTCCGCCGGGCAGGTCCTCGAGATCGCTGCGATAGAAGACTTCCAGGGCAGGATCCCACTCCCACGCGGCGTAGTACGGCATGCCTTTGACCATCTCGATGTACTGATCCCATGATGGGAAGGTCGTCTCCAGCCGGTCGAGAGTTGGCTTGATCTGTTCCATCACCGTCGGGTCGACTTCCGCCGGGGCATCGATCACCACCCCCCGCTCGATGCGATCGGGATATTCGGCGGCCAATACATACGTCAGCAAACCCCCGAAGCTGTGCCCACCGAAGACGACTCGTTCGAGGTCGAACGCATCCATCGCACCGATCATGTCATCGGCATGATCCGCCATGGTGTATCCGGTATCTGGCCTGTCGCTGGCACCGCGACCGCGCAGGTCAAAGGCAATCACGTTGAGGCGCGGCGAAAGATGGCCGAGTAGGGCCTCGTAGAAGTAGGCGCCCGCCGCCAGCCCGGGCGCCAGCAGCAGCGTTGGCCCATCTCCCGCCCGCTTCAGGTAGTGGAGACGAATCCCGTTGGTTTCGACGTAGTTGCTCATCGCCCCTCCAAATACCCGTCACGTATCACCCGGCGCAGAGTCTTCCCGGCAACGCTCAGCGGGAACTCCTCCAGCACAACCACCTCGTGGAGTTTCTGGAACCGGGCATCGACCCGCTCGTTGACCCAGTCCTTCACGTCGTCCGCCGTCGTCGCCACCTCCGGGTCGAGACGAACCGCCGCCACCGGAGTCTCCCCCCAGCGGTCGTCCGATACTCCGAAGACGGCGACGTCAGTGACCGCAGGATGCTGGATGACTATCTCCTCGATGTCGCGTGGGTAGACGTTGACCCCGCCCGAGATGATGAGATCCTTCTTGCGATCCACCAGGTAGAGGAATCCGTCGTCATCCACGTATCCAAGATCCCCGCTGTAGAGCCAGCCGTCCTTGATGGCCTCGGCCGTCAGGTCGGGGCGTTTGTAGTAGCCGGGCATAGTCACTGGACCTCTGCCGACGATCTCCCCCACCTCGCCGGCCGGCAGGTCCTTCCCGTCGTCGTCGACGATCCGCATTTGATATAGCGGCGGGGGAACTCCGACGGATCCCGGTTTGGCGGCAAAGTCGTCCCGATCGAGAATCGTGATGAAACCCTCGGTGAGGCCATACAACTCGTAGAAACGATCGGGCAGCCGCCGTGCCAGTTCCTCCTTGTGCCCCAAATGCAGCGGAGCACCAACGGAGCAGATCATCTCCAGATCGGGGAGATGATCTTCGTCGAAATCGGGTTCGGCGAGCATGGCAATTATCTGCGACGGCACGACCATGGCGTGGGTAACCCGCTCTGCCGCCATGAGGTCAATCATCTTGCGGGCATCGAACCCGGGCATCAGCACATAGGTGGCGCCGAGATAGAACGCCGGCATCAGCGTGAGAAAGGCGCCGTTGAACACCAGCGAGCCGGAATGGAGGATCACGCTCTCCGGCCTGATCCGGTAAGAGGCCGCAAACCCGGTGCAGTACGACATTCGGATGTAGTGGGTATGGACGATGCCCTTGGGTTGTCCCGTGGTGCCGGAGCTGTAGATGATGTTGTAGGGGTCGTCGTCGGTCACTTCGACCCACGGTGGCTCGTTAGACGACGCCGCTTTGGTAAGGGTGTGGTAGTAGCGATACCCGGGAATGTCCTGAGCATCCGTGACGATGAATCTGTCGTCGGCGACGTCGATTCGATCCCGGACGGCATCAAAATGCTCGACCATACGCTCCATGGTGATCACCGCCGCCGAGTCGGCATCGTTCACCAGCGTCACCAACCCTTCCCCGCGCAGTAGGGGGCTTAGAGGAACGACCACCATCCCCGTCTTGGCCACGGCCTGATACACCTCGAGCAACTCGAGAGAGTTGTCCAGCACGACGGCCACTTTGTCGCCACGATGCAGACCCTGCCCGCGCAGGGCATTGGCGAGCTGATTGATGCGCTCGTTGAACTCACGGTGCGTATAGCGCTGACCCTCGAACACAACCGCTGTGTGATCCGGCCGGTAGCGGGCGTGGCGGGCGGCAAGGGTGTTTATCGGCATCGTTGGCTCCCTCTTCGTAACATGAATAGATGCTCCAAGGCATCCGAGAAGTTGCAGCGGTCTTCACCCAGCGTCATTTCGACGAGTACGCCAGGCTGTCGGGTGACGACAACCCCATCCACGTCGACCCCGCTTTTGCTGCCGGCACCAGATTTGGGCGCACCGTTGCTCACGGGATGTTTCTCTTCTCGACATTGCAGGCTGCTCTGGCCGGCCATGATGCGGCGCCAGTGCGCCTGCGGTCCCAGAGCTTCGTGTTCAGAGCTCCCACGTTTACCGGTGATGCGCTGCTGCTCGGCTTCGACTCGGAAGACGGGGTCACCTTCAGCGAAGAGATCACCAATTCGGCCGGGCAGGTCACAACAAGCGGCGTAGCGGTTGTTGGAGAGCCGGGTGGAAGCCCGCCCGACGGTTTCGACCTCGCGCCTTCCGGTGCTTTCAAGGGGCTCGAAGTGGGGATGACCGCAGGACGCACCAAGCATTTCACTCGGGCCGACGTTGCCGACTTTGTCAATCTCGTTCGTGACCCGAATCCACTCTTCGCCGGCGGTTCCCCAGAGATGCCGCCCGGTCTGCTGGCGGGCATGGAGTCGTGGGTGCTCGGGGTCGACCTCCCGGGTCGCGGTACCAACTGGCTGAAACAGACCTTCGTATATCACTACCCGGTCGTCGTCCCGGCCACCGTGACCTGCACCGTCACAGTCACCCGGATTCGAGCGGACAAGGGATTGGTCAACCTGGCGACGCGCAGCACAGTCGACGACCGAACGGTGGTGTCGGGCGAGACCCTGGTCCTGGCAACAGACATAACCGACCCCAGGCCTGCTTGAGATCGGGAAGATCGAACCACCCGCCGCGGTCGCCAAAGGCAACTGCCAACGTGCCGCCCTGCCACACACAGACACCCCCGGCAGCAGGGAAATCGAACCACGCGCTGCAGTTGTACCCCGTAGCTGGGCGAGCAAACCGCACGCCGCAGTTGCCAAAGGCAACTGCCAACGTGCCGCCCTGCCACACGCACACACCACCGGCAGCACGTAAATCAAACCACCCGCAGCAGTCACCAAAGGCAACTGCCAACGTGCCGCCCT
>CAMYKI010000028.1 GCA_947258985.1 uncultured Acidimicrobiaceae bacterium
CCGGTCTGCGACGCCAAAACAGTATGGACGGCGCGCATTTATGCTGCCGGTCATGAAACCCTCCAAGTCGCTGTTCTTCGTCTTGCTGCTGTCGGTTGTCGCGCTAGGAACCACCGCATGCTCCGAACCGGACCCGATGGCTCCTGATCCCGGCCCGGAGACAACGGCAGCCTCAGCCGACACCCAAGCGACGACGACTACCACCACCACCACACCGCCCACAACTTCCACCCTGCCTGCGACGGCGGTCGAGACACGACTCGGCGTCGGCGACACCCGCTACCCGATGCTCGGCAACGGCGGGTACGACGTCACCCACTACACCGTTGATCTGACCTTCGACCCCGAGCCGAACACCGTAAACGCACTCGTGACCATCGAAGCTCTGGCTGCCGAACCACTCGATTCCTTCAGCATCGACTTCGTAGGATTCGAGATCACATCGATCGAAGTCAACGGTGCGCCGGCCGGAGCGCAACGAACCGACGGTGAACTCATCATCACCACCCCGGACACGCTACCCGCCGGAGAATCGTTCCAAACCAGGATTGCATACAACGGCACCCCCGCACCTGTGTTCTCGGAAGCCCTACCGTTTGAGGTGGGATGGCGCACGGCCGTCGACGGCGTCGCCTACGTAGTCGCTGAGCCTGATGGAGGCCACAGCTGGCTACCGCTCAACGACCATCCCAGCGACAAGGCCACGTACTCGTTCATGATCACCGTGCCCGATCCGCTGGTCGCTGCCGCCAATGGAACTCTTGTTGAGCAGATCACCGACCTGGGATGGTCTACGTGGGTGTGGGAATCGTCCGACCCCATGGCCTCATATCTGGCCACCGTCGTCATCGGCGATCTGGTAATCATCGAGGACGCCGGCTCAACAGCGACATCGGGGATTCCGGTGCGGAATGTACTCCCGCCCGATCTTGCCGACCCGCTCCCACAACCTCTCGAGGCGCAGGGAGAGATGATCGCCTTCTTCGCCGACCTCTTCGGTCCCTACCCATTCGAGGCCTACGGTATCGCTGTCGTTGATGGATTCGAAGCAGCACTGGAGAACCAAACCCTGTCGATATTCGGGCGTGACCTGGCCGGGTTCCCCGAGTTCTTCGAGACGGTCCTGGTCCACGAGCTTGCCCATCAGTGGTTCGGTAACAGCATCACACCGGGCGATTGGGGCGACATATGGCTCAACGAGGGATTCGCCACCTACGCCGAATGGCTCTGGATCGAACGACAGCGGGGCCCGGCTGCTCTGCAGGCCACGGTGGAGGGCGAGCGGAACCGTCTTGCACTTGCAGCCGACCTACCGCCTCCCGGTAACCCGCCTGCGGGCGACTTGTTCAACACGAGCGTTTACAACTGGGGAGCACTGGTGCTTCATGCCCTCCGCGTCGAAATCGGTGACGACGCCTTCTTCGAAACACTCCTCACTTACGCCGACAGATATCGGGATTCCGTAGTCAGGACGGCCGACTTCGTAGCAGCAGCAGAGGATGTTTCAGGCCGTGACCTCAGCGAGCTGTTTGACACATGGTTGTTCAGCGAAACGGTCCCCGAGTTGCCCACAGGCAGGGGTTGAGCATTACTCTGGGCGGGCGCAACGAGAGAGGCACCTGTGCGTACACCTCCCCATTACATGCCGGCGTTGATCACACCCTTCGACGATGAAGGCAACATCATCTTCGAAGCTCACGTCCACAATCTCCGGATCCAGCAGGATCGAGGGGTCACCGGCTTCGTGCTTGGTGGCTCTACCGGAGAGGGTCCGTATCTGGAAACTGGCGAACGTGCACTGCTCCTCGCTGAGACGCGTGCCGAACTCGGCGAGGACCCGTACCTTGTTTCTGGCGTTGCCGGACAGTCCGTCCGCCAGGCTCAGGTCCAGGTCGAAGAAAGCGCAACCGGCGGAGCGGACGCTGCTCTCGTGTTGACCCCCACTTCGTTGGCCAGGGGTAACCACGGTGCGGTGATCCGGTTCTACGAGGCGGTCGCCGAGGCCGCCCGGATACCCATCTTCCTCTACTCGGTGCCTGCCGTCACCGGATACGAGCTGCCGGTGGAATCGGTTTCGATTCTTGCGCAGCACCCGTCGGTGATAGCAATGAAGGACAGCGGGGGCCGCCCGATCCACATGAAAGAGCTCTCGCAGGCAACGCCCGACGACTTCCTGCTCTATTCGGGTTCCAGTAGCACTGTGGTCAAAGCGATCGCGGCTGGCGCCATCGGGGCGATCACCGCATCGGGCAACTACGCACCGGAGCTGCTCTCGTCGTTGGTGTTGGCAGCCCGTTCGTCGGTGTCTGCAGCAGAACCAGAGCAAATACGACTTGCCGAGACGACTCGCGAGATCGAGGCATTCGGCGTCGCCGGCACGAAAGCCGCAGCAGGCGCCGCCGGATTGTGGACCGGTATCCCACGCCGGCCCCTTCATCCCATCGATCGGACCGAGTTGGCGAAAATCGCCGAGATCGTTGCCACCGTACGCAGGGGCATCGAAGCCGCCGTCACCGGCTAGGAGACTGCTGAACAAGGGCGGTGAAGGCTCGCCGGACCGACGATGTGCCTGCTCACGGCGCAGCCATCGAGCCAAACTCGCACTGTTCAGCGGGCTCCCAGGAGACTGCTGAACAAAGGCGGTGAAGGCTCACCGGAACAACAATGCGCCTGCTCACGGAGCAACCCTCGAGCCAAACTCGCACTGAAGGCTCGCCGGAACAACTAGTGCCTGCTCACGGAGCAACCCTCGAGCCAAACTCGCATTGTTCAGCGGGCTCCCAGGAACCGCCCCTCGACAGGCGGCTCAGCGTTGGTCGACCTCGATAACGTTGGCAATGAAGTCGAGATTGGGCACATCCACGAATCGGCCGTCGCCGACCTGAATGCGGGTGGAGGCGAGTCCGATCTCTGCGATGGACCCCTCGGTGTCACCGACCCGGACCCTCTCTCCCGGCTCGTATCGCCGCGCTACGTGGCGACCGGCAGCTACCTGTTTGGCGAGCGGTACCGAGCCGAGGCCGGTACCCAGGGCGAGCGCCAGGGTTCCCCCGAATGCGAGGGCGGCAACCAGGATGAGAATGATGTCGGTCGATACCCCGACCTGTTGGAGGGCGATGATCACGCCAACGCCCAGGATGACACTGGAGACGATGAGGCGGGCGCGCCCTGCCATGCTCGCCGAAATTGGGCGCAGGGCGGTCTCCGTGAAGAGGCCGACGATTCGCCCGAGGGCGCGAGCCACGATCACGACGATTACGGCAATCATCACCTTCGGCACAGACTCGATCACGGATTCGGAGAGCCGCTCTGCTTGATCCGGATCGATGATGACCAGGACCCCGATGACTCCGATGGCGGCAATGAGCACCGGGATCAGCTGACCCACCAACTCGGAAACCTGTCCGCCCGACTTGCGAGCTACAAAACGCCCTATCAGCCAGACCACCAGCATCAAGCCGACGACGACGGCAAGAGCAATTAGGCGGCGCTCCAGTTCCGGATCCATGTCTACTCCTCATCCTCCCCGTTCGGGGGCAAGCTAGCCGCTTCCGGTGTGGCGGATTGATCATCTGCACCGGGCCCGTATGCAACAAAGGCCTTACCCATCGCCGTGGCGACATCCATGGTCAGTTGCCCTATCTCGCGAAGGAACTCGTCGAAGCGAATCTGACGCAGCACGGGCTGGGTGAGATCCATCGGCAGTTCTCCGATCCACAACTCGGCAAGGAACTCCTGGCAGTGATCACAACCGGCAACGTGGCTCTCGAGGTCGGGATCGACGCCGTCGACGAAGTTGAAGAGACGGTCGTCGGTGGTGCGGCATTCCCTCATCGCCACGCCTCCATCCGTTCCCGGAGCGATCGCCTGCCGCGCAGGATGCGGGTTCGCACGGTGTTGAGCGGTAGATCGAGAGCGTCGGCTATCTCCTGATAGCTCATGCCCTCATACTCTCGCAGCACCAGCGGCTCCTTTAGTTTCTGTGGCAATTCGCTGATGGCGGCTTCTAGCTCGTCGCGAAGCGCCGATGACTCGGTGACAGTCGCGGGATCGCGACGGGCCGGTCTGTCGGGAACCTCATCTGTCGGATATTCCCGGCGCCGCTGCACTGCATTCAAAGCCAGGTTTGTCGCTATGCGATACAACCACGATCGCACCTGGGCCTGGCCGCGGAAACCGGGGAGGGCTCGATGCGCCCTCACAAAGGCCTCTTGTGCGAGATCTTGGGCCATTACCGGGTTCCTCACGATTCGCAGTGCCGCTCCGTAGACGAAGTCCTGATGCCGTCGCACCAACTCGCCAAACGCATCCAGTTCGGTGAGCGATAGCTCAACCAACTCCGGATCGGACAGCGCTGCGTACTTGCTGTGTTGCTCGCTTAGACCCATCAACCCGCCTGAGGTTCCGCCTGAATCTACCCGTCTCTTCACCAATCGAGAGAACCCGGCGGGTATCACTAAGTAGCGAGCGGAATGAGGGAACTTCCCTCGAATCTCAGTGTCAAACCCATGGTTGGCGGGATGAAGGTGGAATGTGCCGAGCTCCCTCCGGCTGCGGCGGCCGCAAGGGGATCGTCTGTCTTAACCCCCTCACGGGTCTCCCTTGCGGCCGCCCCCATTCTTCCTGGGTAGCCACTCCGGTATCCCGGAGTGGCGTACTCAGGAACGGACGGGCGAATAGCTTCGACACCAACAATCGATTAGCTTCCGTCGGATGCAGCTCGGCATTCTTTCTGAATCGACCCCCGGTGAAAGACGCGTCGCGGCGACACCGCAGACGGCAGCAACCTTCATCGAATGGGGCTGGCAGGTTGACGTCGAATCCGGGGCCGGTACCGAAGCCGGCTTCCCTGATCGACAGTTCACCGAGGTTGGGGCCAACATCGTGGATGGTGCGACGGCGCGAAACGCCGACATCGTTCTGTGCGTGAATGCGCCTTCGCAAATGGGCGATCTGAAGAGCGGCTCGGCTCTCGTCGGCTTCCTCGACCCGTTCGTCGACGGTGAGCTGATCACCACACTCCGCGACCGCGGAGTGAGCGCGTTGGCGGTCGAAGCCATCCCCCGCACCACCCTCGCCCAGAGCATGGATGCCTTGTCGTCACAGGCGAACATCGGCGGATATGCCGCGGCGCTGCTGGCAGCATCGTCGTCGCCAAAACTTCTGCCGATGATGGTCACCGCTGCCGGCACTATCCCCCCGTCACGCGCCCTGATCCTCGGCGTCGGCGTGGCTGGCCTCCAGGCGATCGCCACCGCCAGACGGCTCGGTGCAATCGTCTATGCCTATGACATCAGGCCTGAGACAAAGGAGCAGGTGGAAAGCCTCGGCGCAAAGTTTGTCGCCGCTCCGACCCAGGAAATGGACGAAGGCGGATATGCCAAGGAGGTCGGGCAGGACACCCAGGCGGCCCAACAAGCCGCCCTCGCTTCCCATGTCGCCGAATCCGACATGGTCATTACAACCGCCCAGATCCCGGGGCGGCCGGCGCCGCTGCTGGTGACGGACGAGATGGTTGCCGCCATGATGCCGGGATCGGTGATCGTCGATATGGCTGCCGGGTCCGGCGGAAACGTAGCTCCCTCGGCGCCGGACACCATGGTGGACGTCGGCGGCGTCCACATCTACGGACCGACGAATCTCCCGGCCCAGATTCCGCACGACTCGAGCCGGATGTATGCCCGCAACCTGGTTGCGCTGCTCGAGCGCACCCGCACAGACGAGGGTTTCCAGATCGACCTCGAAGACGAAATCATTGGCGGAACCACCATCACACACAATGGTGATGTGGTCCATCCGAGAAGCCGCCAATTGCTCGGTTTGCCTGATCTCGCAGTCGAGCCGACCCAAACCGCGGAAGGAGGCGACGAATGAGCGAGGTGTTCATCAACGGCATCGTGGTGTTCGTCCTGGCAGCATTTGTCGGCCTCGAGGTCATCTCGAAGGTACCGCCGACATTGCACACGCCGCTGATGTCCGGAGCAAACGCCATCTCCGGCATCACGATCGTCGGCGCCGTCATCGCCGCCGGGGTGGGCGAGGGTGCCTTTGCCATCGTCCTCGGCTTCCTCGCAGTGACGGCCGCGACCATCAACGTGGTCGGCGGGTTCCTCGTCACCGACCGAATGCTCGAGATGTTCAAGAAGAAGCCGGGGCGCGGCTGATGACCGAACTCCTCTACCTCGGTGCGGCCGTACTCTTCATTTTCGGCCTGAAGAAACTCTCGTCACCGCGCACCGCACGGCAAGGCAACATGCTTGCGTCGGTCGGCATGCTCATCGCAGTGATCGTCACGCTGGCCAACATGGAGAACATCGGCTGGGGTCCGATCATTGCCGGTCTTGTCGTCGGCGGTGGCGTCGGAGCAGCTCTGGCATTGCGGGTCAAGATGACATCGATGCCGGAACTCGTTGCCGCCTTCAACGGCTTCGGGGGTGTCGCCTCTGCCCTCGTCGCCCTCGCTGAGATCGAACGGTGGGACGCCTCCTTCGACACTGAGACAGGCGTCGTCGTAGCTCTATCCCTGGCGATCGGTTCGATCACATTCTCCGGAAGCTTCGTGGCTTTCGGGAAGCTCAACGGGTCACTACCGGGCAGACCCGTAATGCTGCCCGGCGGCCAGTTGATCAACGCCCTCCTTGCCGTGGCGCTGGTTGCGACCGCGGTTTGGGCGATATCTGCAGAAGACGCCCTCGCATATTGGATCGTCGTCGGTCTCGCCCTCGTGCTCGGCGTGCTCGCAGTAATCCCGATCGGCGGGGCCGACATGCCCGTCGTCATCTCACTGCTCAACTCCTTCTCCGGCGTTGCCGCCGCCATGGCAGGATTCGTGATCAACAACACGGCGCTCATCATCGGTGGGGCGCTGGTTGGTGCGGCCGGATTGATCCTCACGATGCTCATGGGCGAGGCGATGAACCGGACAATTGCCAACGTGTTGTTCTCCGGTTTCGGAGCCACACCGTCCGGTCCGGTGACGACCAGCGACAAGCCCGTCAAGAAGGCAACACCGGACGATGTGGCCATCGCCCTGGCCTACGCTGAGAACGTCATCGTTGTGCCCGGCTACGGCCTTGCGGTCGCCCAGGCCCAACATGCTGTGAGGGAACTGGCAACGGCGCTCGAGGAGCGCGGCGTCAACGTTGACTATGCCATCCACCCGGTAGCGGGCCGCATGCCCGGCCACATGAACGTCTTGCTTGCCGAAGCTGATGTTCCCTACGACCAGCTGCTCGACCTCGACCAATCCAACCCCCGTTTTGGGCAGACAGACGTAGTGCTGGTCATTGGAGCCAACGACGTGGTCAATCCATCGGCCCGGGACGACGACACCAGCCCCATCTACGGGATGCCCATACTCGAGGTGGATCTGGCCACGACGGTGGTTGTCGTCAAGCGAAGCCTGTCTCCAGGGTTTGCCGGTATCGACAACCCGTTGTTCTACGACGAAGGCACCATGATGCTGTTCGCCGATGGCAAGGCCGCGGTGGAGTCGGTGATTGGAGCGCTCACCAACGTGTAGCGACGTGTGGCCCGACCGACGTCTGGAAACTCCCCGACTGGGTCTACCATCACCAATTCGCCTCATCCCCGGGCTCCCATGCTTGAAATCGACACACTCCACAAGGCATACGACGACGTCGTAGCCCTCGATGGCTGTACGTTTCGAGTGCGCCGCGGCCAGCTACTCGGGTTTCTCGGCCCGAACGGCTCAGGCAAGACAACAACGATGCGGTCGGTTTTCTCCCTTGTGCAGCCCGACAGTGGCGAGGTGCGCTGGGACGGTGCCGTTATCGCCCCGGAGGCGCGGCTCGGGTTCGGCTACATGCCGGAGCAACGAGGTCTGTATCCGCGGATGAAGGTTGCTCCGCAACTGGTCTACTTCGCCAGGCTCCACGGCATTGCCAAGGACGCCGCAGAATCAGCAACGGCCGAATGGCTCGAGAGGCTCGGACTCTCCGACAGAGCCGACAGCAGACTCGAGGAGCTTTCCCACGGCAACCAGCAGCGGATCCAACTCGCGGCAGCGCTCATCCATGATCCGGAGTTGCTGGTACTCGATGAACCGTTCTCGGGTCTCGACCCCATCGGCGTTCAGGCGATGATCGACATCCTCTTGGAGCGAGCTGCGGCAGGCGCTGCCGTTGTTTTCTCCAGTCACCAACTCGACCTCGTCGAGGATCTCTGCGAGGACGTGGTCATCGTTGCTGCCGGCAAAGTCGTACTCGCCGGACCGGTGCGCGAGTTGCGCTCCCGCTCGCACCACAGATATCTGGATATCGAGCTGGCACCGCCGGCCGGCGACCTGGCTGCGGCGTTCGGCGGCTTCGACATCGTCGCCTCTGCCGATGGTCGTGTCAGACTTCGCCTCACCGACGCTGCCCCGTTGCAGCCGCTGATCGACACCGCATCGTCCTTGGGGAGGATCCAGCAGTTCAGCTTCACACCCCCCAACCTGTCCGAGGTGTTCCGCGAGGTGGTCGGGTAATGAGTGGCTGGTCTGCGATCAAGCTCGTGGCGGCCCGGGACTTCCGGGAACGCATCGCCAGCCGCGCCTTTCAGCTGTCGACGGCGCTGACGGTGTTGCTCGTGGTTGGGTTCATCATGGTCCCCACGTTCATCGATACCGATACGACCGAGGAATGGACGATCGCAATCGTCGGTGATGTGCCGCCCGGCCTGGTCGAGACGGTCGGTGCCGGAGCAGGCGACGCGGCGACAGCCTCGGCATCCGAGTTCGCTACCCGCGCCGAAGCCGAAGCCGAACTCGAGGACGGCAATGTCGATATCGTCATCGACGCCTCGGGAACGGTGATTGTTGGCAATTCCACGGATGAACAACTCACAACGCTGGTAGCTGCGGTTCTAGCCTCGTTGGATGTCGCCGAACAAGCGGAGGAACTGGGTATCGACGCAACGGCGCTAACCGATCTCTTCTCGGGCGGCTACGCGGTCGTTTCCCTCGACGAGCAACCGGATACGAGCAACGGGGACCGCGCATTCGCCTTCTTTGCGACGATCATCCTCTTCATGTCGATCATCACGTACGGTTCCTGGATCCTCATCGGGGTGATCGAGGAGAAGACCAACCGGGTAGTCGAGGTCGTGCTCGGCACCGTGCGCCCATCTCATCTTCTCGCCGGAAAAGTGCTGGGAATCGGCATCCTGGGCGTCGCCCAGATAGTCCTGATCGGTGTGGTCGCAATCACCGTTCTCTCGCTACAGGACGCGCTCAACATTCCGGAGGCCGCGCCCAAGGTGCTGGTGTGGGCGTTCATCTGGTACTTGCTTGGATTTGCCTTCTACGCCGTCGCCTACGCAGCTGCCGGGTCGCTGGTATCTCGCCAGGAAGAGGCCCAGAACGCCGCGTTCCCCCTTACCCTGATGCTCATGGCCTCCTACTTCATCGCGTCGTTTTCGATCGCAGGCGAGAACCCGGTCCTGAGGGTGGCCTCACTGCTGCCGATGTTTGCACCGATGACCATGCCGCTGCGAATAGCCGGCAACGATGCCCAGACATGGGAAGTGGTGGTGTCGGTCGTATTGATGATCGCTGCAACGTATGGGCTGGTCCGCTTCGCCGGGCGGGTCTATGCCGGTGGGCTCCTCCAATCGGGAAGCCGGGTCAAGTGGAGAGAAGCGTTTCGCGCCTCAGAGGCATAACCCACCATCCGACGGACATCTCTACGAGATCGCGACCATTGTCAACTACCATCGCATTCCGACCCTGAGGGACCATGAAGCTTTCGATCACCAACCGAAGTCCGTACTCCCCGACCGTCGAATTCGTTGAACGGAAAGGCACCGGTCATCCGGACACCATCTGCGACTATCTCGCCGAGGAGTTGGCCCGCGAGCTCGCTACCGAATATCTGACGCACACGGGCGCGGTGCAGCATTTCAACGTGGACAAGGCAATCCTGGCTGCCGGGTCGGTCGACGTCGGGTTCGGCGGTGGCACCCACACCCGGCGTTCGCGTCTGGTTCTCGTGGGAAAGGCCGACTCGCTGCAGGAGTGGGCACCGGATCCCGAAGAACTTGCCGAGAAGTACAAGAGCAAGCTCCTGGCGCTTCTCCCCGACGCCACTCCCGAGGCTTTCGACGTCGAAATCTGGCTCAACCAGTCGTCGGCAGATCTTGCCTCGGTAGTGACCACGCGAGAAGACGATGTTCCCCTGGCCAACGACACGAGTTTCGCCGCGGTGTCCCTGCCCCGATCTCCCCTGGAAAACACCGTCTACCAGATCGAGAGAACCCTCAACAGTGCCGACTTTCGCGCCAACTTACCGATCGGGCGCGACATCAAAGTCATGGGAGCTCGGATCGATGGTTCAACACACGTGACGGTCGCATGCCCCGTCCTGGCGCGCCGTGTCGCCAACAGGTCGGAATACGACCAGGTACTCAATCAGGTCGAGTTGGCTGCCGGCCGCATCGCCGCTGAGGAACTCGAACACGGCGTGACCATCAAAGTGAACCAGGCCGACCAGGACGACAGCGCCTACCTCACCCTCACCGGAACATCGGCAGAAGCCGGGGATGACGGGCAGGTCGGCCGAGGTAACCGATTCGGCGGCCTCATTACCCCCTACCGTCCAATGAGCCTCGAAGCCGCCGCCGGCAAGAACCCTGCTGCCCACGTGGGAAAGACCTACCACGCTGCCGCCGCCGACATCGCCGCCCGGCTGCAGACGGAGACTGCGCTCTCGGAATCAACGATCAGGATGCTCAGCTCCATCGGCAGACCGGTCTCCAACCCCGAAGCCGTGCATATCGAGGTCGTGGGCGAGGCAGATCACGATCAGGTGCAGATGATCGTCAGTGAGTGCCTGGAGGATTGGCGCGGAGTGCGCGATCGCCTCATTGCCGGTCACTACGAGCTGTATTGAGCCGGCTTAGCCCCGACTGATCACGCTCTTGGGGCTGCGTGGCCCGTAGCGGGGTGCGTGTGCTCCGGAGAGCTTGAGAAGAATCATTGCTCTGCGCCGGTACGGTCGGAATGGTTCGAGAAGCTCCTCCATGCGGTCGTCGGTGCCCCTAGGTTCCCCCGCAAGCATCCAGGACACCAGATTTGGCAGGTGATAGTCGCCTCGCGGGATCGCATCCCGGTCGCCCCAAACAGGCCCCAATATCGAACCGACGGTCCATTCGCCGATGCCGCGGACCGCGAGCAGCCGCTGCACAGCGGCGGCCCGCTCCATATCGACGATCTCTTCGAGGCGTCTCGCCCGACGTGCGATCTCGATGACAATGCCGGCGCGAGCGCGTTCCACACCGAACGGGTGAAGGTCCTCGTATGACATCGCGGCGACGGCGTCCGGGGACGGCGGGAGCCGGAGACCGGCGTCGCCCGGTGCCGGTTCGCCAACCGCGGCCACCAGCTCCCGGTAACTCCGCTTGGCCTCGTCGGTTGTCACGCGCTGACCGAGGACCGTTGGCAGGAGCGAATCGAACACCCGGCCGGTACTCCCCAGCCTGAGACCGGTGTGCCGAAGGTGGAGCTCCCGGAGCGGGCCCGTGGAAACCGGAAAAGATGCGGGGTCGTCATCCAATCCGATGGTGCGCGGCACCGCGTCGATGGCTTCAACCGCCCCCGGCCCGATGGCAGTGGCCTCGATCGCCCCCGCAGAGAGCGACACAGTGACTGTTGCCGGTCCGCCGGCAGTGCGCAACGCATAGGTTCCGCCATTTGGCGACAGGCGGAGCGCGGCGCTAGTCCCGGGCAGGGAGAATCGCATAGTCGTCCGCGGATCGAGCGGACTGGAGAGCAGCCACGAGCGGGTGATCATTTCCTCACGGTAGGAGAACGGCCGGATCTCCACCAACATCTGCGAACTCGCAGCAATAGCCGGTAATCGGTCACCGACATACTCGAATGCGGCTGCTAGTTTCGCTGCAGTTGCCGGGATGGGGCACCGATAACGTCCCGAGAAGCTTTGCCGAGCCGAGGGGTTTGCTGTGGACGAAAATCGAGAAGACCAGCCGCTGTCGAGCGAAGAGCTGCTGCGCCGGGCCCGCGAGGGCCTTGGCGAAAGCGACAGCTCCCTCGAGCAGCCGGCGGATTTTCAGATCGAGTCCTACCCGCCCCCTGTGGCGGAACCCACCCCCATGGAAGAGCCGGAGTTGCCAGAAACGTTTGCGGCGCCCCCTCCCCCGCCTGTGGAAGCGACCCCGCCTGCCGAGCCCCCGGTGATTGATGCGCCGCCCGCCTCGGATCCATCTACCTGGGCACCTCCACCCTCCGATCCGGATGACCCGTGGAGTGGGGCGGGAGAGGCCGACGGCGAAGACTGGCGCGCCTCCACGCCCGGTCCCGCTCCAACCGAGGTTCGTAAGAGCGGTGGGGGCATCATGAGCAAGCTGTGGATCGTGGTAGTACTCGTCATCGGCGGATTCGCTCTGTTCAGTTTCTTCGACAGCTCAAAAACTGTCGACGAGATTGCGGTAGGAGATTGCCTCAACACCCCGGAAGACGACGTATTCTTCGAGATCGATCCCATCGACTGCACCGAGCCGCACGACCTCGAGGTCTTTGCCCTCATCGATCTCGGATCGGTGTCTTCCGAATTCTCCACCGCAGCGCTCTACCCGGGCGACGATGTCGTCTACGAAGCCTCCATCGAGGAGTGTTGGGACGAGTTCGAACGCTATGTCGGCGTTCCCTACGAGGACTCCGTCCTATTCATGGACGCGTTCACGCCAACACTCGAAGGGTGGCAAGAGGTCGACGACAGGATCGTCAACTGCGTCCTATTCGAGGTGAACGCCGACCAAACCGAGATTGTGCAGAGCCGGACTTCCCTGCGCGGCGCCGGACGGTAGGCAAAGGCCGGGTTGGTAGCCTGACCCGCAATGGAGCAACCAACCGTTCCCATCGACCGGATTTCCGCGTTTGCGGTTGAGTTGCCCTTGCGGCACCGTTTTGCGACGGCTGCAACCGTCCTCGACAAACGTAGCCTGATCCTGGTCAGGGTCGACTCAGGACCTGTGACCGGCTGGGGGGAGGCCGCCCCGTTCCCCGGCCATACCAGCGAGTCGATGGCCGACGTGTGGGACGCGCTCGAAGACGCCGTCACAAGAAGTGTCGCCGGATCCAACGCCGGTGCGACGGGGATCGCAGGTGCTGCTTTGGCCCAGGCGGTTGACGACGTCGCGGCCCGGGCGGCGGGACTGCCGCTCGCCGAATACCTTGGAGCTTGCGAGCAGATCTGGGCAAGTGCCGCCATCGGTCTGCTACCGGACGGTACGCCTGACCGGGAAGCAGTCGCCGGGGTCGCCGCGGCCGGTTACCGCCACGCCAAGCTAAAGATCTCGCCGGAGACCGACGTCGCTTCGCTTGCCGAGCTGGTGACCGAATTTGACTCGCTTGCGTTTGGGCTCGACGCCAATGGGTCCCTGAGCGCGCTGCCACCATCACATCTCGAGGCCCTCGACGACCTCCACCTCGGCTATCTGGAGCAGCCGGGACCATTCGGCGATCTCGAATGGCACCGCAGCCTCCGGAACAACCTCTCCACCCCGATTGCGCTCGATGAATCCGCGGACACCAGCGACGCAGTGCGCCAGATCATCGCCACCGGCGCCGCCGACATCATCAATCTGAAGACGGGGCGTTTCGGGACCACGGCGTCACTTGCTCTCGCCCGGGAAGCCAACTCCGCAGGCTTGAGCGCTCGCGTCGGTGGCCTCATCGAGAGCGGGGTGGGACGGGCGCATGCCGTTGCCCTGGCAGGGTGCCCCGAGTTCCGGATCGTTGGTGACATCGCCGCCTCAAATCTGTACTTCGACAACGACCTCGTTTACCCGCATTGGGAGCTTGCAGATGGGCGGCTGGTGCCGACTTCTGAACCGGGTATCGGAGTCGAGGTGGACGAGGAACTGGTCTCCGGCATGGCGTTCTGGTCGTTCGTCGCTGAGTAGGACCGCTTGCTCAGCGGCTACCGTTGAGGCCATGGCAAGAAGAGTTGTTGAAATCCTCCTGGTGGTCGGTTTTGTTGTGACCGCATCGGCGGGAGCCCTGGCACAATCTGAGCCGGTCGAGCCGGCCAATTGTGGAACCTATGAAGGCGTCGTCTGTCGCGGTTGGTTCTCCGACGATGCCGGCGTTGTCGAAGACGACGATACGATCGAGTCCGCCGTCGGCGCCCTGGTGGTGCGCTACGGCAACGAGATTGCGGTCGTGACGGTGAGTGAGAGCCCGTATGGGTCCCCGCTGGAATTCGCCCAGGATCTTGGCAACGCCTGGGGCGTCGGCGATGCCGAACGCCAGGATGGCATCGTCGTATTGGTCGATGTCGGGAACCGGCGAACCGAGATGACAGCCGGTCCCGGCGTCCCAGAACTCGACTACACGAGGATCACCGGTGCCGGCAATTCGTTCTTTGGAAGGGGCGATTTCGACTCGGGGATCATCGCCATCGTTGGCAGCCTGGAGCAGGAGCTGGCGTCACTCGACGGCAGCGCGGGCGCCGGCGAGTCCGTGGTCACTCCCGGAGTTGAGGTAGCGCCGTCCACCGATAGCCCGCCCCCGGCCGGTCTCGTTGTCGGGGCGCTTGCCACCGCCGGCCTGGTGGGTGGTGCGATCGGACTTGCTGCGGCGAGAACCCGCCGCCGGGATCGTATCTCTCGGGAGCGGGCCGAATTGGTCGACGGCGATGTGGATGCCCTCGAGCCAGCCGGACACGAGTTGCCCCGTATTGCCGACTACGCAATCCCCTACCGGGGCACACCGCCACGCATCGAAACCAGACCTGCACTCCTTGCTCTCGAACGCCTCCAGGCCGGGACCGAACCCCATGACCCGGATGCCGTCGAGGCCATATGGGGCAACGGTCTGGTCGCGGTGATCGATCGCGACCGGCTGGTTGCGGAGACGGACGTTCCACTGGAACTGCGGGTGTCCGACGAGCAACCCATTCTCGAAGGAGCCCTGCAGACGGCGATCCGGGATGCGGTCGACGTGGATCCCGGCGATGATGCCGAGTTCGAGGTGAAACGGCAGGAACTACTGCGTATCATCGCCAGCCTTCGCCCCCATCGGATCGCCAACGCCCGACTTCGCATCGGCCACACCATTACCGACCGTACCGTCAAGACCGCGCTCGGGTTTGCCACTCTCACCGATTCCGGGGAGCGGTACCTCGAAGCCGGACCGGTCCTCGACACCACCTTGACGCTGGAGGAATCTCTGGCCGAACTCGAGCTCGTCTACGCCACGGCCAAGAACAAGGCGAGCAAGATGGAAGCGCTGTACGAACAGTTGCCATCCTCTACGACAAGGCCAGCGGTGGCGGCGGCTCTGGCAGATCTGTCGGACGATGTCGATGCCTCCTACCGCCGCTACGAGGCGTTGCGGCAGACACTGGAGACAGAGGGCGCTGCGCTCAGCCGGGACGGACTGTCGATTCCGGCCGTCTCTGCTCTGTTGTTGATGAATAACGACGGCGATGACGTAGGCGACTTCATCACCGCATACGAGGCGAACCGGGGCCGGGGTATCGATGCGGAGACTGCGGTCGAGTACGCCCTCGCCGGTCTCACCCACCCTGGGGAGATCGGGCGGATCCGCAACGAGGCCGACCGGCTCGGCATCCCGATCTCGTTGACCGCGGCCTTGCTCCGCCGCCGGGATGACGGGCCCGAGGTGTACCGCGCCCTTGCAGATCAGCTCGCAGGAGCGGGCGTCAAAGGCGACGCGCGGCGGACAATCGCAGCTGTGCTGGCAATATCGCTGGAGCCGGCGCAGGCCATGCGCCGGTGGAGCGAGGCCCGGCAGGCCCTTGCCGCCCTGGGATTGATCGGGGTCTATGCCGATGTCGCCGCGGCGTTCGGCGCGTCCGACCCTCGCGGCTCACGGGCCTTCGCCCTGGCGTACGCCGCACAGCGGCAGGCGCTGAGCCGCAGCAGCATCGACGACGCCGACCGATTCGCTCCGGAGCTGGCTCACGACGGTACCGGGCGGCAACGCGACTCGTGGAGTGGAAAGCCCATTCCTCGGGGATTGGGTCACTTCGACCCTTACACGCTGCTTTTCTATCACTGGATCATCACCAAGGGCCATCGTGGCGCCTACGGCTGGGAGCCGGTGTACCGGGACGAGTCCTGGTCGCGTGACTCCAATTCGTGGTGGGGCGGCGGCGGTGGCTTCGGCAGCTCCGGTTCCTGGGGCGGCGGCTCATCGTGGGGCGGCTCCTGGAGTGGCGGGAGTTTCGGGGGCGGCTTCGGTGGAGGCGGTGGCTTCTCAGGAGGCGGCGGCAGCGGGTGGTAGTAGAAAACGTCTCTTCTGCGTCCAACCCGCGCATCAAAGCGTTCGCCCGTCTCAAGAAGGCACGGGCACGCTCCGAGACCGGCCTGTTCCTCATCGAGGGCGAACGCGAGATCGAACGGGCGTTGGCGGCCGGTGTCGCCGTCGAGACTCTGCTCATCTGCGACGATCTGTTGACTCAGCCTGCTCCCCAAGTCGGCGGTTCGATTGACGTCTTGAGAACCACTCCGGCGCCAATGGAGCGGGTGTCGGTGCGGCAAAACCCATCGGGCCTGATCGCCGTAGCCCGACAGTTCGATACGGACCTCGCCGCGCTGCGTCTGGGACCTCGGCCCCTGGTCCTCATCGCCGAGGCGGTCGAGAAGCCGGGCAACCTGGGGGCGATGATGCGCACCGCCGACGCCGCCGGGGCCGACGCCGTGGTCATCGCAGATGCGGCGACCGACGTCTTCAACCCCAACGTCGTCAGAGCATCTCAGGGAGCGCTCTTCCTTGTCCCGCTGGCGATCGCTTCGACCACCGAGGCTATCGAATGGGCGGTGACCAGATCTCTGAATCTCGTCGGCGGCTTCCCCGACGGAGCAACCGATCTGTGGGATGTGGATCTCGGACAACCGACGGCAGTCATCGTCGGCGCAGAGGATGTTGGTTTGAGCACGGCATGGAGCGAGGTGGCGGTAAGGGCTCGGATCCCCATGGCAGGTCGCACCGATAGCCTCAACGCTTCGGTCTCAGCCGCCCTGATGTTGTACGAAGCCGTGCGCCAACGCCGCTCCGCATGACCCGCCCCAAAAGCACGCTCCCAACCCAGGGTTCACAACCGGCAAAAAGCACGCTCCCAACCCAGGGTTCACAACCGTTACCAGCTTGCGAAGATAAAGCCGTCGCCGAGGGATCCGGCTTGGCCGGCGCCCTGCCACCGCACGGTGTTCTCGCCGTCGACGTAGATGAGGAACTTGCCAGTTGGGTCGTAGCCACCCCACAACGATCCGGTCTCGACCGGGAAGTTGGCCAACACCTCCCCGACAGTGGAGAACACGACACCCTCTGTTTCGGCGACCTCAGTGTCACCATAGGTGTGGAGGAATCCCACGAGATTGCCGCTCGCCTGCGTCCCGATGCCGTCGAGGAATTGATGGACCCCAACCCAGGGGAGCACCGTGACATGACTTGGTTCATCCTCAGCGAGTACGTGCGTGGCTAGAGCAGTCACCTCTTTGAGCTGGGTGGTCCAGTAGAGCTGCGATCCGTCGCGGGTCCAGGCGGCAGCACCGTTCGGGAAACCCAGAGACGGTTCATCGATCCAGACACCGGCACCATCGGTCGACCGCGCTCCGGGATCGTGAACCTCGAGCGAGTATCCGACAGACGCAAAACGCTCATCTGCGGGAGAAGGCGAGATCGTCCAACCGGTGTTCCACGGCTGAGACTCGGTGTACGGATCGTCACCTAGATCGCCACCGGCTTCGACATAGAAGAGCCTCCCCGCCGCGGGCTCGCAACAGTCGCTGAGACCAACTACCGAGCCGTCGCGGTTCCTCCAAGCACCTACCAGAACATTCGGTGGCATCTCCTCGGCAGCCGCCATCTGCTCCGCGGTCCCGGTCTGGCCGAATACATGCAGGATCTCACCCGTGAGCGTGTCGACCTCAACTGCAAAGTAGTCATCGGTGATGGCGACGAACGTTGCCGGGCGCCCATCGTCGATTGTGGGTGTTGCGGGGACCGTCGTGGCGGTAGAGGAGTCCGGAGCTTCTGTCGTGGTCGGGGGGGCTGTTGTGGTCGGCGCCGCGGTGGTCGTCACCGTCGTTGAGGTCTGCTCCGGCGCGGATGTCGCCGTGGAGGCGGTCGTGGACGTTGGAGAGGCATCACCGCCGCATGCAGCGAGCAGCATCAGACCTGCGATAGCTATCTTCGTGCGCACGTCTGTGACCACCCTTCTGTCCGGCAGGAACGATAGTGATACATCGGTTCGGCCTCACCAGACTTGATGTCCCGCTTCGTTCCCGACGGGTAGTGTCGACTGCATGCTCGACTACATGCAGATCGTTCGGTCCGAATCCGCCCGTTTCTACGATTTGGTTGCTGCCACGGATTCCTCTCTCGCAGTACCTACATGCCCCGGATGGTCGGTTGCGGATCTCACCTGGCATCTCGCCGAGGTGCAGTACTTCTGGGCAGCCATTGTCGGTCGGCTCCTGCTCGAGCCGGGATCGATCCCGGATCTCGAGCGGCCTCGGGATGAAGCTCTTCCCGACCTCTTCCGGGAGCAGTCGCAGCGCGTTGTCGAGGCATTGCAGCGCAGGAACCCCGCCGACGAATGCTGGAGCTGGCACAAATCCGGCGACACCGTTGGATGGGTCCGCCGTCGGCAAGCGCACGAAGCCCTCATCCATCGGGTGGATGCGGAATTGGCTGCCGGCAACGTGCCAGCCATCGGAGAAAACATCGCTGCCGATGGCGTCGAGGAGGTGCTCAGCGTCTACCTGGACGCCGGTGATCTTCCTGAGTGGGCGACGTTCCATGGTGATGGGTCGAGCGCTCGACTCCGTTTGGATGATGGCGCATCCTGGACGATGCTCCTCGGCCGCTTCACCGGGACGAGCCCTCAGTCGGGCACAACTTACGACGAACCTGCGATGTGCCTCAGCGACCTCGACGCCACGCCGGATGTAGAGCTAAACGGGTCGGCGAGCAGTCTCGACCTGTGGTTGTGGGGCCGGGGGCCGGTCGACGACATCGAGGTCGTCGGCAAAGCCGAGATGGTCCCGCTGATTCGCGAGATGGCCCGCGCCGGTACTCAATAGGACCAGGTCTACGGCTTGGTCATCTCCCAAATGCCGTCGTCACGAAGCATGTGATCGATCAGGCGCAGCCTGGCGGCGGCGCTGCCGTGGTTGGCGGCGGCATTCGTCTTGATCAGCACCGGAGGGCCGTGGCGCTCGATCGAGGGCACATCGGAGACACCGCGTTCTCTTGCTTCGGCGACGGTCGACTCCAGCTGCGCCAAACCGGCCCCGTCGGCTTCCGTTAGAACGGCCGTTGCATCGATGGTGGCGACGTGCGCCGCTACTGCCAGGGTCTTGTCTGCCCCCGGCTTGTCACGCTCCTGATAGACGAGGGTGAGCAGCGCCCGTACGAACTTCTCGTGGTTCTCGGGATAGGCGACCCGTACCGCTTCGCACGCCGCCAATGCCCGGATGTCCGGCGCACCCGTGGCCAGGTCGTCGTTGGTAAACGCACGCCACTCGACGCTTACCGACACATTCTTGTCCTGCGAAGCCCGGATCAGCACCGTGTAGATGCGCCAAACGTCGTAACTATCGAAGTTGAAGTGGACCGTCCCGGTGAATTCCATCGGACGCAGCGTAACCGGCAGGACGTTCGGCGATTCTTGACATCGAACGTGTGTTCGGTATCGTCTCCGCCATGGCGTTACCCGTGCAGAGAACGTTCGACGACCTCAGCACCCCGCTGCACGAGGTTGCATTCTGCGTTCTCGACCTCGAAACGACGGGCGGCTCTCCCGCTACGTGCGAGATCACCGAAGTTGGCGCCGTCAAGTACGTGGCAGGGGAACTCGTCGGTACCTTCGACACATTGGTCAATCCCGGTGCGGCCATCCCGCCCACGATCACGGTCCTTACCGGCATTACCCAGGCGATGGTGATCGATGCCCCGCGCATCGAAGAGGTGCTGCCCTCTCTGCTCGAGTTCATCGGCACAGCCGTGATCGTGGGACACAACGTCCGATTCGACATGTCCTTCCTCAATGCCGCCGCGGTACGTCTTGGCTACGGCAAAATCCCCAACCCAACTTCCGATACTCTCGGCCTTGCCAGGCGACTCGTGCGTGAAGAGACCAGGGGCTTGAACCTGCAGACTCTGGCGGCCCACTTCCGGTCCCCGGTAACCCCCAATCACCGGGCACTTGCCGACGCCAGGGCCACGGCGCATGTGTTCTGGGGCTTGCTCGAACGCGCCGGAACCATCGGCGTGAGCGACCTCGACGAGCTGTTGCGGCTACCCACGGCTCGAGGGGCACCGCACTACGACAAGATCGAACTCACCGAGCGTCTCCCCCGCAAACCGGGCGTGTACATGTTCCGCGATCGCGACCAGAACATCATCTACGTCGGCAAAGCCAAGAACCTACGCACCAGAGTTCGGTCGTACTTCTACGGCGACTCCAGGCGTTCCGTTGGACAGATGTTGCGCGACCTCTCCGACATCGATTTCCGGGTCTGCGCAACGGAGCTCGAAGCCGAAGTCACGGAGATCCTATTGATCTATCACCACGTCCCGAGGCTCAATCGACGCTCTCGCCCACCAAAATCGCCACAGTTTGTGAAACTGACCGCAGAACGCTTTCCCCGGCTTTCGATTGTGCGCACCTTGCGCGACGACGGCTGCCTCTACCTCGGTCCCTTTCGCAGCAGACGCATCGCCAACACGGTCGTTGCGGCGATTTGGGATGCTATCCCGATACGCCGGTGTATGACGACCGGCGGCAAACGCAGCCCCGCATGCAGCTTTGCCCAGCTCGGGGTCGCGATGTGCCCCTGCGACGGCTCGGTGCCGGAAGCCAACTACCAGGACGTGGTCTCCCGGCTGCGGCACGGAATAGAAGAGGATCCGGCAGAACTCCTCGATCCCCTGGTCGCCCGGCTCCGCGAGTACGCCAGGACGGCACGTTTTGAGGAAGCGGCAGATCTGCGGGATCGCCACCGGGCCCTGTCGCTGGCCCTCGAGAACCGACGGAGTTGGGGGGTCCTGCGCCGGGCCGGCTTGCTGTGGGCTGAGGACTCGAACGGCGACTCGGTACTCGTCGAGAGCGGGCGGCTTGTCGGCGCCTGGGGACCCGACGACCAACCGCCGCTGACAACGACGGCGACGGTCGAGGCGGCCCCCCACCTGGTGCCAGAGACCGTCGGTCAGGCCGAGGAGGCTCGACTTGTGTGGAAATGGCTCGACCGACCAGACGTTCGCATCGTCGAGTCAACTCATCCGCTCGCCACATCGCGGCACCCGGTCGCCAGGCTCACCTCTCTGGCGGGCTAGCTAGGTCATTTCCGTAGGGCGGGCTTGTCTTTGTCATAGGACCCGTCGGATCCGGTTCGCCCAGGTAGGGCTGTTGCGGATGCTCAAACAGCCCGACCTGATCGGTCATGGATACCGCAGACGGTTGTGGAACCACGCCGTCGAATCGGCTGCCTCGATGTCGGAGCGGATGCTCATCATGGCCGATCCCGGTTCCGTCGGGTTCTATGAGGCGATGGGAGCCAGCCTGGAACGGCACCAAGAGATGGCACCCGGCTTCTCGGTCGGGGTGTACTGGTACGACCTGACAAGAGGCGGCCCAGGGCCGCCCGCTAGCGGGATATCTGGTGCGGATAGCACATCAGAGTGACTCGGCACCCGTACGCCATCTTCCCGACATATCCTTCCAGCTCGAAGTTGTTCGAGTTGAGACTCCCGGGCTGGATCGGTTTATCCCGTCGATTGGTCGCACAGATCGAGTCCTAGGCGGATAGGTTGAGAGCGCGGGTGGAGGTCGCTGCCCAATAGCGAGAGGGAGAGCGCTGCTATCGCCACGCCGCAGTCAATGCACCGCGTGGTGACTAGCCGTCCCGGGAGGAGACAGAAATCATGAGGAACTGGAGCAAGATTCTACGGTGGGTTCACTTCTTGGCAGGATTGACTATCAGCTACTACTTCTTCTTCATGCCCGCCGACGGGTGGTCCGATGGGGTCAACAACGCATACAAGTTCGGTATCGTCAGCTTCGTGTTTTGGACCGGAGTGATTCGCTGGAATCTACCGCGAATTCGCAAGTGGGCAAAGGGACGCACTGCGTCGGCCTAGCCCGCGGAATACTTGAATCGCAACCAAACCGGCCATTCAGGAAGATTTGCACGCCCCCATCGGCACCGCTGACCTTCCCATAGCCCGGTGTTGAGGGTCTGGTTTCTGTCACTGCGGCCTGATACTGTCGAACATATGTTCGGTACTGTAGAAGACCAGATCGATTGGATTCCCGAGAATCTCGGTGCCATACCTCCGGGTGCGGTGCTCGCTGCGATGCTGGATGACGTAGACCTCGAGAGGTGCTCGGGCTATGACCGCATCCGGGTACTACAGGCTCGTCAGCGACAGGTCGCCCACTATCAGGCCGAGAGCTACGAAGCGATCGCAGCCGTCGTCGACGCGCTGGCCGACACCTGCGAAGACGACCGATTCCTCGACGAGGCAGCCATTGCTGGTTCCGCGGAGATCGCAGCTGCGCTCCGCATCACTCGTCACCGCGCCGACGGCGAAGTCTCTTTGGCGCTGGAGCTAGAGCGCAGACTCCCCCGCGTGTGGCACGCGCTCCGAGAGGGCCTGGTCGACGTTCATCGAGCCCGGGCGCTGGTCGACGAAACACTCCATCTGCCCCTCGCAGCCGCTCGTGAGGCCATCGAACAGATCATCCACGACGCCCCGCTTCTGACCACCGGGCAACTCCGAGCCAAGGTGCGCAAGCTCTGTATTCAGGCTGACCCGGACGATGCTGTCGCACGCTACCGCCGCGCAACGGAGGACCGTCGGGTGACCGCTGAGGCCAACACCGACGGCACCGCAAGCCTTCATGCGATCAATCTGCCGCCACACAGATTGGCCGCTGCCAAGAACCGGATCAACAAGCTGGCGCTGGACCTCAAACGAATAGGCGATGGCCGCAGCATGGATCAGCTGCGCGCCGACGTGCTCCTCGACCTGCTCGAAGGTCATGGGAAGACTGTGAGCCGTGGCACGTTCCACATGACTACCGACCTTGCGTCGCTGACAAGACTCAAGAACACTCCCGGCGATCTGGCAGGCTTCGGACCGGTGGTCGCCGACATCGCCCGGCAGGCCGCCGAACAGCTACGAGACAGCGAATGGCAGTGGACCGTCACGGACCCGGACAGCGGGATGCCGCTCGCCGGCGGAACCACACGCAGGAGACCGAGCGCCGCCCAACGCCGCTACGTGCACGCCCGATACCCGACTTGCATCCACCCCGGGTGCCGCATGCCGGCGATGGATTCCGATCTCGACCATCGCATCCCCTGGGTGCAGGATCGCCGCACCCAGACCGGGAACCTCTACCCGCTGTGCCGCCACCACCACACGCTCAAGACACGCTACGGGTGGACATATGAACCCCTGGACAATGGGGATTTTGTGTTCACGACACCGCTCGGCCACTCGTACACCTCCACCGGTCGCCCCCCGTAGGGCGGTTGGCGGCTCATCTTCCCCACCTCCGATCCACGCCCTCTCCTCTCCGCAACAGCGTCGGCCAGGCCGCGTTACCCTGCCCGCATGAAATTCATCGTTCGCAAAGGCTCCGACCCGGTGGCGAGGGCAGACTCGGCGTTGCTCGCCGCTCTTGGATTACCCGGCGGGGGCATCGTGAGTATTGGCGCCAGTCACGTTCTGGTCAGCCCCGGCGAGACCACATCAACGAACTCGATCATGCTCGGCGAGGGCGTAATCGCCAATGCCGGGCTGGCCATCGGCGACACTGTCGACGTCAAGCGGGCGCTGCTTCCCGAAGCCCACCGCGTGACAATCTCCCGCATCGACGCAGCAATCGATGCCAGACACCTAGCCCGCTCGCTGCAGGGGTCGCCGGTGTCGGAGGGAGACTCAGTCGCCGTCAAGACCGGGTACGGTGCCGACCGCTCGCCGGAATCCGTCGCCGTAAGGATCGTATCCGTCACTCCCGGCCCGGCGGCCGTCGTCGGTAGCCGAACGGTCGTCCACGAAGTCGGAGAGACGACAGAAGATGTCGTCGATCAACCGCCTGGCAGCCCCGCCGGCGAAGCCCCGACAACCGCCGAAGCCCTCCTCGCCGGCCTACCCACCGAAGTCGAAGTCATGACCGGCTGGCTCTCCCTGCTCACCGCACCAGGAGACCTGCCCGACGCCTGGGGACTCCCCAAGGTCGCCGGGGTCCTTCTCGAGGGCCCCGCCGGGTGCGGAAAATCCGAGATCGTCGCTGCAGCCGCCGAAGCGGTCGACGTTTCCGTTCACGAGGTGTCGCTCGAACTGGTCTTCAAGCCGCAGAAGCTGCTCGAGCTGTTGGAAAAGGCCGTCAACAACTCGCCGCGGCCGTCGGTCATCTTCCTCGACCGTCTCGACGCAGTCGTCGGCGACGACGCCATGTTCCGCAATCAAATCGCCGCCATCATGCGATGGTTCCTCGATGCCGTTGCCGACCGGCCCCGGCTCGCGTGCGTTCTCGGTGTTTCTTCGGTAGCTCGGCTTCCCGAGGCAGTAGCCAAGTCGGCGTTTCTCCCCCGCACACTGAGCATTCCCCCGCCCGACCTCGAGCGGCGCGAGCTGCTCTTCGAGGCGGCCCTGGCCCGGGTGCCGAGCGGCGAGATCGACTATGCAGTCCTGGCGGCACGAACCGCCGGGTTCTCCGGCGCCGACGTCATTGCTGCCGTGGTCCACGCCTCTGCCCTGGTGGCTCAAGACGGAAGCAACGTCACAGAAGAACTTCTGCTCAGGGCAGTCGAGGAAACCACCCCATCGCTCGGAACAACCTCTCTCGGAGAGATCCCCAGCTACGGCTTCGAACGGGTAGCCAACCTCGACAAGGTCAAACAGCGCCTCACCGAATCGGTGATCTGGCAGATGCAGGAGCCGGAACGTTTCACCCGTCTCGGCATCGAGCCGCCACGCGGACTCCTTCTCTACGGGCCGCCGGGTACCGGGAAGACATTTGTAATCCGGGCTCTTGCCCACGAAAGCGGCGCTGCCTTCTTCACCATCAAGGGAGCAGAATTGCTCGACAAATACGTCGGCGAATCGGAACGGGCGGTTCGGGAGGTATTCGCCCGGGCCCGAGCAGTAGCGCCCGCAATCATGTTCTTCGATGAGATCGATGCTCTGGCGCCGGTGAGGGGCAACTCAACCAACTCGGTCACCGACTCGGTTGTGGCGGCCCTGCTCACTGAACTCGACGGGGTATCCGATCGAGGGGACGTGTTCGCCATCGGGGCCACCAATCGGCGCGACCTCGTCGATCCGGCGTTGCTGCGGCCGGGCCGTCTTGAAACCCATCTCCATCTGGGTCTGCCGGCACCGGAGTCACGGCGGGCATTCTTCGGCATCTCCGACGTCCCCTTCGCCGACGACATCGATGTCGATGAACTGATCGACGCTACGGAGGGCCTGTCGTTTGCAGACCTGTCCGGCTTGTTGCGCGAAGCAGCGCTCGGGGCGTTGCGCCGGGACTCCTCCGCGCTGGCCGTCACCAAGGTCGACCTCGATGCGGCCGTCGCCCACTACGAGGACCGCAAGAGCTAGGGAGCCTGCTATCCGCGGAGCGTCGCCGCCGCCTCGGCAAACGAGAACCGGCCGTCGTAGAGCGCCCGGCCCACGATGACCGCTTCGGCGTCTGTCCTCGTCAGGGTTGCCAGGTCGTCGAGTCTCCCCACTCCGCCGGAGGCGATCAGCGCCATTTCCGGTGCCGCCTCTCGTACCGACTCGATGAGAGATACATCCGGCCCCGTCAGCATTCCATCGCCGGCGATGCCCGTCACCAATGCTCGCTCGACGCCGGCGGCGACAAGATCTCCCACCACGGCAGCGACGTCGCGGCCCTCGTCGCGCCATCCCGCCCCGGTGGCCCGCCCTTCTTTCACATCAATTGCAGCGACCACCGCGGCGGCACCCACCGTCGCAACGATGTCCGTCACGACTGCCCTGTCCCATACGGCTGCGGTGCCGAGCACCGCCCGGCTTGCCCCTGCCTCGATGAGGTTCGCCGCATCCTGGAGAGATCTGATCCCGCCGCCCAGTTGAAACGGCAAACCGGTTGCCCCGAGTCGTTCCCACAACGAGCGATCGCCGGTTCCATCGCGGGCCCCGGCGAGATCAACGACATGAACAATGCGGGCGCCTTGCCCCACCCACCACGCAAGCGTTTCTGCCGGGTCCTCGGCATAGACCGTCACATCGTCGTAGCTGCCTTGCCGCAGCCGTACCACACGCCCGTCGAGAACGTCCACCGCCGGAATCACATACACGCTTCTTCTCCATCATTCTTGTATTTCTGTGCTAACGTGTTAAAACACTAGCGCATCGAACTCAACGATGAAAGGACACCGGAATGGTGATGGCAAGCGACGACTGGCGCAACGACGCCACGGCTGCGCTGTTTGAAGCCGTCGTCACGCTGGAAACCCGGGACGAAGCAGCCCACTTCTTCCGTGACCTCTGCACGCGTCGCGAATTGGAGGAGATTTCGCAGAGGTGGGCGGTCGTACGCCAGCTCGGGGCCGGGCGACCTTATCGAGAGATAGCTGCCGATACCGGTGTCTCGACCGCAACCATCGTGCGCATCAACCAATGGCTCCAGCACGGTACCGGGGGCTACCGGGCGATGCTCGACAAACTTGAAACCACCCAGGAAGAAACATGACCTACCGACTTGCCCTACCCAACAAGGGACGGCTCCAGCAACCGACGGCGACCCTGCTCAAGCAGGCCGGTCTCGGATACGAGAAGACCGACCGCGCCCTGGCAGTCCCGGTGCGCAATATGGATCTCGAGGCGTTGTTCGTCCGCACAGACGACGTTTGCGAGTTCGTTGCCGATGGTGTCGCAGATCTGGGAATCACCGGCATCGACCTGCTCAGCGAGAGCGGAACGAACCTCGAGATAATCGCCAAACTCGGCTACGGCCATTGCCGGCTCGCTGCGGCGGTGCCCAAGGCCTCCCCCATCGCCTCTCTTGAGGATCTCGCCGGAGCCAGGATCGCCACATCGCACCCGGTCACCACCCAGGCATTCTTCGCCGACAGAGAGATTCCGATCACAACGGTGCCGCTGAGTGGATCAGTCGAGGTTGCTCCCAAGCTCGACATCGCCGACGCCATCGTCGACCTCGTCTCGAGTGGCTCGACCATGCTCATCAACGGCTTGCGGCCGATTGCCGACATCATCGAATCGGAGGCGGTCCTTGTCGGTCGACCGGGAACTCTTGCAAAGACCAACGGGACGATCGCACAGGTAGTGCTCATGATGCAGTCGGTGGTTGCTGCGAGACGCAAGCGCTACATAATGATGAACGCCCCGACCACGGCCGTCGCCGACGTCGAATCCATAATCCCCGGGTTCGAAGCGCCCACGGTGATCCCGCTCGCCCACGAGGGCATGGTTGCGATTCACTCCGTCGTCGACACGGATGAACTGTGGCGAGTGCTCCCCCGCCTCAGAGAGGCCGGCGCCAGTGGAATCCTGGTTCTCCCGATCGACCAGCTGATCCAATGACCATGAATGTCAGAACCATCTACCTCGAAGAATTGGCACCTGAAGACAGGTCCGCGCTCCTCCGCCGATCTGCGGTTCCGGATCAGGAGATGCGAACGGCCGCTGCCGAAATAGTCTCCAGGGTCCGCCACGGAGGGGACGATGCGCTCCGGGCCGCCAACGACTCCTACGGAGGCGGGCGGAGCACCGGCGATTTGCGTATCGAACCGGCTGAAATCGGCCGTGCTTTGGCTGAGATCGACGTCTCGACCCGCCTCGCTCTGGAGCAAGCGATCACCAACATCCGCAAGGCCCATGAACAGCAACTCCCCCAAGACCGGACCATCGAGACCGTACCGGGCGTGACTATCGATCGTCGCTGGACCCCGCTGCGCCGCATCGGTGTCTACGTTCCCGGCGGTCGAGCCGCCTACCCGTCGAGCCTTCTCATGGGCGTGATCCCAGCCCAGGTCGCGGGCGTCGGCGAAATCGCCGTCACCAGCCCCGCCGACGATACCGGCACCGTCTCTTCGACCATGCTGGCAGCCGCGGCGCTGCTGGGAGTCGACGAGGTCTATGCAACAGGAGGGGCCCAGGCAATAGCGGCTCTGGCCTACGGCACCGAAAGCATCGAACCCGTGCAAAAGATCGTCGGCCCGGGCAATGCGTGGGTTACCGCGGCGAAGTTGATCGTCTATGGCGATGTTGGCGTCGATCTGCCGGCCGGACCCAGCGAAGCCCTCGTCCTGGCTGACGGTACCGCCGACGCCGAGATCATCGCCGCCGATCTGATGTGCCAAGCCGAGCACGGTCCGGAATCACCAGTGGCCCTGGTCACAACCGACACCGTGTTCGCCGAAGAAGTGATCGGACACATCGACAAGCTGCTCCCCCAACTCGAGCGCAGCGGCACCATTCGGGCGGCACTGGTCGACCACGGCCTCATTGTCATGTGCAACTCGATGGATGCCGCCATCGACTTTGCCAACGAGTACGCACCGGAGCACCTCACAATCCACACCGAGAACGCCACCGACGACGCCTTGCGCGCTACCGCCGCGGGCTCGGTCTTTGTTGGTCACTGGGCACCCGAATCCGCCGGCGACTACGCCACCGGAGCAAACCACGTCCTTCCGACCGGCGGCCTCGCTGCCGCCTATGGGCCGTTGAGCGTCGAGGACTGCGGATCATGGCGCCAGGTGCAAACGTTGTCTGAAACCGGTCTGGCCACTCTCAGACCAACGATCAGCTCGCTTGCTGAGGCGGAAGGCCTCACCGCCCACAAGCTCGCAGTCGACATTCGCTTCGAAAGGGAAGGCCAATGAAGGCTCCCAAGTATCAATGGCAACCCACAACGGCCGAAATCGCAACCGCCGCCGGCATCCCCCCGGACCAAGTGGAGCGTTTCGACCACAACACCTCCCCCTTCCCCACGGACTGGGCCCCAGCCGTAGCGATCCGTTCCCTCTCCGGGCTCAACGAGTACCCGGGTGCCGACTACCGCGGTCTCCGCGTCGCTGCAGCCGACTCGAGCGGGCTGACCTCCGACCAGATCGTCCCCGGAGCCGGTGCCGACGAGCTCATACTGCTGTGCGGCAGGGCCTTCCTCGAACGGGGCGATACCGCCGTGGCGGCGACACCGACATACCCGCTCTACGAGATCTCCACACTCCAGGCAGGCGGAGTATTCCAGTCGATCCCGAGCGCCTCACCGAATTTCGAGTTCCCCGCCGACGAGGTAATCCGTTCCGCCCGCGACGCCGATCTTGTGTGGATATGCACCCCCAGCAATCCGATCGGCAACACTGTTGATGACGACGTCGTCGAGGCTGCCATCGCTGCCACCGACGGACTGGTCGTCGTTGACGGCGCCTATGCCGAGTTCGGGGATCAAGACTGGACCGAGCGTGTCGAGAGTCACCACAATCTCATAGTTCTCCGAACCCTGTCCAAGGCCTATGGACTTGCCGGGGCACGAGTCGGCTATGCCATGGCCCACCCCGACCTCGTCGCAGCAATCGACGCGGTACGGCCGCCGGGCAGCATCTCGTCGACGTCGGTCGACCTTGCCCTGGCCGCGCTGGACTCACCCTCCCAGATGCGCCGGACCGTAGCCGCCACCATCGAGAGTCGTAGTGAACTCGCTACCCGGCTGACGGATCTCGGCCTTCGGGTCCTACCGTCGACGACCAACTTCTTGCTGTGCGAGGTGGGCCCGGAGTCCCACTCTGTCGCACAACAACTGATCGACGTGGGCCTAGTACCGCGCAAGTTCCCCATCGACGGTCCCCTGGGGGAACACCTCAGGTTCACGGTGCGAACCGCCCCGGCTCACGACCGTCTCATATCGGCCTTGGAAAGGTGTCTGCGATGAAAAGAAGCTCATCTGTGCAAAGAACCACGAGGGAAACTGATGTCAGCATCACTCTGGATCTCGACGGAACCGGACAGGTGGACATCTCGACCGGTGTCGGGTTCTACGACCACATGTTGTCCGCATTCGGACACCATGCCCTCTTGGACCTTTCGATAGCCACCACCGGAGACCTGCATGTCGACGAGCACCACACGGTCGAAGACACTGCGCTCGTCCTCGGTTCCGCCATCGCCGACGCCATCGGGGACCGATCAGGGATCCGACGGTACGGCTCGGCGACCATCCCCATGGACGAAGCCGTGGCAACAGCTGTCGTCGACATCGGAGGGCGACCCTATGCCGTCATCGACCTGCCGTTCACGACCGAACGACTCGGAACGCTCGGCACCCAGATGATCCCTCACGCGCTCGAGGCGTTCGCACGCAGCGCCGGGGCCACGATCCACATAACCGGCACTGGCGTCAACGATCACCACATCGCGGAGGCTGCCTTCAAGGCTCTTGCCTATGCGGTGCGGGCGGCCGTCGAACTCGACCCACGTCGCACCGGCATCGCCTCGACAAAAGGTACCGCGTGACCTCAGTCGCCGTCGTCGACCACGGGGCGGGCAATCTCGTGTCCATCGCTCAGGGGCTAGAGCGGGCCGGTGCTGCGGTGACCGTCACCGGAACACCAGACGGCCTGGCCGGGGTAGATGGCGTGGTCCTTCCCGGAGTGGGCACCACAGGGGCCGCCATGCGCCGGCTAACCGCTGCCGGGTTGGTCCAACCGCTGCGTGCCTGGGATGGGCCTCTCCTGGGCATCTGCGTCGGACTGCAACTGTTCTTCGAGCACTCCGAAGAGGATGGAACGGACGCCCTGGGACTGATGCCGGGCCGGGTCACCCGGCTCGAGGGAGCCCCGCTGCTCCCTCATATCGGATGGAACGATGTCTCGTTCATGTCCGATCCTCTGTTCGCCGGGATACCCGAAGAAGCGACGTTCTACTTCGTTCATTCATTTGCCGTAGTGCCAGAAGACGCCGGCGCCATCATCGCCAGAACCGAATACGGAGAGTCCTTCGTTGCCGGGGCCCGCTCCAGCAATCGGGTGGGGGTTCAGTTCCACCCGGAGCGATCCGGACCCGCCGGCCTGAGGATGCTTGCTAATTTTGTCACCGCTTGCGGGGAGGCCGCGAATGCTACGTAGGCGGGTCATCCCCTGTCTCGACGTGACCGAAGGACGGGTCGTCAAGGGCGTCAACTTCGTGAACCTCACGGACGAGGGCGATCCCGTCGACCTCGCCGAGAGATACGTCGCTGAGGGCGCCGACGAGATCTGTTTCCTCGACATCACCGCGTCCTCCGACAACAGAACCACAATGCTCGACGTGGTGCGACGGACAGCCGAACACGTCTTCGTCCCTCTCACCGTCGGTGGCGGGGTGCGGACGGTCGCCGACATGCGGGCAACACTGCGGGCGGGCGCCGACAAGGTATCGGTGAACTCTGCGGCGGTACAACGACCCGATCTGATCGACGAGTGCGCCGCCGCGTTCGGCTCGCAGTGCGTGGTGCTGGCGGTTGACGCCAGACGCCGGAAGGAGACTGCGGGCTGGGAAGTCGTCATACAGGGTGGCCGCACCCCAACCGGCCTCGACGCCATCGTTTGGATCTCAGAGGCGGTGGCACGAGGTGCAGGCGAGATACTGCTCACATCGATGGATCGTGACGGCACAAAGGACGGATACGACCTCGAACTGCTGGAGGCGGTCCGGGACGCGGTGACCGTTCCGGTGATTGCATCGGGAGGAGCAGGAACCATCGAGCACTGCGTCGATGCTCTCCAGCCGGGGCGGGCCGACGCCGTGCTGGCCGCATCGATATTTCACAGATCGGAGATCGACATCGAAGACCTCAAGCGAGGACTCGCTTCCGCCGGACTACCCGCGAGAACATCATGACGAGCAAGATCACGTTCGGGCAAGACGGCCTCGTCCCGGGGATCGTGCAGGATGCCACCACAGGACGGGTTTTGATGCTCGGGTACCTCAATAAGGAGAGCTTGAAGCTCACGACAGAAACGGGACGGGTCCACTTCTGGAGCCGATCCCGGTCCGAGATGTGGGAGAAGGGAGCGACAAGCGGCAACTACCTGGATGTGGTGTCGATTACCGCCGACTGTGACACCGATGCCCTTCTCATCAAAGCGCACCCCCAGGGCCCTACCTGCCACACCGGTGCCGTCGGCTGCTTCGAAGATAGTTCTCTCGGCGAGGGCTTTGCGGAGCTGGAGCGACTGTGGAGCACCATCACCGATCGGGTTGCCGCGCCCACGCCCGACTCGTATACGGCGAGGCTTGCTGCTGCCGGGCCAGATCTGACCGGCCGCAAGCTCGTCGAAGAGGCAACCGAAACACTTATCGCCGCCAAGAATCACGAAGAAGGGGGCTCGGCAGAGCGGGTCATCGAGGAGAGCGCCGACGTGGTTTATCACCTTCTCGCTCTTCTGGCAGAGCGGGGCATCCCCGCCCGAAGCGTCATCGCAGAGCTCGACAAAAGGGCGCGCTGACACCGCCGGTCGGTTGAGGTCGTACACTCCCCCGATGCGCCGCACCCTCTCAATCCTGTTCATCGTTCTGGTCATGGCTGGGTGTGGGGGCGAGACCGCCGACATTTCGGCCGTCCCCGAGCTCCCGGAGACGACGACCGAGGAGCTCTCGGCGATCATCGCCCGATCCCCTACCCCGGTAGTGCTCAACGTGTGGGCATCCTGGTGCATCCCTTGCCGTTCCGAAGCGCCTCTGCTGGAGCGGGCGGCACAATCGGCCGGAGGGGACGTCACGTTCATCGGCCTCAACGTGCAAGACGATCAGGAGGGAGCCCGCGGCTTCATCGCCGAGTTCTTCCCGGACGCACAGATCGACCACTACATCGACGTCAGGGGCAACATCCCGGTCGACCTCGGCGGTGGGCGTGGGGTCCCGCTCACGTTCTTCTACGCCCCCGGAGCAGAGCTCGTCGAGTTGCACAGCGGGGTCATCGACGAAAGAACGCTGGCACTGCAAATTGACGAGATCCTGAGCCGCTGATGGAATTCACTCTCCTTGGGGCGGTCCTCTTCGCTGTTCTCCCTCTTTATGGCGTGCTCTACTGGGAGGCGCGGCGCGGCAACGCCGCATCGTGCACAAAAAATCTCTGGGACATCGCCCTTGCCGGAGTAATCGCAGGTGTGTTTGTCGGACGTCTGGCGGCAATGATCGGAGACGGGGTGAATCCCATCACTCATCCGGCGGACATGGTGCTCATCCGCGGCGGCGTCGCCACCGGCCCTGCGGCCGTTGCAGGGATCGCAACCGTCGCCTGGCTGGGCCGCGAGGAGCTGTGGCCGGTCTTCGACGGTCTTGCCGCCGCCGCTCTCGCCGGGCTCGGAGGATGGCATGCCGGCTGTGTCGTCCGTGACGCCTGCCTGGGCACTGCCTCTGATCTGCCCTGGGCGGTCGCCCAGGACGGGAGCACGGTAACTCGGCATCCGGTAGAGATGTATGCGGCACTCGGACTGTTTGCGGGCGCCATTGTGATCGCCGTGTGGAGACAGCGCGGGAGACCGGCGCCTGCAGTGCCGGCCGGGCTGGCTCTCGCTTGGGCAAGCGCCGTGCGATTGCTCACGGAACCGCTGCGCCCCAACCTGAGCGGCGGCCCGATTGCCTGGTATGTGTTGGGCTTCGTCGCAGGCTTCGCCCTCGCACTTTGGGCCTGGAATCGTCACCGGCATGGCCGATCGGCCGGGAACGCTCCGGTAGGTGACTAACCAGGAAATGACACCCGAAAGCCCCCGCGCGGTATTACATTCGGATGTAGAGACCTAGAGGGGTACCAGGAACCTCTTCCACAACTCGGGAAGAAGGTGGGTTGCAGCGCATTTCGTTGACGTTTCGTATTCTCAGTTCGATCGCGATCTCGCGTTCGGGAAGGAGACCCGGTTTTGGACAATCATCTGACAATTCGTGTACCAAAAAGACTGATCAAAGCAACACTTGTGCTGGCACTCGTTGCGGCCGTCATCTCACCGATTGCAGTATCCGCCAGCCACACATTCACCGATGTCCCGGACGAGAGTCTCTT